>CAXTPG010000074.1:0-22193 GCA_964246015.1 uncultured Acetobacteraceae bacterium
GGCCAGCAGGAGGGCGGCGGCGGTTCTGATGGCGGCCGGGTCGGGGGCGGTGGGGGCGGCTTGGGCGATGGTGGGGGTGGGCGAGTCGAGGGCGGGCGGGGCGGCGAGGATCTCGCGGGGGAGGGAGAGGTAGACGGGTCCCTGCGGGGCGGAGTGGGCGAGGGCCATGGCGCGGGCGGTGACCGTGGCGAGTTGGCGGGGGTCGCGCAGTTCGTAGTCCCAGCGGGTGGTTTCGCGGAGCATGCCGGCCTGGTCGAACATCTCCTGCGCCCAGTGGATGTTGAGGGAGCGGGCGCCTGGGGCGCCTTGTTCGAGGATCGGGGTCCGGCCGGCGGCGAGCAGCATGGGGGTGTAGTCGCGCTCGGCGTTGATGAGGCCGGCGATGCAGTTGGCGGTGCCGACGTTGACGTGGACCATGACGGCTTGCGCCCGGCGGCGGACGGCGGTGAAGCCGTGGGCCATGGAGACGGCGGCGTTTTCGTGCGGGGCGATGACGGGGCGGGGGGCGGGGAGGCCCTGCTGGTCGGCGCGGGCGAGGGCCTCGACGACGGAGGGGAAGTCGGTTCCGGCGTTGGCGAAAAGGATTTCCACGCCGTGTTGGGCCAGGAGGCGGAGCCAGTGTTCGGCGGTGGTCTCGGGTTCGGTCATCGGAGTCTTTCCTGTTCTTCGATCGTGCTTGGAATGGTGGGTTGCGCAAGGGCTTACCCACCCTACGATGCGGGTTCCGGGCTGGGAGTGCGGGTGTTGGCGGGGTTCATCGATATCGTCGTCAATCCTTTGACGCCCCGGATCGTGGCGGCCCGGCCCGAGTGGACGCGGGGGTTCCATACCGGGAAGATCGGACGGGCGGCGGCGGATGTGCAGTCGGTGACGCTGGAGGCGATGCTGGCGCAGATGGATGCGGCGGGGATCGAGCGGGCGTTGTTGATCGCGTGCAAGCTGGGGCAGGTGGGGACGCAAGGGGCGTGGCACATGCCGGAGGAGTGGGTGGCGGAGGCGGTGGCGGCGCATCCGGCGCGGTTCCATGGGCTTGCGGGGATCGACCCGACCGAGGGGATGGCTGGGGTGCGGCGGCTGGAGCATGCGGTGACGAAGCTCGGGTTCATCGGCGCGCACTGCTATCCGCACTGGTTCGAGCTGCCGCCCAATCATGCGCGGTGGTACCCGTTCTATGCGAAGTGCATCGAGCTGGGGGTGCCGATCCAGATGCAGGTGGGGCAATCGCTGGTCTATGACCCGGCGCGCCGGCTGCGGAGCGTGGGGCGGCCGATCCTGCTGGACGACATCGCGTGCGACCTGCCGGAGCTGAAGCTGATCGGGATCCATGTGGGCATCCCGTGGCACGACGAGATGATCGCGATGGCGTGGAAGCACGAGAACGTCTTCATCGGGACGGATGCGCACAGCCCCCGGTACTGGCCACCGAGCTTCGTGCATTATGCGAACAGCTATGGGCGGGAGAAGGTGCTGTTCGGGACCGATTTTCCGGTGCTGGCGTTCAAGCGGACGGTCGACGAGATCGAGGCGCTGGGGCTGCGGCCGGAGGCGAAGGCGCTGCTGATGCGCGGCAACGCGATGCGGGTGTACGGTCTGGAGGGCGGGGCATGAGGCTGGTTTGGGCGTTGGGCATGGCGGTGTGGGCGGGTGCGGCTGCGGCGCAGGAGAGCGTCACGATCGGGATCGTGACGGCGACGACCGGGCCGCTGGCGGCGGCGGGGCGGTTCCAGATGAACGGGTTCAACCTGGCGGCCGATGCGCTGAATGCGGAGGGGGGGATCCTGGTCGGCGGCAAGCGGGTTCGGGTCGTGCTGAAGGTGTACGACACGAAGTGCAGCCCGGCGGAGGGGGCGTCGGCCATGGAGCGGCTGGCGAGCGTCGACAAGGCGGCGGCGGTGCTGGGGGAGCTGTGCAGCCCGGTGGTTTCGGCGGAGGCGCCGGTGGCGGCGGATAACGGCGTGCCGTTCGTGATCACGGTGCCGACGGCGGAGAACCTGACGGGGCAGGGAAACGAATGGGTGTTCCGGGTGAATGCCGATAATTCGCAGTTGAACAAGGCCTTGGCGCGGTTCGTCATCGACAAGTCGTTGACGCCGCTGGCGTTCATCGCGTGGAACAACGATGCCGGGCGGGGCGGGGTTCGGAGCCTGCAGGGGTTGCTGCCGGCGGGGGTGACGGTGGGGTACACCGGGTTCTTCAACGTGGGGGAGGTCGATTTCTCGGCCCATGTCAGCAACATACGGCGGAGCGGGGCGAAGGCCGTGATGCTGTTCATGGATGAGGAGCCGGGGTCTTTGGCGATCCGGCAGATCAGGGATGCCGGGTTGGATGTGCAGTTGATCGGGACGTTGGCGATGGGGTCGGCCCGGTTCCTGGCGCGGTTGGATGCGAAGTATCTGGACGGGATGGTGCAGTATAACGCGTTTCCGCCGAATGCTCCGTTGGCGCGGATCCGGGCGTTCGACGATGCGTACAAGGCCCGGTTCAAGGAGGAGAGCCATGGGTTCGCGGCGCAGAGCTATGACGGGTTGATGGTGGTGGCGGATGCGATGCGGCGGGCGGGGACGGTCGTGGATCGGGAGAAGATCCGGCGGGCGCTGGCGGGGACGAAGACCGAGGGGGTGATCGGGCCGATCGAGTTCGATGCGAAGGGGCAGGCTTCGGCGCCGACCTATGTGACGCAGTGGTGCGCGGACGGGACACGGCGGATCGTGTTTCCGGTGGAGCTGGCGGCGGGGTGCGGGGCGGGGTGATGGATCTGCCGGGCCTGGCGGACCTGGCAAGCACCCTCACCCCGGCCCTCTCTCAACGGGAGAGGAAGTAGTCTTGGCGTATGTCGAGCAGGGGGTGAACGGGCTGATGATGGGGTCCGTTTATGCGCTGTTCGCGGTGGGGATGGTGCTCGTGTTCGGGGTGATGCGGGTGCTGAACTTCGCGCATGGGGCGTTGTTCATGGCGGGGGGGTATCTGTGCCACGCGGTGTTTTCCCTGGTGGTGGATAGCTATCCGGTGGCGGTGCTGGGGGCTGTGGCCGGGGGAGTGGTGCTGGGGCTCGGGCTGGAGCGGCTGGTGTTCCGGCGGCTGCGGGAGAACCTGCCGATGCAGATCGTGGCGTCGCTGGGGCTGATCCTGATGGCGCAGAACGGGGCGTTGCTGGTGTTCGGGCCGGAGGCGGTGGCGATCGCGGTGCCTTCGCTGCGGCGGACGCTGCGGGTGGGGGAGCTGGGGTTCACGGTGCAGCATCTGGTCATCCTGGGGGTGACGGGGGCGGGGATGGTGGCGCTGCACCTGTTCCTGGTGCGGTCGCGGATGGGGACGGCGATGCGGGCGGCGGCGCAGGACCTGCAGGCGGCGCGGGTCGTGGGGATCGACCCGGCGCGGGTGTTCGCGTTGACCTTTGGTCTGGCGGGGGGGATGGCGGCGCTGGGGGGCGCGCTGCTGGGGCCGTTGTTTCTCGTGTTTCCGGGGATGGGGGACCTGCCGCTGCTGAAGGGTCTGACGGCGATCGTGCTGGGGGGGATGGGGAGCGTGGGGGGCGCCGTGCTGGGCGGGCTGCTGATCGGGGTGGTGGAGGCGGAGTCGACGCTGTTCGCGCCTACGGATTACCGGGACCTGATCGTGTTCGGGCTGCTGATCGCGGTGCTGCTGGTTCGGCCGCAGGGGTTGTTCGGCGTGCGGGTGCGGGGCGAGTGACGCGCCTGCTGTTCGTGGGGGTCGTCGTGCTGGCGGGGTTGTTGCCGGTGCTGGCGCCGGGGCAGCCCTACGTGCTGCAGGTGTTGACGGTGACGATGTGCAGCGTGGTGCCGGCGATCGGGTTGAACCTCGTGTTCGGGTATGCCGGGCTGGTTTCGTTGGGGCATATGGGGTTTGCGGGGGTGGGGGGGTATGCGGCGGGGATACTGATGAAGTCGGCGGGGTGGGGGTTCCTGCCGGCATTGGGGGCGGGGGCCGGGCTGGCGGGGATGGTGGGGGTGCTGGTGGGGCTGCCGTGCCTGCGGTTGCGGAGCCATTTCTTCATCATCGTCACTTTGGCCGTCGGGCTGATCCTGCATACGCTGTTCAACAACCTGGACTGGTTGACGGGCGGGGCGGAGGGGTTGCCGGGCATCCCCCGGCCTCGGCCTGTGACCGTCGGGGGCGTGCGGGTCGCGGCGGGGACGGCGGTGGGGTTCTACTGGCTGGCGCTTGCGGTGACGGTGGGGGCGTTCCTGGTTCAGTGGGCGGTGGTTCGGTCGCCGTTCGGGCGGGCGCTGGCGGCGATAAGGCAGGACGAGACGATGGCGGCGGCGCGGGGGGTCGACGTGTTCGCGCACAAGCTGGCGGTGTTCGGGCTGTCGGCGGCGATCGCGGGGGCGGGGGGGGCGCTGCGGGTGTCGTTCCTGCGGGTGGCGGCGCCTTCGAGCTTCGACCTGGCCGAGAGCGTGAACCTGGTGGCGGTCGTGATCCTGGGGGGTGCGGGGTACCTGGCCGGGCCGGTGGTGGGGGCGCTGCTGTTCGTCGCGCTGCCGGAGGTGCTGCGGGTGGCGGCGCAGGCGCGGCTGTTCGTGTTCGGGGCGGCGCTGGTGGCGTTGGCGTTGTTTGCGCCGCGGGGTGTGTTGGGGCTGCTGGACCGGGTGCGGGGGCGGGGTGCTTGAGGTTCTGGGGCTGACGAAGCGGTTCGGCGGCGTGGTGGCGCTGGACGGGGCGTCGTTTTCGGTACGGGAGCGGGGGATCGTAGGGCTGATCGGGCCCAACGGGGCGGGGAAGACGACGCTGTTCGACATCGTGTGCGGGCGGCAGGCGGCGGATGCCGGGGAGGTGCGGTTCCTGGGGCGGCGCGTCGACGGGTTGGCGCCGCACCGGCTGGCCCGGCTGGGGTTTGCGCGGAGCTTCCAGGAGTGCCGCGTGCTGCCGGAGGAGACGTGCCTCGACAACCTGCTGTTCGCGGCGGCGGACAAGCGGTTGGGGCGGGCGTTGTGGGGGGTGGTGCGGCCGCCGGGGCGGCCGGTGGCGGAGGCCCGGGCGTTGCTGGCGATGGCGGGGCTGGAGCGGTTTGCGGGGGAGCGGGCTTCGGTGCTGTCGTTCGGGCAGCGACGGCTGCTGGAGATCGTGTCGTCGTTGATGGCCCGGCCCCGGGTCTTGCTGCTCGACGAGCCGGCCTCGGGGGTCAATCCGACGATGCTGGCGACGTTGCGGGAGGTGTTGCGGGCGGCGGCGGCAGAGGTGGGGCTGGTGCTGCTGATCGAGCACAACATGGAGTTCGTGATGGGTCTGGCGGGGCGGGTCGTCGTGATGCACCAGGGGGCGGTGCTGGCGGACGGGACGCCTTCGGAGGTGCAGGCGGATGCGCGGGTGATCGAGGCGTATCTTGGATAAGGCGGCGCTCGATGTGGCGGGGCTGCGGGCGGGGTACGAGGGGCGGATGATCGTCGATGGCGTCGATCTGGCCGTGCGGGCGGGCGAGGTCGTCGTCGTGATCGGGCAGAACGGGGCGGGGAAGAGCACGCTGCTGAAGGGGATCGTGAACCTGGTGCGGCTGCGGGACGGGGTGGTGCGGTTGGCGGGGGCGGATGTGTCGGGGTTGTCGACGCAGGCGCTGCTGGGGCGGGGACTGGCGTTCATTCCGCAGGGGCGGAGCGTGTTCCCGCGGTTGACGGTGGCGGAAAATCTGGCGTTGGGGGGATATCTGCTGCGGGATGCGGGGGAGCGTCGGCGGCGGGTGGCGGCGCAGATGGAGGCGTTTCCGGCGCTGGCGGGGCTGGCCGGGCAGTATGCGGCGAATCTGTCGGGGGGGCAGCAGAGGCAGTTGGAGATCGCACGGACGATGGTGATGGAGCCTGCGGTGCTGATGCTGGACGAGCCTTCGATCGGGCTGGCGCCGCGGCTGGTGGAACAGGTGTTCGCGACGTTGCGGGATTTGGCGGGGCGGGGGGTGGCGGTGCTGATGGTGGAGCAGAACGTGCGGCGGGCGCTGGAGGCTGCGGACCGGGGGGTGGTGCTGGAGCTTGGGCGGGCCCGGCTGCAGGACGGGGCGGCGGCGTTGCTGGGGGATGAGCGGGTGGCGCGGTTGTATATGGGGCGGGGATAGGGTCACGGGCACTGGTGGAACGATGTTTCGTAACGGCGCACGAAGCCGGGTGCTACGGTCCGCAAGCGTTCGAGGACGTCGGCGACAGTCATGGGCGGTCGTGTCAGCCGTGCGGCCTGGGCAGCCAAGGCGATCGCGAGCCGGGCTGGCGTGCGGGTCAGGAGGAGTGTCAGGAAATCGTCGGGTGTGACGGCGACGAGGCCGTGCGGCAGATTGGCAAAGTCCCTGGTGTTGCCGGTCACGATCAGGGCTGCTCGGGCGCGAACCGCGCACGCGGCGACGTGCCGGTCCTTCGGGTGGTTTGGCATGCGGTCGATGAGGCGTTCGAAACCGGTCACCATGGCGTCCTCGAAATGCTGCGAGAGGGCGGCGCGTAAGGTTCCGATCGCGGGCACGCCGATCCGCCGGTCATCGAGAAGGTTGCGGAACGTTTCCTCGAGGATGCGTTCGGACCAGGCGGGCTGGAAGCATCGGGCGGCGGCAGCGGAGAGCAAGGTGTCGCGCAGGGGCAAGCCGTAGAGAACGTCGGCGTCGAGCACGGCGCGGAGGGGGAAGTTGCCCGCGTTGGTTGTGTTTATAGCGATTGACTCTTACCTTCCGCATGTTTGGAAAGGGGTTTTGGCGTGGTTGATCATGCTTTGCCAGTCGAGGACCGTCGAGCTGCGGCGCGTGTGGCGGTAATGCTGGATAGCGGAGACGTTGCGGTTTCCGGGCTGCGAGTGAGCGACCAAGCGGGCCGGGGTGTCGATCTGCCGTCGCCGTTGGTTTTGATCCTGGAGGAAGCGGCACGGTTGATTGCCGACGGCGTGGCAGTGTCCGTGGTCGGCAGAGAGTCGGAGTTCACGAGCCAGCAGGTGGCTGATGTCCTGAACGTCTCGCGGCAGTTTGCGGTGCGGTTGATGGAGCGGGGCGAGTTGCCTTCGTTCAAGGCCGGATCGCATCGGCGGGTGCGGGCCGCGGATCTCGAGGCCTTTCAGCGGAGGCGCGCTGCGGGGCGGCGGGCGACGTTGGATGCGCTGGCGGCGGATGCGCAGGCGAGCGGGGCGTATGATGGCGCTGTTGTGCTCGGGCCTCGACGGCAGGCTTAAGGTTTCTCTGGAGCAACATCTCTTGTCGAGCGACGATCCAGAATGGGCGCCGCTTTCCAGCCTCGGGTCGTGAAGACCGGGTCGTCGGGAGGGGCTTGTTCCACGATCGGGGTGACCCCGATTGCGCGGCGGACGCGGTCGGGAATAGCGGTTTCCGCGCCGATTTCCGAAACCGCCTTGATGAGCAGCCGGTCCATGGAGAGGGGGTCGGCCGGGTCTTCCTTGTCGACGATCGCCTGGAATGCGGTGATGCCGGGGAGGGCGGCGATGGCGTCGACCAGGGCGGCGGGGTCGACCAGCATGCCGCGGATCTTGACCAGGTTGTCGACGCGGCGGGGGATGGTGGTGAGGCGTTCGGTTTGCGCGCCGCAGTGGGGGCAGGGGGTTCGGGTGAGGCGGGCGACGTCGCCCAGGGCGTAGCGGAGGAGGACGGTGCCGCGGCGGTCGAGGTGGGTGAGGAGCAGCAGGCCTTCTTCGCCGTCGGGGACGGGCGCGAGGGTTTCGGGGTCGACGGCTTCGAACAGGAACTGGTCGGGGGCCGGGTTGTGATAGCCGGCGCCGGCGGTGCATTCGACCATGCCGCCCTGCATTTCGGTGGCGCCGTAGCTGATGCTGATGGCGGGGGCGGGGGCGCCGAGGCGGCGGAGCTGGGCGAGGAGGGCGGCGCGGGATTCCTCGCCAAGGGCCTCGCCGGTGACGAAGACGAGGCGGATGGTGGGGAGGGGGGTCGCGCGTTCCTCGGCGCGGGCGAGGACGCGGCGGATGTAGGAGGGGACGCCCCAGAGGATGGTGGGGCGGACGCGGGCGGCGGTGTCGACGATGTCGTCGAGGCGTTGGCCGAGCTGGGGGTGGCGGTCGCTGGGGCGGCCGGGAAGTGGGGCGGTGACGGGGATGCCGTAGGCGGCGCAGGCGTGCATGGCGCGGGCGAAGGCGCCGTGGGGGATGCGGGTGAGGGGGAAGAGGTTGAGGACGCTGTCGTCCCGGGTCACGCCGCGGAGGCGGAGCATGGCGTGCTGGAGGGCGAGGATGTTGGGGAAGTCGTAGGCGGTGGAGACGAAGGGGGTGGGGGTTCCGGTCGAGCCGGTCGTGTACATGGTGTCCCAGGTGGTGGTGTCTTCGTCCGGGGGGGCGGCTTCGGGGCCGAGGCGGAAGGCGTGGGGGTTGGCGGTGAAGTCGGATTTTCGGGTGACGGGGAGGCGGGGGAGGTCGTTCAGGGATTTCATGTGGTCGCGGGTCAGGCCGGTCTTGGCGAAGAGGGCGCGGTAGTGGGGGTGGGCGGCGAAGACGCGGTCCAGGGTGGCGGCGAAGAGTTGGTCTCGGGTGGGCATTTCTGGTCCGGGGTGGTGGGGCTTGCGGGGGTTATTGGGACGGGGTCCCCGGATCACGTCCGGGGATGACGTGCTTTGCGTCGTCGATGACGTATTTGGCGCCGTGTTTCTCAGGGTGGCAGGCCCTCACCCAACCCTCTCCCGACGGGAGAGGGTTTTCTTGGGGTGTTCCCGGTAGGGGATGCCGAGGTTTTCGCGGAGGGTGGGGCCTTCGTAGGCGGTTCTGTAGAGGGATCGGGATTGGAGGATGGGGACGACGTCCTGGACGAAGTCTTCCAGGGGGCCGGGGTAGTGGGGGGACAGCATGGTGAAGCCGTCGGCGGCGCGGGCCTCGAACCAGGTCTGCATCTGGTCGGCGAGGCGTTCGGCGGTGCCGACGAACACCATGTGGCCGAGGCTGAAGGTGAATCGTCGGGCAAGGGCGCGGATGCTGAGGTTCTCGCGCCGTGCCAGGTCGATCATCATGGCCTGGCGGGCCTTGGCGGCGTTGCTGGGGGGCAGGTCGGGCAGGGGGCCGTCCATCGGGAAGCGGCGGAGGTCGAGGTCGCCGGCCAGGCGCTGGATGGCGGCGAGGGCGTAGTCGTCGGAGGCTTCGGCGAGCATGGCCTCGTAGCGGTCACGCGCCTCGGCTTCGGTGCGGCCGAGGACGAAGCGGATGCCGGGCATGACCTTCAGGTGGTCGGGGTTGCGGCCGTGGCGGGCGGCGCGGGTCTTGAGGTCGTCGTAGAAGGCCTGGGCTTCCGCGAGGTCGACCTGGGCGGTGAAGACGACGTCGGCGGTGCGGGCGGCCAGGGCGCGGCCGGGTTCGGAGGAGCCGGCTTGCGCGACGATGGGGTGGCCCTGGGGCGGGCGGGCGACGTTGAGGGGGCCGCGGACCTGGAAGTGCTCGCCCTTGTGGGCGAGGAGGTGAAGCTTGGTGGGGTCGATGTAGCGGCCGGTCGTGCGGTCGCGGATGACGGCGTCGTCTTCCCAACTATCCCAGAGGCCGGTGACGACGTCGTAGAACTCCTGCGCGCGGTCGTAGCGGAGCGCGTGGTCCATGTGGGCGTCCTGGCTGAAGTTCTGGGCCTCGTCGACGTTCTGCGAGGTGACGAGGTTCCAGCCGGCGCGGCCCTTGCTGATGTGGTCGATGGTGGCGAACTTGCGGGCGATGCTGAAGGGGTCGTTGTAGGTGGTGGTGGCGGTGGCGACGAGGCCGAGGTTGGTGGTGACGGTGGCGAGGGCGGCGAGCATGGTGAGGGGTTCGAGGCGGACGCAGCGTGCGGCCTCGGCCAGGGCCTCGGCGTTGCCGCCGGAGAGGTAGTAGGCGGGGGCGACGGCGGCGCTGTCCTGGAAGAAGAGCATGTCGAAGAGGCCGCGCTCGGCGGCCTGGGCGTAGCGGACGACCTCGGAGAACTCCATGTCGGTGGGGAGCGCGCCGGGCATGCGCCAGTGGCCGGGCGGGTTGATGAAGGCGGTGAGCTTGATCTGGCGGTTGGGCATGGGGGTCAAGCTAGGTGCCGCCTTTCCGGACGGAGGTGGCCATCGTGTACTGGTCGGCGCGGGGTGAGACGGAGAGGTCGCGGCGGATGCCCCAGCTTGCCTTGACGTGGAACAGGGGAAGGACGACGCGCTGGTCCATGGCGTGGCGGACGGCCTGTTCGGTGATGCGTTCGCGCTCGGTTTCGTCGAAGGTCGCGTCGGCGCGGGCGAGCAGGGCGTCGAGCTGGGGGTCGCTGGTGAAGTTGCGGTTGCTGGCGCCGATTCCGCCCTGGGGGACGGGGGTGCGGATGATGTTGTTCATGCCTTCGTTGGCCATGCCGCTGGTGGAGCCGAACATGGAGATGGTGGCGCTGAACTCCGAGGATCCGGAGGGGAGGATGGTCGCCCATTTGCGGAAGTAGATGGTGGAGGGGAGGGCGTCGATGGTGGTCTTGATGCCGACGGTGGTGAACATCTGGCCGACGGTCTGGCAGGTTCGGCTGTCGCCGGCGAAGCGGTCGCTGGTGCACGAGAGGGTGAGGTTGAAGCCTTGGGGGTAGCCGGCTTCGGTGAGGAGGCGGCGGGAGAGGGCCGGGTCGTAGGCGGGGAGGCGGAGGCCGGGGACGTGGCCGATCAGCCCGGCGGCGGCGATCTGCCCGGCCGCGGTGCCGCCGCCCTGCATGGCGCGGTCGGCCAGCGCCACGCGGTTCAGGGCGTGGTCCATGGCCTGGCGGACGCGAAGGTCCTTGAGGGGGTTGGTGGGGAGGGGCTTGCCGTCGGGGCCGGTGGCGTTGGCGATCGTGGCGCTGAGGCTGTCGAGGTAGAGGTAGTTGGTGAAGACGCTGTCGACGGCGACGAGGCGGACCTTCTCGGCGCCGCGGACGCGGTCGTAGAGCTCGGCGGGGAGGGTGTCGGCAACGTCGACGTCGCCGGCGAGGAGGGCGGCGACGCGGGCGCTGTCGTTCTGGATGAAGCGGAAGAGCACGCGGTCCCAGGGTTCCTTCTGGCCCCAGTAGGCGTCGTTGCGTTCCAGGATCACGTCCTGCGCTGGGGTCCACTTGATCCATTTGTAGGGGCCGGTGCCGATGGCGGCGCGTCCGCCGTTCCAGTCGGCGTTGGTGGCGTCGGCGGCGGCCTTTGCGGAGACGATGGCGACGGAGACGAGGTAGTTGGGCTGCAGCGGCGTGGGTTCGCTGGTGCGGACGACGAGGGTGCGTTCGCCGGTGGGTTCCACGGCGACGACGTTGCGGACGTTGGCGGCGTAGGTGCGGATGCCGGTCGCGGCCTTGGCGCGCATGAGGGAGAAGGCGACGTCGGCGGGGGTGAGGGGGGTTCCGTCATGGAAGCGGACGCCGGGGCGGAGGGTGAACTCCCAGGTCTTGGGGTCGATGGCGCGCCAGGATTCGGCGAGGAGGGGGTGGGGGCGGAGGTGCTCGTCCTGGGTGAGGAGGGTTTCGTAGACGTGGAGCTGGACGTTGCGGTTGGGGGAGTAGGATTGGTGGGGGTCGGCGCCGTCGACGGCGCCCTTCATCGCGATGCGGAGGTCCTCGGCGCGGGCGGGGGTGGCGAGCGCCAGGAAGGCGAGGAGGAGGAGGGTGCGCGCGCGGCGTGGGCGGGGTTGCGTCATCGGGGGCACGTTCCTTCGGTCGCGGGGGAGTATAGGCAGGGGTTGATCGGGGATGCACGCCTTGTGCCGCTTGGGCTGGGTTTGTGCGTGGAGTGGTGGGTTGCGCAAGGGCTTACCCACCCTGCGGTCGGGGTTAGAAGGCTAGCAGGTTGTCGCGGAAGTGGGCGTGTTCGTAGGCTTTGCGGACGAGGCCGCGCTGTTGCAGGGCGGGAACCAGGCCGTCGGTGACTTCCACGACGGCGCGGCGGCTGACGTTGGGCAGCGCGATGAGGAAGCCGTCGCCGCCCACTTCCTGCATGGCCTCGTCCATCTGGCCGGCGATGGTTTCGGGGGTGCCGACCAGGTCGATGCAGGCGCCCATGCTGCTGTAGTCGATGATGGCCTCGCGCAGGGTGTTCTTGCCGGCCTTGCGGAGGAAGCCGGCGAGGCTCGATTGATGGCCGTTGGTCGAGAGTTCGCCGACCGGTGCGTCGAGGTCGAAGCCGGAGAAGTCGATGTTGGTGGTCCAGCCGAGCTGGGCCAGGCGCATGTCGAGGTTGGCGGCGGCGGCGACCTTGCGCTGTGCGGCGCGCTCCTTCGCTTCCGCGTCGGTGCTCGCGAGGATGGGGTAGGCCATGAAGAGGATCTTGCAGGTGTCGGGGTCGCGGCCCATCGCCGTCATCTGGGTTCGGACGTCGGTGCGGTAGTCCTTCATGGCGTCGATGCCCTTGGGGTGGGCGACGATGGTGTCGGCGTAGCGGGCGGCGGTGGTGCGGCCCTTCGCGGAGCCGCCGGCCTGGGCGATGACGGGGCGGCCCTGGGGGCAGGGGCCGGAGTTGAGGGGGCCTCGGCTGGCGTAGTGCTGGCCCTTGAAGTCGATGGTGTGGACCTTCGTGTGATCGACGAGGAGGCCCGTGGTGCGGTCGGCGACGATGGCGCCGGGTTCCCAGGAATCCCAGAGCCGGGTGACGATGTCGATGTATTCGGCGGCCATCTCGTAGCGGGTGTCGTGTTCGGGCAGGCGGTCGAGGCCGAAGTTCTGTCCGGAGAAGTCGGAGCTGCCGGTGACCATGTTCCATCCGGCGCGGCCGTTGGAGATCTGGTCGAGCGTGCCGACGATGCGGGCGGTGAGGTAGGGGTGGTAGGCGAAGGTGGAGAGGGTGGGGCAGATGCCGATGCGGGAGGTTGCGGCGAGCATGAGGGAGGCGATGACGGAGGGTTCCTGGCGGGGGACGGACATGCCGTTCCTGAGGAAGATCTCGCGCGAGTTCTTCCAGTTCTGGCCGATGTAGATGCTGTCCTCGAGCAGGACGTAGTCGAAGCCGGCGCGCTCGGTGGAGCGGGCGAGGTCGAGGAACATGTCGGCGGACATCCATTCGTCGCTGATGTTGCCGGTCCATTGCTGGTTCCAGGCCTGGATGCTGGAGCCCTGGAGGAACCAGGCGAGGTGGAACTTTTCGGCAGGCATCAGGTGGCTCCGGTGTTGGCTTGGATGGGCAGGGCTTCGCCGTGGCGAGGGGAAGGAGTGCGGCGGGCGGGCAGGCGGGCGGCGCGCCAGTCGAGCGAGAGGTACCTGGCGGCGATGGCGCTGTGGAGGACGGCCTGGGTCTGGGCGTGGCCGACCCGGTGCTCGGCCCGGCGGGCCACGCCTGCGATGACGATGGCGATGGACCAGTAGAGGAGGGTGACGGCGAGGAAGACCTCGACCGGGGCGAAGGTCTCGCCCTGGACGACGAGGCCCTGGAAGGTGAGTTCGGGGACGGTGATGGAGCTGAGGACGGCGGATTCCTTCATCATCGAGAGTGTGGTGTTGGTGGAGGGGGGAATGAGGGCGCGCATGACCTGCGGGCCGATGACGAGGCGCATGAGCTGCGGGTAGGTCATGCCGAGGGCGCGGGCGGAGTCGAACTGGCCGCGGGGGATGGCGAGGATGGCGGCGCGGATGACCTCGGCGTAGTAGGCGCTGGCGAAGATTCCGAGGGAAGCGGTGCCGACGGCGAAGGCGGGGAGGCGGATGCCGGCGAAGGGGAGGCCGTAGTAGATGACGAAGAGGGTGATGATGAAGGGCACGCTGCGGAGGGCGCCGACGTAGGTGGCGACGAGGATGCGCGGGACCGGGTGGCGGAGCAGGCCCAGGAGGGCGACGAGGACGGCGAGGGCAAAGCCCAGCAGGAAGGCGCAGACGGTTATCTGGATGGTGAGCCAGGCGCCTTCCAGGAACATGGGGGCGTGGCGGGTGAGGATGGTGGGGTCGAAGCGCATCAGGCGCGGCCTGCGGCGAGGCGGCCTTCGGTGACCCGGCCGGCGGCGCCGATGGTGGCGTTCACGACCAGGAACACCAGGGCGGCGGCGAGCAGGTTCTCGAACGGGCGATAGCTTGCGCTGGCCATCTGCTGGGCGGTGCGGAGGACGTCGACGACGGTGATGACGGAGAGGAGGGCGGTGCCCTTCACGACGATGGTCAGCTCGCTGACCAGGACGGGGAGGATGCGGCGGAAGAGCTGGGGCAGGACGACGCGGAGCCAGATGATGCGGGGGGGCAGGCCGAGGGCGGTCGCGGCCTCGGGCTGGCCGGGGTCGATGGTGCCGAGGGCGGCGCGCATGGTCTCGCCGAGGAAGATGGCGCTGTTGAGGCCGACGGCGAGGATGCCGGCGGCGATGGGGCTGAGGTTCAGGCCGGCGGCGGGGAGGCCGTAGTAGCAGAGGAAGATCTGGATCAGCAGCGGGGTGCCGCGGATGAAGCTGGTGAGGCCCTCGATGGCGATGTTGACGGGGGGGAGCTTCAGCGCGCGGACGAGGGTGAGGGCGGTGGCGAGGGCGATCGAGAGGCAGATGATGGCGGCGGCGAGCTGCAGGTTGAGCAGGACGGCGCGGGCGAGGATCGGGAGGGCGGCGAGGAAGGCTTCGGTGTGGAAGGTCATGGGGGTGGCCGGTCGACGGCCCTACACGGCGCCCGCCGGGAGGTAGCCGGAGTCGGGGATCTCCATCCGGAGGCCGAACCACTTGTCCTGCAGCCTGGCCATGCTGCCGTCGTCGCGGAGGCGGCGGAAGACGGTGCTGATGAAGTCGCGGAGGTCGGTTTCGTCGGGGCGGGTGACCCAGGCGAGGTAGGTGGGGGGGCCGCCTTCGACGGCGGGGGACATGAGGGCGAAGGTCTCGGGGCGCTGCTTCACCAGGACGGAGAGGGGCGGCAGGGATTGGAGGACGGCGTCGACCTCGCCGCTTGCCAGCGCGACGAAGCAGTCGGGGAAGGCGGGGAAGAGGCGGAGGGTCTTGAAGCCGGGTCCGCCGGCGGCCTTGAGGCGGGCGTCCAGCGCCTTGGCGACGGGCTCGCTGGAGGAGGCGAGCTGGGTGGCGACGACCTTGCCGTTGAGGTCGGCGGGCTTGGACATCGGGTCCTTGGCGCGCTTCAGCAGGTAGGGGAGGCCGTTGGCGATGGGGAGGGTGTAGGCGTAGCGCTTGGCGCGTTCCTCGTTGATCCCCACGGTGGTGGCGACGAAGTCGAACTTGCCGGCGAGGAGGCCGGGGAGGACGCCCTGCCAGGGGAGGTCGAGCTGGACGAGCTTTACGCCGAGGGCGGCGACGACCTCGGTGAGCAGGTCCTTGCCGTAGCCGACGATCTTGCCGTCCTGGACAAACTCGAAGGGGGGATAGGCGGCCTCGGTTCCCACGGTGACGGTGCCGATGCGGCGGATGCGCTCGAGGGCGGTTTCGGCGTGGGCCGGGCGGGGGAGGGCGGTTGCGGCGGCGGCGGCGGTGGCGAGGGTGAGGAGGGTGCGGCGGGGTGTGTGCACGGGCGGACCCTTTCGAGAGCTGGTCGTAATGCAGGCGTTTGCATCAGGAGCTAGCAATTTCGGGGCCAGGCGGGATCCGGTTGGCGGAATATGCCTAATCGACGTGCAGGGCGCCGAACCACTCGGCGCGGTCGCGGGCGCCGCGCATGAGGAGGGAGAGGTCGTTTTCGGTGAGGATCATGCGCATTCCGGCGGCGAGGAAGCCGGGCCAGACGGAGTGGGTCTTGGGGCCGCCCATGCCGGCGAACTTGCCGGCGGCGCGGGCGGCGGCGGCGGTGCGGGCGACGGCTTCGGCGAGGACGGGGCCGGTGTAGTCGCCGGGGTGGCCGGCTTCCCAGAGGAGGTCGCTGGCGCCGATGAAGAGTCCGTCGATGCCGGGGGTGGCGGCGATGGCGTCCACGTTGGCGAGTGCTGCGCGGCTTTCGATCATGGCGATGACGAGGACTTCGTCGTTGAAGCGGGCGCAGGCTTCGGGGAGGGAGAGGTCGTAGCCGAAATGGGGCATGGTGCCGGGGACGGAGAGGCTGCCCCGGGGGGCGAAGCGGCAGGCCCGGGCGATGGAGGCGGCCTGGGCGGCGGTATCGACATGGGGGGCGAGGATGCCGAGGGCGCCGTTGGTGAGCAGGGCGGCGATGGCGGCCGGGTCGTGGGAGGCGGGGCGGGCGATGGGGGTGATGCCGGCGCGGATGGCGGCGAGGGCAATGTCGTAGGCGATGTGGGGGGAGGCGGGGCTGTGTTCGGAATCGAGCATGATCCAGTGGAAGCCGCAGGCGGCGAGGATGGGGCCGATCTCTGGGGTTCGGGAGTGGCGGATGTTGCTGCCGAGAGCGATTTCGTGGGCGGCGAGGCGGGTTTTGAGGGTGGGGATCATGGAACAGGAGAATAGAGGGTCATCGGCACCGGCGACAGCCGTCCACGAGCTTCGCTGCGGCGCGGCCCGGCTGCGGATCGCGCCGGCGCTGGGCGGCCGGATCACGGGTTTGCGGCTCGATGCCGGGGCCGGTGCGCAGGCGGTGCTGGCACCGTTTCCCGAGGATGCGGTGGACCTGCTGCGGTGGCCGAAGGGCGGTCTGTATCCGTTGATCCCGTATTCGGGGCGCATCCGCGGGGGGGTGCTGGACGGGTTCGGCGCCAGGCTGACCCCGCATCCGGAGGCTGCGCCGCATACGCTGCATGGGCCGGCGCACCGCCAAGCATGGCTGCTCAGGGACTTGTCCACCGCTGCTGCGACCATGGTGCTGGACCGGGCGGCCGATGACGAGTGGCCGTGGCGCATCGCGGCCTGGCTGAGGGTCAGCCTGCCGACGCCGGACCGTGCGGTGGTCGCGATCGGGCTTCGCAACGCGGATGCGCGTCCGATGCCGGCCGGGATCGGGCTGCATCCCTATTTCCCGACGGAGTCCGGGATGGCGGTCGTGGCCCGGACGGGCGTCGACTGGCCGGTCGATGCCGACGGGCTGGCCGGGTGGCCGGCGATGGTGGGGGCCTCCGCCGGGTTTCCGGGGCGTGGGGAATTGACGCTGTTCCGCTCGGGCTGGGATGGCATTGCGCGGGCCGGCCTGCCGGGTGGGGGCACGGTGCAGCTTCGGGTGCAGCGCGGGGGGATGGACCACCTGGTCATCCATCGTCCGGCGAGCGGGGCGTATCTTTGCCTGGAACCGGCCAGCCATGTCCCCGACGGCTTCAACCTGCATCACCGTGGCGCGGCGGGTACCGGCACCGTGACGCTCGGCCCGGCCGAGGCCATGGAGGGCGAGGTGGAGCTGCGATTGCTGGCGTAGGAGGTCACAGCACCGCCATCAGGGCGCGCACCTCGAAGCCTGTGGGGGAGGCGAGCATGGTCGTGATCCGGGCCGTGCGGTCGGCGCCCAGCAGCCCGGCCGCTTTCGCGTGGATGCGCGAGGGCGGGACCGGGCGGGTCCAACTGCCCAGGGGGGCGTCGCAGCGCCGGGTGACGCGGGGGGCGTCCACAAGGTCGATCGTGATGTCGACGTGCATGCGGTCGAAGCGGCCGGAGATGGCGGGGTCGCCGACCAGCACGGTGCGGTCCAGCAGGGTGACGGCGTCCGGGGCGAAGCGGCGCGCGTCGGTGAAGCTTTCGGGGTCGACGGCGCCGTCGAGCAGCGCGGCGACGGCGGCGTACTGCCAGGAGAACTTGCCGTCGAGGCCGCTCGTGGGGGTGGGGCGGTCGATGTAGGGCATGGGCGGGGTGCGCAGCTCGATGCGGCGGATGCGGCGGACCAGGTCGTGCGGGCCGGCGGCCTCACGCGCCGCCAGCGCGGCGGTGATGGCGAAGTGGGTGGCGAACTGGGAGGGGAAGAGCTTCCAGGCGGGGCCGGGATCGAGCGCGCGGGGTGCGTCGAGCGGGGCGTGCAGGGGCGCCGGGTCGAAGGCGGCGCCGAACAGGGACGGGCCCCAGCCGCGGGGGCTGCCGAGCGCGTCGTCATTGGCGGTGAACCCGGCCTGTGCGAGCAGCGCCGCCTCGACCCCGTGCGCCGCGCCGTCGCCGCAGTGCAGCGCCTTGGTCATGGAGCCGACGTTCGCCAGCAGCCCGGCCGAGCGGGATGCGGCGATGGCGACGGCGGCGGCCAGGCGCTCGCCCCGCAGGCCGAGCATGGCGCCGCAGGCGAGGGCGGCGGCCAGGGGGCCGACGACGCCGGGCGGGTGCAGTGTCAGCTTCGCCGGCTCGATCTGCGCGGACGCCAGGCGGAGGCGGCCCTGCGCCTCCACACCGCGGGCGATGGCCTGGAGCACGGGCAGGCCCTGCGGCCCGGCGCCCTGGTGTTCCCGCAGCTCGGCCAGGGCGAGCACGGCAGGCAGCAGGGGGGAGAGGGCGTGATTTGGCGGGTTCCACATCGGCTCGAAATCCAGCACGTGCATGGCCATGCCGTTGACCCGGGCGGCGTCGGGGACGGAGGCGCGGGCGTCGTGGCCGATGAGGCGGGCGGGGTTGTCGGCGTCCTGGCGAACGAGGCTGGCCATCAGGCGCGGGCCGGGTTCGGCTGCGCCCGGGACGGCGACGGCCAGACCGTCGAGCAGCAGGAGGCGGCATTGGTCGAGCAGGGCGGGGTCGTCGGGGTTCCAGGCGCCGAGCAGGTCGGCGAAGGCGCGGGTGAGCGATTCCGCCGGGGCGTCGCGGGTCACTCGGCCGCGAGCCGGGCGGGGGCGCGATAGAGGACCTCGCCCTGGAACAGGCGGCGGGCGGTGCGGTAGACGGTGGCGTGGCGCACGTGGATGCCGTCCGGGCGGTCCTCGACGCCGGCATCGACCATCACGACGCCGGAGGGGTGGGCGATGCGCAGGGGCCCATCATGGTCGCGCGGGGGCAGCAGGCGCCATGCCACGCTGCCCGGGACGCGGCAGGCGACGGCGAGGCACATCGCCCCGGTCAGCGGCACGGCGCGGTGCGGCTGGCCGATCGAGATCATGCGGACGGTGACGTCCATGTCGGCCTCGGCGAGGCGCCGTTCCGACAGGGTGGGGGAGGCGGAAGGGGCCGCGACCATGGCGACCTTCGGGGCGCCCAGGATGCCGGCGGCGGCCTCGATCGACGGGGCCAGGCCCATGGCGACGGAGGCGGCGCAGCGGATGGCTTCGAGGCGGGCCAGGAGGGTGGGGTCGCGGTCGATCTGGTCCGGCAGTTCGATGCCGGATGCGCCGAGCGCGGATGCCGCCACGAAGACGCAGGGGTTGGCGGCGTCGATCATGCTGACCTCGACGCGGGCGAAGCCGGGGCCGAAGCCGGGGATGTCGAGCGTGTCGATGGCGTTGCCGGTGGGCAGCAGGCGTCCGGTGCGGGCGCCGCCGGGGTCCTGGAACTCGAGCCGGATGGGCGCGCCGGTGCCGGCGACGCCGTCGAGCACCAGGTCGCCGTCGACGGCGGCCATCCCGTCCTCGACGGGGAAGCGGGCGTGGATGACCTTGTTGGTGTTGGTGTTGTGGATGCGGACCAGGGCTTCGGCGCCGTTGGGGATGGGGACGAGGCGCTCGTCGAGCGCCCAGGGACCCATGGCGGAGGACATGTTGCCGCAGTTGGCGGAGTAGTCGACGGCGGCCGCGTCGACCGAGATCTGGGCGAAGGTGTAGTCGATGTCGGCGTCGGGGCGGCTGGGTGGGCCGACGACGCAGACCTTGGACAGCGAGGAGACGCCGCCGCCCATGCCGTCGAGCTGGCGGCCGTTCGGGTCCGGGGAGCCCATGGCGGCCAGGAAGATGGGTGCCCAGTCGGCCTGGTCGGGCGGGAGGTCGGCGCGGTGGAGCACGAGCGCCTTCGATGTGCCGCCCCGCATGAAGGTGGCGCGCAGCCGTTGCTGGGGCATTCGAGTCCTCCGTGTCCGCTATTGCATATCATTGTATACAACGTTATACGATGTGCCAAGCATGGTCGGGGAGGCACTCATCGACGGCATCGGTCCCCAGTCCGACGGCTTTCCGGGCGTGCTCCCGACCGGGCTGCGCGCGGTGGGCGGCTTGGCGGGGCAGGCGTATCGGGCGATCCGGGAGGCGATCCAGGAGGGCCGGATCGCGCCGGGCCAGCGCGTGCCGGAGCTGGATCTGTGCGCCTGGTTGAAGATGAGCCGGACCCCGGTGCGGGAGGCGCTGCGGCGGCTGCAGTCGGACGGGATGCTGGTGCATGCGCCGGGGGGCGGGCTTTCGGTCGCGCAGCACGACCTGCGCGCGGTGGCCGAGCTGTATGACGTGCGCGAGAGCCTGGAGGGCACGGCGGCGGCGCTTGCGGCGCGCAACGGGGACGTGACCGAGCTGCACATCCTGGAAGCGATGCTCGATTCGCATCGCCGTTTGCCGAACGACCCGAGGGTGCATGCGCGGGAGAACACGCTGTTCCACGAGCACATCTACCGGGCCGCGCGCAACCGGTTCCTGCTGAAGAGCCTGCGGGATCTGCACGACGCGGTGGCGCTGCTGGGCCGCACGACGTTCGCGGCGCCCGGGCGGATCGAGGAGGCGTGGTCGGAGCACGAGGCGATCGTCGCCGCCATCCGCCGGCGCGACCCGGCCGGGGCGGAGGCGCTGGCGCGCGCGCATGTCCGCCGCGGCTATCAGCTTCGTCTGGCGGCGATCGCCGAAACCACGCAGGCGGGTCCGCAGACCCGGATGGAGGAGCGTCTGCGCACATCGTAGCGACCAACGAAAAGGGACGCGGCAGAAGCTGCGCCGATCACGGGAGGACGTCGAATGAACCGAACCGAGCTGACACGCCGGGCCGCGCTGGCCCTGATGATGGGTGCCGCGGCTGCGCCGTCCACGTCGTTTGCGGCCGAGGATTGGGCGGCGGTGCAGGAGGCCGCGCGGAAGGAGGGCCGGCTCAGTTTCTACCACAACCTTCGTCCGCAGGGGGTGGAGGCGCTGCTGGCCGCGTTCCGCAAGGCCAACCCCGGCATCCAGACGGAGCAGATCCGGCTGGGCAGCGCGCCGCTGATCGAGCGGTTCTCGACCGAGTTCAATGCGGGGCGGAACCTGGCGGACGTGATGCTGACCTTCCCCGACGACTCGTTCTTCAACGGGGTGGACAAGGGCGGCTGGGCCGCCGTGTGGACCCCGCCGGAGCTGGCGGCGTTCAAGCCCGCGGCGAATCACGGCAACAGGGCCTTCGCGGTCCATACGTCGCGCAACATCATCATCTGGAACAAGCAGCGGGTGAAGCCGGCCGACGCGCCGACGGAGTGGGCGGACCTGTGGGATCCGAAGTGGAAGGGCAAGGTGGGGATGGATCCGCCGTGGCGCTCCATCGCGGTGCAGGGGGTCGTCGCGCTGTGGGCGAAGAACGGCACGCCGGACGCGGCGCAGCGGTTGAAGGCGAACGACGTGCGGTTCTTCGAGGGATCGGCCGGGGTGTTCCAGGCGGTGCTGCGCGGCGACGTGCTGGTGGGCACCCTGGCGGATCTTCCGGTGGAGCCGGCGCTGGAGGATGGGGCGCCGATCGGGTTCATCTACCCGAAATCCGGGACGGCCACGAACGACGGCTATGTCATGGTCAACGCGCGGGCGCCGCATCCGAACGTGGGGCGGGTGTTCGCGAACTGGCTGCTGAGCGCGCCGGGCCAGGCGGTGTTGCAGGAGCAGGGCGGGCTGCCGGTGACCCGGCCGGGGGTCGCGCCGCTGAAGTTCCTGCCGGCCACGGCGAGCCTTTCGAACGCGATCGACTCGCTCTCGATCGTGTCGGGCGCCGAGCAGGCGAGGACGATCGAGACGTGGCGCGCCGCGTTCGGCATCCGCTGAGGGGGGGGCGATGCCGCTGGACCAGAACGCGCTGGCACTGCCGGCCCCGGCCCGGCTGGGGTCCGGTGCGGCGCGGCGGCGCGGGGCCGGGGCCGTGCTGTCGGCCGTCTATGTCGGCGTGTTCGCGGTGGTGGCGCTGCTGGCGTTGATCCCGGTGTCGGCGCTGGTCCTGGGCAGTTTCCGGGATTCGGCACCGGGGATGCCGGACGGGACGTGGACGCTGGCCAACTGGGCGGGGCTGGTGTCGCCCGGGGTGATCGACACGCTGCTGACGACGCTGGTGGTGGCGGGGCTCACGACCCTGTTCGCGATGGTGATCGGGACGGCGATGGCGCTGGTGATCCATCGCACCGATTTCCGCTGGCCGAGCGCCATGACGGGGCTGCTGGCGCTGAGTTTCTACTTTCCGTCGTTCATCCTGGCGATGGCGTGGATCGTGATCGGGTCGCCGGGGGGGCTGATCAACAACGTGCTGCGGGACGTGCTGGGGATCGAGGGGTTCGAGGTCGACATCTACGGGGTGACGGGGATCGTGTTCGTGATGGTGCTGCACCAGGTGCCGTTCGTGTACCTGACGATGCGCGGGCCGATCATGGGCATGGACCCGAGCTA
>CAXTPG010000075.1:0-22123 GCA_964246015.1 uncultured Acetobacteraceae bacterium
GGTCGCCGGCCTGGTCGTAGCCCTGGATGGGGGTGAAGAGCAGCTCGATGCTCCATTTGGTGGAGAGGCCCTCGGCCTCCAGCGGGTTGGCGAGGCCCAGGCCGCAAACGGTGATGTCGGGGCGGGCCGCGCGGCAGCGGTCGAGCTGGCGTTCGACGTCCTGGCCCTCGCTGATCATCGTGCCGGCGGGGAGCAGTGCGAGTTCGGCGGCCAGATGCTGCTTGTGGAGGTAGGGGGTTCCGACCTCGATGAGGGTCATGCCGAGTTCCTGCGACAGGAAGCGGGCGAGGGGCAGTTCGAGCTGGCTGTCGGGGAACAGGAAGATGCTGCGGCCCTCGAGGCGCGGGCGCTGGCGGGCGATTGCGGCCTCGGCGCGGGCGCGGGCCGGGGCGGTGACGGAGTCGAACTGCGCGGCGGGCACCTGCCAGACATCGGCGGCGGCCTGCAGCCACGCGGTGGTGCCGAGGGCGCCGAGCGGGAAGGGGGCGGGGAGCAGGGTTGCGCCGCGGCTTTCGAGCATGCGGGCGGTTTCGGCCAGGAAGGGCTGGGCGAGGAGCATGCGGGTCCCGGGTCCGACGGGCGCGAGGTCGGTGGAGCGCCGGGGCGGGTGGAAGTGGACGGGGCCGATGCCGAGGGCCTCGAAGGTGCGGCGCATCTGGTCTTCCACGACTTCGGCGAGGGCGCCGACGACGAGGAGGGCGGGCGTGCCAGACTGGTCGCGGGGCATGATGGGGACGAGGGAGGCGAGGCAGGCGTCCTCGCCCTGGGTGAATGTCGTCTCGATGCCGCTGCCGCTGTAGTTCAGCACGCGGACCTGGGGCATGTGGGTGGCCGACAGGCGCTCGGCGGCGCGGGAGAGGTCCAGCTTGATGACCTCGCTGGGGCAGGAGCCGACGAGGAACAGCATGCGGATGTCGGGGCGGCGGGAGAGCAGGCGATCGACGACGCGGTCGAGCTCGTCGTTTGCGTCGGCGAGTCCGGCCAGGTCACGCTCGTCGATGATGGCGGTGGCGAAGCGGGGTTCGGCGAAGATCATGACGCCGGCGGCGGACTGGATGAGATGGGCGCAGGTGCGGGACCCGACGACGAGGAAGAAGGCGTCCTGTATCTTGCGGTGGAGCCAGATGATGCCGGTCAGACCGCAGAAGACCTCGCGCTGGCCACGCTCCCGGAGAATGGGGGCGTCGGCGCAGCCGAGGGCAGCCGGTCCGTTCATGCCTGGACGCCGCCGAACCCGCCATGCGCGGCCGCCCAACGGCACTCCTGCTTGCGGGCGGCCCGCAACTTCAGGATGAACTGCCCGGCGTTCACCAGGTATGTGGCGTAGGCGGCCAGGGCCAGCAGCATGAGCGCGTGGGTGGATAGCGCGCCGGTCAGCAGGGCGGCGATGTAGAGCGTGTGGAGCGCCAGCACGATCATGCTGAAGGCGTCCTCCCACCAGAAGGCCGGGGCGAAGAGCCAGCGGCCGAACACCTCTTTTTCCCAGATCGAGCCGGTGACCATGATGAGATAGAGGATGAGGGTCTTGGCGACGACGCTGAGCGTCGCCTCGTGCTCGCCGAGGCCGGTGCCGAGGTAGCGGAGGACGAAGCCGAGGCTGAGCAGGAAGACCGCGAACTGGAGCGGAGCAAGGACGCCCTGCACGAAGGTCCAGGGGGACGCGTCGCGGCGGACCCGTTCGTCGGCGGTGTAGAGAGGCGCGGGTTGGGCTGTGACGATGCGGCGGCCGGTGACGCCGCCCCAGGGGCAGCAGTCGATTGTGGAGACGAGGCGGCCCAGCAGTGACGTCAACATGGCTTGACAGCTCCCATCCTGTGTTCGGCGCCGCACAATCGTTTCCGGTTGTGCCCCGCCGCGGCGCGTCTAGAGTTTCCACCGACGCCGTCTTGTTGGTTCCTACGAGCGGTCCATGGCGTCCTGGACCGCTGAGTGAAAGGCTAAGGCTTGCGGAAAGCGTGTGTCAAGCGCGCCTTACGTAAATCGCGATTGACACTTTGGCACAAGACCGAAGATGGTTGGGGGAACGACGTATGGGGACCATGTCACAGCACCTTTCCGGACATGAGAGCGGAAGCGAGGCCGATACCCGGCCCCGGCCCGCTACGCGTGGCGGAAAGCGGGGACTCGGGCGCGAGGGGCGGGATATATTGGCCCGCACGGTCGAGCGCGACGTCATCCCGCTGCTGGTGGCGATGCCGTGGATCAAGGCGCGCGAGGCCGCGGCCGAGGCGGCTGTGCAGCCCGCGCTCGACGATGCCCTGGTGTCGCGGCTGGTTGGCCTCTGTCTGGAATCGGACGCTCGGGGAGTCGCGGTCTTCGTGGCCGGGCTGCATGCGGGTGGCGCGCTGCCGGACGCCATCTACCTCGATCTGCTGACGCCGGCCGCGCGCCGGCTGGGCGACATGTGGATGGAGGACGAGTGCAGCTTCGCCGAGACGACGGTGGGCGTACTGCGGCTGCAGAACGCGCAGCGGGCGCTGGCGCCCGAGTTCGTGGGCGCCAAGGTGCCCGGCGTCGGCGCGCCGCGGGCGCTGCTGCTGCCGATTCCCGGCGAGCAGCACACGTTCGGCCTGTCGATGGTCACCGATTTCTTCTGCCGCGCGGGCTGGGAAGCGCGGTCGGCCGTGGTCGCGACCGAATCGGCCGCGATCGAGCTGGTGCGGCGGGAGCGGGCGGACCTCATCGGGCTGTCCTTCGCCTGCGACGAGCGGATCGACACGGCGGAGCGGCTGATCGCCGAGTTCCGCCGGGTTTCGTCCAATTCGAACCTGGTGGTGATGGTGGGCGGGCCGTCGTTCCTGGCCGATCCCGGGCTTGCGGCCCGGGTCGGCGCGGACGGGACGGCGGCCGACGGGCACCAGGCGGTGATGCTTGCCCATACGCTCGTGCATCGCACGGGCGAACCCAACCTGCACCGCACGGCCGGGCAGAGCTGATGCGAAAGCGAGGGCCCAGTGGCTGAGGAGGCGCCGAAAGGCCAGGGCTCTCGCACGACAAGAAACAGCGCACCGCCCGGGGGCTTCATGTTCCCGCAGACGGCGCTGGGCACGCTGGACGCGGGCGAGGCGGCATCGCTGATCGCGGCCGCGGCCGATATCACGCTGATCATCGGTGCCGACCGCACCATCCTCGACCTCTCGATCCAGAACGACGAGCTGCTCGCCGACCTCGATGGCGGCGGGAACCTGGTAGGCCGGTCGCTGCTGGACGTCGTCGCCTCGGACAGCCGGCAGAAGACCGTGGCACTGCTGGCAGATGGCGCGCGCAGCGAGACGCGGTGGCGGCATATCAATCATCTGGCGGCGGACGGGCGCTCGGTGCCCGTGCTGTACTGCTGCGTGCAGTTGGGCGCGCAGGGGCGGCTGGTGGCGTTCGGGCGGGATCTGCGGGCGATGTCGGCGCTGCAGCAGCGGCTGATGAACGCGCAGGCCTCGCTGGAGCAGGATTACGGGCGGCTGCGCGATGCGGAGATGCGCTACCGGCTGCTTTTCCAGACGTCGTCGGAGGCGGTCGTGATCCTGGACCCCGCACGGGGCCGGGTCGTCGAGGCGAACCCGGCGGCGCGCGAGATGTTCGGCGCCGACGTGCGCGAGATCGTGGGGCACCCGCTGTTGCCGCGCTTCGCCGAGGCCGGGCACATCGCGGTGCAGGACCATCTTGCGGCGATCCGCGCGGGGGAGACGCCGGCGGATTTGCGGACGTATCTGGTGCATGCGCAGCGTGAGGTGCTGGTGCGGGCCTCCGCGTTCCGGCAGGACAGCAGCACGATGATGCTGGTCCGCATCTCGTCCGCGCATGCGGTGGCGGCGGCGGAGTCGCTGAGCGGCGCCAAGGCGAAGCTGCTGCGGGCGGTGGAGAGCGCGCCGGACGGGTTCGTCGTGATCGACAACGAGGCGGCTGTGCTGACGGCGAACGCGGCGTTCCTCGAGATGGCGGAACTGGCCAACGAGGACGTGGCGCGGGGCGAGCCGCTGGACCGCTGGGTGGGCGAGTCGGGCGTCGACCTCACGGTGCTGCTGGCGAACGTGCGGCAGCGCGGGTCCGTCCGGTTCTTCGCGACGACGCTGCGGGGCGAGCTGGGGTCGACGGCGGAGGTCGAGATTTCCGCGGTGGCGATCGGCAATGGCGGCGGGCCTTCGTTCGGCCTCGCGATCCGCAACGTGGGACCGCGGGTGCGGGTCGAGGCCCGGCCGGCGAAGGCGGTGTCCCGTTCGGTGGAACAACTGACGGAGCTGGTGGGCCGGGTGCCGTTGAAGGACCTGGTGCGGGAGGCGACGGAGGTCATCGAGCGGCTGGCGATCGAGGCGGCGCTGGAGCTGACGAAGGACAACCGCGCATCGGCGGCGGAGATGCTGGGGCTGAGCCGGCAGAGTCTGTACGTGAAGCTGCGGCGGTACGGGTTGGGCGACCTCGAGCCGGCGGAGGGCAATTGATGGCCGGGGCGGCGCGCATGGCCAAGCCGGGCCGCACGGGTGTGCTGGCGGCGCTGGAGCTGTTGAAGCCGATCACGTGGTTCGCGCCGATGTGGGCGTTCGGCTGCGGCGTGGTCTCGGCGGGCGTGCCCATGCAGGGGCGGTGGTGGCTGGCGGTGGTGGGGATCATGCTGGCGGGACCGCTGGTGTGCGCGACGAGCCAGGCGGCGAACGACTGGTTCGACCGGCACGTGGATGCGATCAACGAGCCGGGGCGGCCGATCCCGTCGGGGCGGCTGCCGGGGCAGACGGGCCTGTGGATCGCGATCGGATGGACGGGGCTGTCGCTGCTGGTGGCGGGGCTGCTGGGGCCGGTGGCGTTCGTCGCCGGGCTGGTGGGGCTGTCGCTGGCGTGGGCGTACAGCGCGCCGCCGCTGCGGCTGAAGCAGAATGGCTGGTGGGGGAACCTGGCGTGCGGGGCGTGCTATGAGGGGTTGCCGTGGTTCACGGGCGCCGCCGTCGTCGCGGGCGGGATGCCGGGGTGGCATGTGATCGTCATGGCGGCGCTGTACAGTCTCGGCGCGCACGGGATCATGACGCTGAACGACTTCAAGTCGATCGACGGCGACACGCAGATGCGCATCCGGTCGTTGCCGGTGATCCTGGGGGCGGAGCGTGCGGCGAAGCTGGCGTGCGTCGTGATGGCGGTGCCGCAGGTGGTGGTGATGGCGCTGCTGCTGCGCTGGGGCTTCGCGTGGCATGCGGCGTCGATCGGGGTGCTGCTGCTGGCGCAGGTGGGGCTGATGCTGCGGTTGCTGGGCGACCCGAAGCGGTTGGCGCCCTGGTACAACGGGACGGGGACGACGCTGTACGTGCTGGGGATGCTGGTGGCCGCGTTCGCGCTGCGGGGCGGGGCATGACGCCGCTGGGGTGGATGGGGATCGTCCGGTTGGGCCTGGTGCAGGCCGGGCTGGGATCGATCGTGGTGCTGACGACGTCGACCCTCAACCGGGTCATGATCGTCGAGTTGCACATGGCGGCGATCGTGCCGGGGATCCTGGTGGGGCTGCACTATGCGGTGCAGGTGCTGCGGCCGCGGCTGGGCTATGGCTCGGACATAGGCGGGCGGCGGACGCCGTGGATCGTGGGCGGGATGGCGGCGCTGGCGCTGGGGGCGACGGGGGCGGCGGCGTCGGTGGCGCTGATGGGGGCGCAGCCGGTGCTGGGGGTGGCGGCGGCGCTGCTCGCGTTCCTGGTGGTGGGTGTCGGTGTCGGGGCGGCGGGGACGTCCCTGCTGGCGCTGCTGGCGCATCGGGTGGATGGGGCGAAGCGGGCGCCGGCGGCGACGATCGTGTGGCTGATGATGATCGCGGGGATCGCTGTCACGGCGACGGTCGCGGGCAAGGCGCTCGATCCGTTCAGCCCGGCGCGGCTGGTCGCGGTGGTCGCGGGGGCTTCGGCGCTCGCGTTCGTGGTGGCGGCCTTGGCCGTGCGCGGGATGGAGGGGGACGGGGTCGCGCCGGCTGCGGCGGCGCATGGGCAGGGGTTCGTCGCGGCGCTGCGGGATGTATGGCGGGAGCCGCAGGCGCGGCGGTTCGCGATCTTCGTGTTCGTGTCGATGCTGGCCTACAGCGCGCAGGAGCTGGTGATCGAGCCGTTCGCGGGGGCCGTGTTCGGGCTGACGCCGGGGCAGTCGACGGGGCTGACGGGGCTGCACCATGCCGGCGTGCTGGCGGGGATGGCGGTGGTGGCGGTCAGCGGGTTCGTGGCCGGGTCGTTCAGCCGGCGGGCGATGCAGGCGTGGACGGTGGGCGGGTGTGCGGCGTCCGCGGTGGCGGCGCTGGGGCTGGCGGCGGCGGGGCTGGCGGGGCCGGGGGCGCCGCTGAAGACGGCGGTGCTGCTGCTGGGTGTCGCGAACGGCGCGTTCGCGGTGGCGGCGATCGGGTCGATGATGGGGTTGGCGAGCCACGGGCGCGCGTCGCGCGAGGGCACGCGGATGGGGATGTGGGGGGCGGCGCAGGCGCTGGCGTTCGGGGCGGGCGGGCTGGTTGGCACGGCCTCGGTCGATGTCGCGCGGCTGGCGTTCGATACGCCGACGGTCGCGTATGCGGCGGTGTTCGTGGGTGAGGCGGGGCTGTTCCTGGCTTCGGCGCTGGTGGCGTTGCGGGTGTTCCGCGGGCCGGCGCCCGGCCGGGCGGGCGGTATGGCGATGGGGAGCGCGTGATGCACGACACGTATTGCAGCGAGATGTGGGATGCGGTCGTGGTCGGCGGCGGGCCTTCGGGCGCGACCGCGGCGGCGGACCTGGCGCGGGGCGGGCGGCGCGTGGCGCTGCTGGACCGGGCGGGCCGGATCAAGCCGTGCGGAGGGGCGATCCCGCCGATCGCGGTGCGGGAGTTCGGCATTCCGGACAGCCTGATCGTGGCGCGGGCGACGGGGGCGCGGATCGTCGCGCCGTCGGCGAAGGAGGCCGACATGCCGATCCCCTCGGCCGGCGAGGGCGGATATGTCGGCATGGTCGACCGCGAGCATTTCGACGAATGGCTGCGGGAGCGTGCGGCTTCGGCCGGGGCGGTGCGGATCGAGGGCACGTTCGAGGCTGTGGAGCGCGACGCGGACGGCACGGCGCTGGTGCGGTTCACGCCGAAGGGCGGGGATGCCCCGCAGACGCTGCGGACCCGGGCGGTGATCGGGGCGGACGGGGCCAAGAGCCAGGTGGCAAGGCAATGCGTGAAGGGGTGGGAGCACGTCCGCTACGTGTTCGCCTACCACGAGATCGTCGAGCTGCCGGAGGGCGCCGACGGGTCGCGGTGCGACGTGCACTACGATGGGCGGATCTCGCCGGACTTCTACGGCTGGGTGTTCCCGCACGGGAAGGTCGCGAGCGTCGGGACCGGGTCGGCGCAGAAGGGGTTCTCGTTGCGGGGCGCCGTGGGCGCGCTGCGGCGGACCGCGGGGTTGGAGCATGCGCGGACGGTGCGGCGGGAGGGTGCGCCGATCCCGCTGCGGCCGATGAAGCGGTGGGACAACGGGCGCGACGTGGTGCTGGCCGGGGATGCGGCCGGGGTCGTGGCGCCGGCGTCGGGCGAGGGCATCTACTACGCGATGCTGGGCGGCCGGCTGGCGGCGGAGGCGGTCGAGGCGCTGCACGCGACGGGGGATGTGCGATCGCTGAAGCTGGCGCGGGCGCGGTTCATGAAGGCGCACGGCCGGGTGTTCTGGATCCTGGGCATGATGGAGTGGTTCTGGTACTCGAGCGACAAGCGGCGCGAGAAGTTCGTGACGATGTGCCGGGACAAGGACGTCCAGCGCCTGACCTGGGACAGCTACATGAACAAGAAGCTGACCCGGCGCGATCCGCTGGCCCATGTCCGCATCTTCCTGAAGGACACGGCGCAGTTGCTGGGGCTGGCGCGCGCATGACGCGTGGGCGCACCCTGTATCCGGTGCTGGTGGCGGCGGGCTGCGCGTTGGGCGTCGCGGCGCTCGGGGCCGCGGCCAGCGAGATCGGGCCGTGGTACTACGGGCTGGCGAAGCCGTCGTGGCAGCCGCCGGACTGGCTGTTCGGGCCGGCGTGGACGCTGATCTACGGGCTGGCGGCGCTGTCCGGCGTGCTGGCGTGGCGGGCCGCGCCGACGCGCGGCAAGCGGCAGTTGGTGCTGGTGCTGTTCGCGGCCAACGCGCTGCTGAACGTGCTGTGGAGCGAGCTGTTCTTCAAGCTGCGGCGTCCGGATTGGGCGCTGATCGAGGTCGTGCCGTTCTGGCTTTCCATCGCGGTGCTGATCGCCGTGCTGGCGCCGATCTCGGGCACCGCGGCGAAGGTGCTGGTGCCCTATCTGGCGTGGGTCGCGTTCGCGGCTGCGCTGAACCTTGCGATCGTGCGGCTGAACGGGCCGTTCGCATCATGACTGCAATCAAGAACGGCGCCGAGCGGCGCCACCCCAGGGGGATGACGATGAGCTTGACCGATACGATGACCGCGGCCGCGACCTGCCCCGTTCGGGCCCCCGCGGCCCCGAGGGTGAAGCCGCATCATCATGGGCTGCCGTTGCGGGTCGGCACGCGGGCGTCGCCGCTGGCGCTGGTGCAGACGCGGACCTTCCTGGCGCTGCTGACGAAGTTCTGCCCGGTGCTGCGGGGCCTCGACGTCTTCCACGAGCATGCGATCCGCACGACCGGCGACGCGTCGCAGGCGAGCGGGGCGCGGCTGGCGGACATCGGCGGCAAGGGGCTGTTCGCGAAGGAGATCCACGAGGCGCTGCTGGATGGCCGCATCGACTTCGCGGTGCACAGCCTGAAGGACCTGGAGACGGAGCTGCCGCCCGGCGTCGTGCTGGCCTGCACGCTGCCGCGGGAAGACGTGCGCGACGTGCTGATCCTGGGGCCCGATTGCCCGGTGCCCGTGGCAGACGACCCGTATTCCGGGCTGGCGCACGGGGCGATCGTGGGATCGGGGTCGGTGCGGCGGCAGGCGCAGCTGCTGGCGGCGCGGCCGGACCTGACCGTCGTGAACATCCGCGGCAACGTGCAGGGGCGGCTGGACAAGGTGCGCCGGGGCGATGTCGCGGCCAGCCTGCTGGCGATGGCCGGGTTGAACCGGCTGGGGCTGGAGGACGAGGCGTCGGTGCTGATCGACGCCGAGGTGATGGTGCCGGCCGCGTGCCAGGGAATCGTGGGGATCACGGTGCGGGCGAGCGACACGGAGCTGCACGCGCTGCTGGCCGCGATCACGGACCCGGACGCGACGTTGATGGCGGTGGCGGAGCGGGCGCTGCTGGGCAGCCTGGACGGGTCGTGCCATACGCCCATCGGCGCCCATGCGCGGCTGCTGGAGGGTGGACGGATGCGGATCACGGGGCTGGTGGCCCGGCCGGACGGCACGTTCGTGCTGCGGCGGCAGGTGGAATGCGCGAATGCCGACGCGGCCCGGGCCGGCGTCGCGCTGGGCGACGAGCTGCGGCGGGACAGTCCGCGGGATCTGTTTACCTGACCTGGTCGATCGTCACGGCCGTCGTCGCGACGGTCGCCTTGCTCGCGGTTGGCGGGCTGCTGACCGAGATCGGGCCGTGGTACCGCAACCTGCGGAAGCCGAGCTGGCAGCCGCCGGACTGGCTGTTCGGGCCGGCGTGGACGATCATCCTGGGATTGTCCGGCTGGGCGTTCGTGCTGGCGTGGGACGGGGCGCCGGATGCGGGCGCGCGGGCGCGCGTGGGGGTCCTGTTCGGGGTGAACTGGGTGTTCCACCTGCTGTGGTCGCCGCTGTTCTTCAAGCTGCACCGGCCGGACTGGGCGCTGATCGAGGTGCCGTTCCTGTGGTTTTCGGTGCTGGCGATGGTGGTGGGGTATGCGCCGTATTCGGGGCTCGCGCCGTGGCTGCTGGCGCCGTATCTGCTTTGGGTGGGGTTCGCGTCCTACCTGAATTGGATGATCGTGCGATTGAACGCGCCGTTCGGGCAGGCGGCGGGTTGATCGCCGGGCCATGCACCGCCACTCTGCGCCCATGATCAACGAACCTCCTCCCCCCGATACCGACCGTTTCCTGCACGACCTGAACGAGCTGCGGCAGATCGGCGCGTTCAAGACCGGCGTGCATCGTCCCACCTTCACGCCGCAGGACATGGAAAGCCGGCGCTGGCTGGTGCAGCGGATGACCGAGGTGGGGCTGGAACCCACGCTGGACGGGATCGGGAACGTGTTCGGGCGGCATCCCGGGCCTGGGCCGAAGCTGCTGGTGGGCAGCCATATCGAGAGCCAGAACGAGGCCGGGTGGCTGGATGGGGCGCTGGGCGTCGTCGCGGGGGTCGCGCTGGCGCGGGCCGGGTTGCCCGTCGACGTGATCGCGTTCGTGGACGAGGAAGGGCATTATTCGAGCTTCCCCGGTTCGCGGTCGTTCACCGGCATCTTCTCGGAGGCGGATATCGACGCGGCGCGGAACCGGTATCACAACAAGTCGATGCGGGAGGCGCTGGATGAGGCCGGGTTGGCCGGCCTGCCGCGGGTGCAGATGGAGGAGGGCCGCTACAAGGGGTTCCTCGAGATGCATATCGAACAGGGCACGACGCTGGAGCATGCCGGCCACCATGTGGGCGTCGTGACCGGCATCGTCGCGATCTGGCAGTACCGGATCGTGATCGAGGGCATGCAAGACCACGCCGGCGGCACGACGATGGCGGAGCGCAAGGACGCCGGACGCGCGGCGGTGCGGCTGCTGTCGTGGCTGGATGCGGAGTTCCCGCGCCACATCGGGCCGCGGACGGTGTGGACATGCGGGCGCATCACGCTCGACCCGGGGGCGGCGTCGATCATCCCCGGGCGCGCCGAGGTGCTGTTCCAGTTCCGCGATATCGAGACGGACGTGCTGGAGCGGCTGGACGGCGTGCTGCGGCGGGGGGTGCAGGAGCTGAACCGCACGGACCGGTGCACGGCGACGGTGGAGGTGATGAGCCAGTCGAAGCCGGCGCTGTGCGATCCCACGCTGCAGGCGGCGCTGGCGGGCGCGGCGGAGGCGCTGGCGCCGGGCAGATGGCAGCATATGCCCAGCGGCGCCGGGCACGACGCGCAATACATGGCGCGCGTCATGCCGTCGGCGATGCTGTTCGTGCCGTCGATCAACGGCATCAGCCATCATTGGGCCGAGGACACGGCCCCTGAGGACCTCGCGATGGGATTGCGGGTCCTGGTCGAGGGCGCGCGGCGGTTCCTGGAGGTTTAGTTCCGGGCGCCGTTCTCGGTGCTCGGGGGCGGGCGCTCTGCGGTGCGTTGGGCGTCGCGGGCGCGTTCCTGCTTCACGGCCTGGTGGTGGCCGACCGCGCAGCCCGCCGCGGCGCCCAGCACGCCGTGATGCCCGGCGAAATGCCCGGCGATGCCGCCGACGGCCGCGCCGCTGACGCAGCCCGCGCCGTGTGCCGGGGCGATGATCCAGGCCACCGCCGTCAGTGTGGCCGCCGCGAACAGAAATTTCATCCGAGCGCTCCCGCATCGTGCGCCGGGCACGATGCCCGGCTGTGCGGTGGGAACGCCCGCTTACCGTTGCGGATGCTGCACGTTACCGTGTGAACGCCATCCCCGGCGCGGTCCAGACCGGGGGCAGGCTGTCGAGCGCGGCCCGCATCGTCGGGTGGCAGCCCGTGTCAACGCCGCTGCCGCAATGCCACACGGCGATCCCTTCGTCGCAGCGGGCGAGGCCCCAGTTGGCCCAGGCGCGGCCGGCGGCATAGACCAGCGCGTAGCCGCCGTCCTCGGGCATCGCGGCGTCGTCGCCGGCCTCGATGAGCAGCCGGCGGTACCCGTGCTCGTCGGCGCGGCCGATCCATTGGGCCAGGGCCATCAGATCCTGGGCCGTCAGGCGCCATTCCGGCTGCTTGACCATGATCGGAATGAGGGACAGGTGGCTGCCCCGCGCCTTGCCGTTGGTCTCTCGATTGGTGGAAAACGCATTCATGCCCGCCCCCGTCCAATGACGCTCGCCTGAGCAGACATTCACGCCACCGTGCGCCGAATTCAGTGACCGGGATCACAGGTCGGGCCTTTTTTGCCGCGCCGACCGGGCGCAGGATGGGATCACCGGGGGGCTTGGCGTGGCAGCGAAGGCGTTGACGAAGGGGGCGGTCCGGGACGTGCTGGCGGCCACGGCGCTGTTCGCCGGGTTGGCGGGGGCGGATCTGGACGCGCTGTCGGGGCTTGCGGTGCCGCGGCGGGTCAAGCGCGGCGAGATGGTGATGCGGAGGGGCGATCCGGGGTCGAGCCTGATGGTGCTCGTCAGCGGGCGGCTGCGGGCCGGCGCCGTGTCCGTGGAGGGGCGGGAGGTGACGCACACGATCATCGAGGCCGGGGCGGTGCTGGGGGAGATCGCGCTCCTGGACGGGGAGCCGCGGAGCCTCGATGTAACGGCTGCGATCGAGAGCGTGCTGCTTGTGCTGGAGCGGGATGCGTTCCTGCCGTTCCTGATGCAGCGCCCGGCTTTGATGCTTCGGCTGATGGCGGTTCTGTGCGAGCGGCTGCGGCGGCGCAGCGAGGCGTTCGAGGACGTCGCGTTCTCGACGGCGCCGGCACGGCTGGCGAAGCTGCTGCTGGGACTGGTGGAGCGGCACGGGCAGGCGGTGCCGGGGGGGAAGCGGATCCACGTCAAGGTGTCGCAGCGGGAGCTGAGCGCGCAGGTGGCGGCGACGCGGGAGTGGGTGAACCGGACGCTGCAGGAGTGGCGGGAGGCGGGGATCATGGGGGAGGAGGACGGCTACATGGTGGTGTTGAAGGCGGACGCGTTGCGGGCGCTGCTCGGGTGATGGTGCGCATCGGGAATTGCGCGGGGTTCTCGGGCGACCGGGTGGATGCGCCGGGACCGGTCGTGGACACGCTGGTGGCGGCGGGCGGTCCGGCCGCGGTGTTCTTCGAGGTGCTGGGCGAGCGGACGGTCGCGCTGGCGCAGCTGGAACGGCGGCGGGACCCGTCCCGGGGATACGAGCCGATGCTGGAGCGGCTGGTGGGACCGATCCTGGGGCGATGCGCGGGGGCGGGGATCCCGATCCTGGGCAATTTCGGCGCGGCCAACCCGCCGGCGGCGGCGCGGGTGATCGCGCGGCTGGCGGAGGCGGCGGGGTTGCCGGGGCTGCGGATCGCGGTCGTGGGCGGGGACGACGTGCGCGACACGCTGGATCTGGACGCGCTGGAGGTGCACGAGGCCGATGGCGGGATGATGCCGGCGGGGCGGGAGCGGCTGGTTGCGGCCAACGCCTATCTGGGGGCGGGGCCGATGCTGGAGGCGCTGCAAGCCGGCGCGCAGGTGGTGGTCGCCGGGCGCGTCGCGGACCCGGCTTTGGCGTTGGCGCCGCTAATGCACTTCCATGGCTGGGGGGCGGCGGCGTGGGATCGGCTGGCGGCCGGCGTGATGGCGGGGCACCTGCTGGAGTGCGGCAGCCAGGTGACCGGGGGCGTGTTCTACGATCCCGGCTTCAAGGACGTGCCCGACCCGGCGCGGCTGGGCTTCCCGATCGCCGAGGTCGACGCGGATGGCGGCATGGTGATCACGAAGGCGGCCGGCACGGGCGGCCGGGTCGATCTGCGGAGCGTGCGGGAGCAACTGCTGTACGAGCTGCACGACCCGGCGGCCTACGTGACCCCCGACGTGGTGCTGGACGTGACGGGCGTTTCGATCGCGGCGGCGGGGCTGGACCGGGTGGCGCTCAGGGGCGCGCGGGGCGCGCCGATGCCGGAGCGGCTGAAGGTGACGGCGTGCTACGAGGGCGGGTTCCTGGGGGAGGGCGAGGTGACGCTGGCCGGGCCGAACTGCCTGGCGCGGGCGCGCTCGGCGGCCGACGTGCTGCGGGAGCGGATGGTGATCCGGGGGCTGGACGTGCGCGTGCGGGTCGATCTGATCGGGGTCGCGAGCGTGCATGACAGCGATGACGGGGCGCTGGGGCGGGCCTGGGTGGGGGCGGAACCCTCGGAGATCCGGGTGCGGCTGGCGGCGGAGAGTGCAAGCCGGGACGACGCGGACCAGGCGGCGCGGGAGGTGCTGGCGCTGCTGTGCTGCGGGCCGGCGGGGACGGGGGGCGCGCGCTGGGGCGTGACGGCGCGCATCCATACGCGGTCGTACCTGGTGCCGCGGGCGGACGTCGTGCCGACGGTGCAGGTGATGACGGCGCGGCAATGGGGGCAGGGGGCATGAAGGTGCTGCTGCACTCGGTGGCGCATGCGCGGGCGGGGGATAAGGGGAACCGCAGCAATATCAGCCTGTTCCCGTATGATCCCGCCCATTACGGAGCGTTGGCCGGGCAGGTGACGGAGGCCCGGGTGCTGGCGTTGTTCCGCCACCGTGGGGCGACGCGGGTGGTGCGGTACGACCTGCCCAACCTGTGCGGGTTCAACTTCGTGATCGACGACGTGCTGGAGGGCGGCGTGAACGGGGCACTGAACCAGGACGGGCATGGCAAGACCCAGTCCTTCCGGCTGCTGTCGCTGGAGGTGGAGATCGGCTAGCGTTCCCGGCAACGAAGAAGGGGAACGTCGATGGTCCGATTTCTGTTGGTCGCGGCGCTGCTGTGGCCGTTGGGTGCGCGGGCGGACGAGATCCGGGTGATCAGCTCGGGCGGGTTCGCGGCGGCGTTCAAGGAGCTTGCGCCGGCGTTCGAGAAGGCGACCGGGCATACGCTGAGCGCCGGGTGGGGGCCTTCGATGGGGGCGACGGTGAACGCGGTGCCGCAGCGGATCGCGCGGAACGAGCCGATCGATGTCGTGATCATGGTGGGCTACGCGCTGAAGACGCTGGTGGAGAATGGCACGGTCGGGGACCGTGCGGACCTGGCGCGGTCGGGCATCTCGGCGGCGGTGAAGGAAGGGGCGGCGGTGCCGGATATCGGCACGGTGGACGCGCTGCGGGCGACGATGCTGGCGGCGAAGTCGATCGTCTACTCGGACAGCGCGAGCGGCGTGTACATCGAGCGGGAGATGCTGGCGAAGCTGGGGATCAAGGAGCAGGTGTCGGGCCGGGCGCGGATGGTCCCGGCGGACCCTGTGGGGGAGGTCGTGGCCCGGGGGGAGGCGGAGCTGGGGTTCCAGCAGAACAGCGAGCTGAAGCCGATCCACGGGATCACGATCATCGGGCCGCTGCCGGCGGCGTTGCAGGTCTACACCGTGTTTTCCGTGGGGGTGCTGAAGACGGCGCCGCATGCGGAGGCGGCGCGGGCCTTGGTGCGGTTCCTGGCGGCTCCGGAGGCGCATGAGGCGATCCGGCGGAGCGGGATGGAGCCTATGGCGGGGGGGTAGGCGGGGGCCGGCGGGACGCCGGGGGGGCCGGCGGGACGCCGGCGCTACGAGGCGGCGGCGTGGGCGGCGGCGTGGGCGGCGGCGAGGTCCTCGGGGGTGTTCAGGTTGAGGAAGGGGTCGTGCGGGTTCGTGACCCATTCGGCGGTCGGGGTGGGACCGGTGAAGGCGTCGATCTTGCGCTGACCGGCCAGGAGGGCGGCGTGCAGGGCGTCGCGGCAGGTGGTGGGCCAGAGGGCGATGACGGGGTGGGTCCAGCCACCGGAGGCGGCGACGGTGTAGGGTGCGTCGCCCCGGGCGGCGTGGAGGCGGGCGACGAGGTCTTCGGGGAGGAAGGGGCAGTCGCCGGGGGCGCTGAGAAGCCAGTGGGCGCCCCGGGCGGCCGCCCAGTCGAGCCCGGCCAGGATGCCGGCAAGGGGGCCGGGGTGGCCGGGCACCGGGTCCGGGAGGACGGGGAGGCCGGTGTCGGCGAAGCGGGCCGGGTCGCCGTTGGCGTTGATGGCGAGATGCGTGACCTGGGGGGCGAGGGTCGCGATGGTCCGGGCGAGCACGGTCCGGCCGCCTACGACGAGGCGGCACTTGTCGCCGCCGCCCATGCGGCGGGCGAGGCCCCCGGCAAGGATCACGGCCACGGTCTCAGTCATCGACGGCGGCCTTGCGGCGGTGGCGGGCGCCTTCCTCGGGCATGTCGGCGGGGTCGGCGTCGAAGACGATGCGCTCGGCGCCGGACAGGGCCATGAAGCGTCGGCCCCGGGCCCGGCCGATGAGCGTCAGGCCCGAGCTGCGGGCCAGCTCCACGCCCCAGGCGGTGAAGCCGGAGCGGCTGACGAGGATGGGGATGCCCATGCGGACGGTCTTGATGACCATCTCGGAGGTGAGGCGGCCGGTCGTGTAGAAGATCTTGTCGCCGCCGGGCATGGCGTTGCGGTGCATCCAGCCGGCGATCTTGTCGACGGCGTTGTGGCGGCCGACGTCCTCCATGAACAGCAGCGGGCGGTCCTGTTCGCAGAGCACGGCGCCGTGGATCGCGCCGGCCTCGAGATAGAGGGACGGGGTCGTGTTGATGACGTGGGTCAGGCGGTAGAGCCAGCTCGTGCGGAGTTCGGTGTGGGGCAGGGTGATGCCTTCGATCACGTCCATCAGGTCGCCGAAGGCCGTGCCCTGGGCGCAGCCGCTGGTCTGCGTCTTCTTTTTCAGCTTCTGCTCGAAGTCGGTCTGGCGCTCGGTGCGGACGACGACGACGCCCAGTTCCTCGTCATGGTCGATGGCGGTGACCACGTCGTCGGGGCGGACCATGCCCTGGTTCAGGAAGTAGCCGAGGGCCAGGTCCTCGGGGTGGTCGCCGATGGTCATGGCGGTCACGATCTCCTGCCCGTTGAGGAACAGGGTGAGCGCGCGCTCCATGGGGACGCGGGTGTGGATCAGGGCGCCGGTGTGGTCGATGCCGTCGAGCGCCATGGTGAGGCGGGGGTCTTCGGGGTTGGGGGCGACGAGCATGGCAGTCATGTGGGGTCGAAGCCCTTCGCGCGCAGGGCGTCGCGCGTGGCGGGGGCGGCGAGCAGGGTGAGGAAGCGCTGCACCTCGCGGCGGTCCCAGCGGGATTCGGGGATGGCGAAGTCGTACTGCTCGGCCTGGAGCGGGAGGAAGCGGAGGCCGTACTGGGCGGCGACGGTCTGGATGGCGACGCCCCAGTCGGCCCGGCCGGAGGCGACGGCGGCGGCGACGGCGTTGTGGGATTTCGGGGCGTGGGCGAAGCCGGGGGGGGGGGGGGGGCCGAGCAGGCGGTCGATGAGCACGCGGGTGCCGGACCCGGCGTTGCGGTTGACCATGAGTGTGGTCGCGTCCTGCGCCGCGACGATGTCGGCCGGGGTGGCGCACCCGGCGAAACGGGCGTCGTCGGGGCGGACGACGACGCCCTGAAGGCGGCCATAGCCCGGTGCCAGGCGCACGCCGGGGGGGAGCAGCGGGCGGTTGTACTCGCCGGTCGCGGGGTCCATGAGGTGGATGCCGGCGAGGTCGCAGGCGTCGCGGGCCGCGGCGGCGAGGCCGCCCTGGCTGCCGACCGCGAGGGATTTGACCGACAGGCCCTCGTCCTCCAGCAGGCCGATCAGGAGGTCGAGCCCCGTGCAGTGGCTGCCGATGACGACGAGGTCGGCGGGAGGCGCATCGGTGAGGCGGTGGAGGGTGACCCGGCTGCCGGCGGGGACGGTCTCGTCCATCGCGGGGATGGCGAAGAAGCCGTCGGCGGCCGCGAAGCTGGTGACGGCGCCGGAGCCTTTCGCGGTGGGGTAGGCGAGAAGGCCGTCGGGACCGGGGACGAGGGAGGACAGGACATACTCGGTGCGCCCGCGTTCGGAGGCGACGCGCATGGGGAGGGTGGCCTGGACGGTGGCGGCGGCGGCCGGGGGGCGGCCGGCGAAGGCGCGGATCACCGGGGCGAGGAAGGCGTGGAAGGTGAAGATCGCCGATGTCGGGAAACCCGGCAGGATCGCGACGGGCACGCCGTCCTGCACGGCGAGGCAGAGCGGCTTGCCGGGCTTCAGGGCGACGCCGTGGACGAGGATGCCGGGGCGGGCAAGCTCGGCCGCCGCGCGGGCGGCGATGTCCCCGGCGCCCTTGCTGGTGCCGCCGGAGAGCAGGACGATGTCGGCCCGCGCGATCGCGTCGGCGAGGGCGGTCCGGAGGGCGACCAGGTCGTCGGGGACGATGCCCAGGGGAAGAGGTGTGCCGCCCTGCTCCTCGACCGCGGCGGCGAGGGTCGCGGCGTTGCTGTCGAAGACCTGGCCGGGGCGGAGGGCGCCGCCGGGGGCCACGATCTCGTCGCCGGTGGACAGGATGGCGACGACGGGGCGGCGCCAGACGAGGACGCGATCGAGGCCGATGGCGGCGAGCATGCCGATCTCGCGTGAGCCGAGGGCGCGGTTGCGGCGGAGCACGGTCTCCCCGCGGGCGATGTCGGACCCGGCGCCGGCGATGAAGGTGCCGGGGGCGGCGGCGCGGTGGACGGCGATACGGAGGGGAAGGCCGGGGAGGGTTTCGGTGTGCTCCACCATGACGACGGCGTCGGCGCCGCGGGGGATCATGCCGCCGGTGGCGATGGTGGTGGCGTGGTGGGCGGTGACGGCGGATCGGGGCTGGATGCCGGGGGTGAGGAGGTCTTCGGTCAGGGAGAGGATGGCGGGGGTGGACGGGGTGGCGCCTTCGGTGTCGGCGGCGCGGAGGGCGAAGCCGTCGACGCTGGCGCGGTCGAAGCCGGGGACGTCGACGGCGGCCGTGATGTCCTCCGCGAGGATGCGGGTGCGGGCCTGGTGGAGGGAGATGGTTTCGGGACCGAGGGGCGCGAGGCGGAGGTGGGCGTGGAAGCGCGCTTCGGCGGCCTCGCGGGGGAGGACGTCGAGGAACTGGTCCTGGGTCGCGGCGTCGCGGAGGGTCAAACGGGGTGGACCTGGATGGTGGCGCCCGGGGGATAGCCCTCGCTGCCCTCGGGCGCCAGCACGATGCCGTGGGCCTCGGTTGCGGCGTGGAGGGCGTGGGGCAGGGGCGTGGCCTGCCCGGCGTCGACGCGCACCAGGGTGACGCCGATCTGGCCGAGGCTGGAGACGATCTTGCGGGTGAGGGTGGCCTTGGTGGCGGCAGGGCCGGTCCAGCCTTCCAGCCGACGCAGGATGCCGCGGGCGAGGATGGTGGCGACGACGAAGGCGTCCTGGGGATCGGAGGGAAGAAGAATGGCGGGGGTGGGGCCAACCAGGCCCACGGCCGTGTTCTCGCCGGGGTGCATGGCGATGGATCGGGCGTGGATGGTGGTGAGTGGCGCAGGGGTGGCGAGCAGGATGAGGTCGGGTGGGCCGGTCGGGTCCGCGTCATGGAACAGGGCGTGGAGCATCGGGTCGGGCGGGAGGGCGATGCGGGGGCGGCGGAGGACCTGGACGGTCGCGTGTCCCAGCCAGGAGAGGAGCGCGATGTGGAGCGGGGTCAGGCGTGTGCCCCTGGACATGCCATAGCCGGCAGGGGCGTGGTGGCCGGTGGGGATGACGCCGTGGCCGGCGGCGATGGGCGCAAGGGCGGCGGGCGCAAGGGCGGTGGGCGCAAGGGCGGTGGGGCCGGGTTCGGTGAAGTGGGGTGGGAGGACGGCATCGGCGTCGGCCGGCATGGGTTGGCCTGCGAGGACGGGCGCGCCGCGGATCGGGATCGGGGCATAGTCGCTTGCGCCTTCGGTCGCTCCGGCCCGGACGGCCAGGCCGTCGATTGACGCGGTGGGGCGGGGTGGGAGGGCGGTGAAGAGGATCGTCGTTGCCAGGGTGCGGGAGCGTGCCTCGATGAGGGGGATGGTCTCGGGGGAAAGCGGAGACATTCGGGCTTCGAGCCAGGCGGAGGCCTGGACGAGTTGAATCAAGACTCCCTCTCACGTTCGGAGAGGGCTGGGGTAAGGGCCTGCCGCTCGTTCCCGGCTGGAGCTGGAGCGGGCGGAAGGCCCCCATGCAACCCTCTCCCGACGGGAGGGGGCCTATCCCTTATCGCTTCGGTGATGATGTCGCGCTTGTTCTGCAGGTGGCGGGACAGCAGGGCGGGGAGGGCAATGGCGTCGCGGCGGGTGAGGGCGTCCAGGATGGCCGCGTGCTCGTCCATCGCGGATTTCCAGCGGTCGGGGCGGAGGCGGTTGGACATGTAGCGGGCGCGGGCGATGCGGCCGGCGAGGGCGTTGTAGGTGCTGACCAAGACCGGGTTGGCGCTGGCGGCGAGGATGGCGGCGTGGATGGCCTGGTTCAGGGCGAAGTATTCCGGCAGTTCGGCGCGCAGGAAATGGGCCTCCATGCGGTAGTGCAGGGACTTGATCTCGGCCAGGTCCGGCTCCGTGATGCGGTCGCAGGCGAGGCGGCCGGCCTCGGCTTCCAGGGCGGCAATGACCTCGAAGAGATGGACGAGGTGTTCGTCCTCCAGGGTCGCGATGCGGGCGCCGCGGTTGGGCAGGAGTTCGACGAGGCCCTCGGCGGCGAGGACCTTGAGGCATTCGCGGAGCGGGGTGCGGGAGACGTCGAAGCGTTCGCACAGGGCGCGCTCGGGGACGCGGGCCCCGGGCAGCAGGTCGCCGTCGTCGATGAGGCGGCGCAGCGCGGCGAGGAGGCCGTCATGCAGGGAGGCGCGGGGGAAGGGGGTGATGGTGGCGGTCACGGGCGCATGATGGGCGGTTGAATGCAAAAGATCCAGCTTGAACCGCCCGTCATGGCGTGCGATGGCAGGATTGAATTCAAAAACGGCGAGGACGTCATGGCGTACAAGAGCGGCCGGCATTTCCTGCAGATCCCCGGGCCCAGCAACGTGCCGGACCGTATCCTGCGCGCTATCGACCGGCCCACCATGGACCATCGGGGGCCGGAGTTCGGGGCGCTGGGGCGGCGCGTGCTGACGGGGCTGCGGGAGGTGTTCGGGACCGAGACGGTCATCGTCTTCCCCAGCAGCGGCACGGGCGCGTGGGAGGCGGCGATCGTGAACGTGCTGGCGCCGGGCGACCAGGTGCTGATGGTCGAGACCGGGCAGTTCGCGACGCTGTGGCGGGCGATGGCCGGGCGGCTGGGGCTCGATGTGCAGTTCGTGCCCGGCGATTGGCGGCACGGCGCGGACCCGGCGGAGATCGAGGCCCGGCTGCGGGCCGATACGGGCCGGGCGATCAAGGCCGTGATGGTCGTGCACAACGAGACGAGCACCGGGGTGACGAGCCGCATCGCCGACATACGGGCGGCGATCGACCGGGCGGATCACCCGGCGCTGTTCATGGTGGACGTCATCTCGTCCCTTGGGTCGATGGAGTACCGGCACGACGCCTGGGGCGTCGACGTGACGGTGGCCGGGTCGCAGAAGGGGCTGATGCTGCCGCCGGGGCTGGGGTTCAACGCGGTGTCGAAGAAGGCGCTGGCGGCCTCGGCGTCCGGGGGCATGCGGCGGTCGTACTGGGACTGGCAGGAGATGATGGGGCCGAACGCGACGGGGTATTTCCCGTACACGCCGGCGACGAACCTGCTGTACGGGCTGGACGAGGCGCTGGCGATGCTGCGGGAGGAGGGGCTGCCGGCGGTGTTCGCCCGGCACGACCGGTTCGCGGAGGCGACGCGGGCGGCGGTGCGGGGCTGGGGGCTGGAGGTGCTGGCGCTCGACCCGCGGGAGTACAGCAGCGTGCTGACGACGGTGGTGATGCCGGAGGGCCATGACGCGGACGCATTGCGGGGGGTGATCCTGGAACGGTTCGACATGTCGCTGGGGGCCGGGCTGGGGAAGCTGAAGGGTCGGGTGTTCCGGATCGGGCATCTCGGTGATTTCAACGACCTGGCGCTGATGGGGACGCTGTCGGGCGTCGAGATGGGGCTGCATCTGGCGGGCGTGCCGCACCGCGCGGGGGGCGCGCAGGCGGCGATGGAGGTGCTGACGGGACAGGTTCAGGCGGCGGCGCGGCAGGCGGCCTGATGACGCAGGCTCCGCTGGGCGACGCGCGCCTGGCGCAACGGCTGCGGCGGGAGACGTCGGGCGAGGTTCTGTTCGGCCGGGCGGACCGGGGACGGTATGCGACCGACGCCTCGATCTACCAGGTGGAGCCGGTGGGCGTCGTGGTCCCGCGCACGATCGGGGACGTGGCGGCGGCGATGGCGATCGCGCGGGAGCACGGCGTGCCGGTGCTGCCCCGGGGCGGCGGGACGAGCCAGTGCGGGCAGACGGTGAACCGGGCGCTGGTGATCGACTGCACGAAGCATCTGCGGCGGGTGATCGAGGTCGATGCGGCGCAGCGGCGGGCCTGGGTGGAGCCGGGGCTGGTGCTGAGCCATCTGAATGCGGCGCTGAAACCCGAGGCGCTGTTCTTCCCCGTCGATCCCAGCACCAATGCGCGCTGCACGATCGGGGGGATGGCGGGGAACAACTCGTGCGGGGCGAAGTCGATCCGCTACGGGCTGATGGCGGACAACGTG
>CAXTPG010000076.1:0-21821 GCA_964246015.1 uncultured Acetobacteraceae bacterium
ACCGTCACCACGGGGATCATGATGTTCTTCATCACGTGCACCCCGATCACCCGCGCCGGCCGCAGCCCCTTGGCCCGCGCGAACCGCACGTAGTCCGAAGGCAGCGCCTCCCGCACCCCCGCCCGCGTCAGCCGCAGGATGAGGCTCGCGTTGAACAGCGCCAGGTTGAACGCCGGCAGGATCATGTGCGCCAGCCCGTCCCGCGTCAGGAACGACCACTGGATGCCGAACAGCGACGCCGTCGTCCCCCGCCCGGTGCTGGGCAACCACCCCAACTGCACCGCGAACACCATGATCAGCATCAGCCCCACCCAGAACGACGGCAGGCTGAACCCCAGGATGCTGCCCGCCATCACCGTCCGCGAAATCAGCCCGTTCGGCTTCAGCCCCGCATACAGCCCGAACGGGATCCCGATCGCGACGCTGATCAGCACGGCCGCCACCGCCAGCTCCAGCGTCGCCGGCAGGCGTTGCAGAATAACCCGGATCGCCGGCTCGTTGAACACGAAGCTGCGGCCCAGGTCGCCCTTCAGCAGCCCCGTCAGGAACACCAGGTACTGCTCCCAGATCGGCTTATCCAGGCCCAGCGCCGCGATCGCCCGCGCCCGCTCGGCCGCATCGGCCTCGGGCGAGATCAGGATGTCGATCGGATTGCCGATCACGTTCACGCCGATGAACACGATGACCGTCATCGCCAGCACGACGAAGATCGCCTGGATGAACCGGCGGACAAGCCACGTCGCCACCTATCGCACGCCCATGGTCACGTCCAAAAAACCTTCCGCCATGTCCCGGCCGTATTGCCGCTATGCAGCATACAAGGGCATCGCCCCCACGGCCAGCACCCCGGGAAGTCGTTCCGCCCGCGGCCACGCCACGCAGATCCCGCCTGCGGTTGCCGCCGCGCCCCGGCCACGCCACAATGGTCCATGGCCGCTTCCCGACACCCCGCCCGAAGGCGCTGATGCCCGGAATCGAGCCGGCCGCCATTCCCCGATTCGACGTGGACGTCGCGGCGCCCGACATCGAGGCCTGGCTGCCCGGCAACACCGGCGTGCCCGGCTTCACGACCGCCGCAGCCTCGCAGCCCGGCCCCCACGTCGTCATCGTCGCCCTGCTCCACGGAAACGAGCTGGGCGGCGCCGTCGTGCTCGGCCGCATGCTCGCCGCCGGGCTGCGCCCCCGCCGCGGACGGCTCACCCTGGGGTTCGCCAACCTCGCCGCCTATGCCCGGTTCGACCCGGCCCAACCCACCGCATCCCGCTTCATCGACGAGGACATGAACCGCGTCTGGGACCCCGCCGTCCTCGACGGCCCACGCGCCAGCCTCGAACTGGACCGCGCCCGCGCCATTCGGCCCCTGATCGACCAGGCGGACCTGCTGCTCGACCTCCACTCCATGCTCTGGCCGTCGGACCCGCTGATCCTCAGCGGACCCTCCGCAAAGGGCCGCCGCCTCGCCCAGGCCCTCGGCGTCCCCAGCCTCGTCGTCGCGGACCACGGCCACCAGACCGGCCCCCGCCTCATCGACTACCCCCGCTTCCTCGGCGAAGGCGACGCCGCGGCCTGCCTCGTGGAAGCCGGCCAGCACTGGCGCGGGGAAACCGTCGCCATCATGCAGGACGCCGTCGACGCGCTGCTGCGCCACACCGGGCTCGCGCCCGGCCCGGCTATGCCCGCCCCGGCCATACCCGCCCCGCCCACGCCCGCCCCGCCCCGCTGTGCCGAGGTCACGATGGCGATCACCGCGACCACATCCGGCTTCGCCTTCGTCCAACCCTACCGCGGCGGCGAGGTCATCCCGCTCCGCAACACGCTCATCGCCATGGATGGCACGACCGAGATCAGGACCCCGCACGACGACTGCCTCCTCGTCATGCCCAGCCTGCGCGCCAGCCGCGGTCACACGGCCGTGCGCCTCGCCCGCTTCGTCTAGACGCGTCCCGCCTGTATGCTGCGGCGCAGCGAACGGAGACACGCCCATGCCCCTCAGCGCCGCCACCGACCGGGAGAAGCTCCACGTCCGCCGGATTGAGATGACGGGCTATCGCCGCGCCGACGGCCTGTTCGACATCGAGGCGCACCTGGTCGACACCAAGACCTACGCCTTCACCAACCACGACCGCGGCACCGTCGAACCCGGCGTTCCCCTCCACGGCATGCTGGCCCGCATGACCCTCGACGAGGACATGCTCATCACCGCCTTCGAGGCCTCGACCGAGTTCGGCCCTTACGCCATCTGCCCGCAGGCCGCCCCCAACTTCGCCCGCCTCGCCGGCCTCAAGGTCGGCCGCGGCTTCATCAAGGCCGCCAACGAGCGGATCGGCGGCATCCACGGCTGCACCCATCTGCGGGAATTGCTGGGCCAGATGGGCACGGTCGCCTTCCAGACCCTCTACGCCGTCCGCCGCAAGCGCGACACCGCGCCCAACGCGCAAACCACCAGCGAGCGCCCGGCCATGCTCGGAACCTGCCTCGCCTACGCGCCCGACAGCCCCGTCGTGCAGCGGGACTACCCCCGCTTCTACACGGGCGCCGCCACCGCCGAGCCCGCCTGAGCCGACTCCGCCGGCGTCCGCAGCACCAGCGACAGCGCGTGCAGCCCCCCCGCGAACTCGTCCGAAAGCGCCTGGTTCACCAGCCGGTGCCGCGCGACCCGCCCCTGCCCCTCGAACAGCGGCGACACCACCAGCACGTTGTAATGCGACTGCCCCGCAGCCGCCGCGCCGCTGTGCCCGGCGTGGCGCGCGCTGTCGTCCACCACCTCCAGCAAGGTGGGGCGCAGGGCGGCCTGCAAGCTCGAACGGATGCGGTCGGCGCGGTCGGTCATGGGAGTGGCTCCTCGGCAGGCCACGCATGATAGTGCATAGCGCATGTCGAAACACCCGCCCCTCGCGGCTCATGGGGGCAGGTGCGGCTCATCGCGCCGGACACTGGGGACCACGACCATGCAATACATGCTCATCCTGAAGGAGAACGAGGCCGGGTTCGCGTCGCGTACCGACCCCGAGAAGGTCGGCGCCTATTGGGGCGCATGGAGCGCCTATATCGGCGCCCTCCGCGCGGCCGGGGTCATCGTCAACGGCCACGGCCTGCAGCCGCCGCACACCGCAACCACGGTCCGGGTCCGCGACGGCAAGCGCGAACTCCAGGACGGCCCCTTCGCGGACACCAAGGAGCAGCTCGGCGGATATTTCGTGATCGAGGTGCCAACGCTCGACACGGCGCTCGACTGGGCGGCGCAGGCGCCCTCGGCGGAATACGCCTCCGTCGAGGTCCGCCCCGTCCTGCCGCCCATGGACGCCTGAATGGATGGCGCGCGCGACACCGCCGAGCGTGTGGCGCGCGCCAGCTACGGCCGGTTGCTCGCCATGCTGGCGGCGCGCTCCCGCGATATCGCCGCCGCCGAGGACGCGCTCGCGGACGCGTTCCGCGCGGCGCTCGAAACCTGGCCGGTCCGCGGCATCCCGGACCGTCCCGACGCCTGGCTGCTGACCGCGGCCCGCAGGGGCATGGGCCATGCACGCCGCCACACCGCCGTGCGCGACGCGGCCTCGGCTGCAATCGCTCAACTGCATGACGAACGGGCCGGGCACGAGGCCGCGTCCTTGCCCGATCACCGCCTGTCCCTGCTGTTCGTCTGCGCCCACCCGGCCATCGACGCCGCGATGCGAACCCCCCTGATGCTGCAGACGGTGCTGGGCCTCGACGCCGCCCGCATCGCCGCCGCCTTCCTGGTCCCGCCCGCCACCATGGGCCAGCGCCTGGTGCGCGCGAAGGCCAAGATCCGCGACGCCGGAATCCCCTTCCACGAGCCGGACCCGCGGGAGCTGCCCGCGCGGCTCGACTGCGTCCTGGCCGCGATCTACGCCGCGTTCGGCACCGGCTGGGATGCCCACGGCGCCCAGGACGGAAACGGCCTCGCTCAGGAGGCGATCTACCTCGGCCGCCTGCTCGCCGCGCTCCTGCCGGACCAGCCGGAAGCGCGCGGCCTGCTCGCGCTCATGCTCTACTGCCAGGCCCGCGAAGGCGCCCGCCGCACCCGGGAAGGCGACTTCGTCCCGCTCGAATCCCAGGACCCGGCCCGCTGGTCCCGCCCCTCCATCATCGAGGCCGAGGAGCACCTGACCCTCGCCGCCCGCGCCAGGATCTTCGGCCGCTACCAGACCGAGGCCGCGATCCAGTCCGTCCACGTCCAGCGCGCCATCACCGGCCGCACCGAAACCGGCCCCCTCGTCGCCCTCTACGACCTCCTGGCCACACAAACCGCCGCCATCGGCGTGGAGATCGCCCGCGCCGCCGTGCACGGGGAGGCATTCGGCCCCGCCGCCGGCCTCGCGCTGCTCCGCGCGATCGACCCCGCGCGCGTCGAGGCCTACCAGCCCTACTGGGCCACCCTGGCCCACCTCCTCCGCCGCGCCGGCGAAAATCCGGCCCAGGCCCGCAGCCGCGCCATCGAACTCACCTCCGACCCCGCGATCCGCGCGCATCTGGCCGCCTCCGGCTAGGCTTCTCCGCCCCGGCGCGCCGGCGCACCACGAAACGTCAAAGAAACGAAAGCTGCGAATTCGGCGCACGGAACTTCGTCGCATCCAGCAACTCCTGTCCGCCGAACCCAAGCTGACGCTTCGCCCGGTCGAACCGCTGGGCCAACAAATCCGCATACGCGCCCTGGCCCGTGAAGCGCTGCCCGAACGTGCTGTCGTTCAACGCCCCCGCCCGTGTTTCCCGGATCATCGCCAGCACCCGCCGCGCCCGGTCGGGCACGTGCTCGTTCAGCCACGCCGTGAACATGTCCCGCAGCTCCAGCGGCAGGCGCAGCAGCACATACCCGGCATGCCGCGCCCCCGCCCGGTGCGCGGCCGCAAGGATCCGCTCCAGCTCCGGGTCGTTCAGCCCGGGGATCATCGGCGCCGCCAGCACCGCCGTCGGCACGCCCGCGCTCGACAGCTCCTCGATCGCGCGCAGCCTGCGGCTCGGCGCGCTCGCCCGCGGCTCCATGATGCGGGCCAGCGCCGGGTCCAGCGTCGTGACCGAAAGCCAAACCCGCACCAGCCCCTTCGCCGCAAGCCGCTGCAGGATGTCGATGTCCGCGACCACGCCCGACGACTTCGTCACGATGCTCACCGGATGCTGGAACCGCTCCATAACCTCCAGCACCGAACGCGTCAGCCGCATCGTCCGCTCCACCGGCTGATACGGGTCGGTGTTGGACCCCAGCGCCAGCGTCCGCGCCTCGTACCCCGGCTTCGACAACTCCCGCTCCAGCAACCGCGCCACATCCGGCTTGAAGACGATCTTCGTCTCGAAATCCAGCCCCGGCGAATACCCGAGATACGCGTGGCTCGGCCGCGCATAACAGTAGATGCACCCGTGCTCGCATCCCCGATACGGGTTCACCGCCCGGTCGAACCCGATATCCGGACTGTCGTTCCACGCGATCGCGGAGCGGGACGTGTCGCGCACCAGCACCGTCTCCAGCGGGGGCGCCGTCAGCTCCTCCCCCGTCAGGAACGACCACCCGTCATCGAACCCGGCCGCCTGCTGACGATCGAACCGCGACCCCGGATTGGTCACCGCCCCCCGCCCGCGCCGGGCCATGCCGGGCAGCACGGTCTCCGGTGCCGGCTCCGGCGCGCCCGAAAGCTGCATGGCGGCCAGCGCATCACGGTCGGGCACGTGGGTGAAGGAGCCGTCAGGCATGGCGTGTTCCCTTCCTGTTCCTGACGCACCATGCGCACCGGCGTGCGGCCTGTCAAGAACAGAAGTGGAACCTACCGCCCGAGATGCTCCTGCAGCCGTGGCATCAACTCCACCAGGTTGCAGGGCCGGTGCCGCGCATCCAGTTGCCACAGCAATATGTCGTCCCACGCATCCTTCACCGCCCCCGTGCTCCCCGGCAGCGCGAACAGCAGCGTCCCCCCCGCGACGCCCGCCAGCGCCCGCGACTGCATCGTCGACGTCCCGATCTTCTGGTAGCTCAGCATCCGGAACAGCTCGCCGAATCCCTCGATCCGCTTCTCCAGCACCCGCTCGAACGCCTCGGGCGTCACGTCCCGCCCGGTGATCCCCGTCCCCCCCGTGCTGATCACGCAATCGATCCCGGGATCGGCGATCCACCCCCGCAGCCGCCGCTCGATCGGACCCGCATCGTCCCGCTCGATCGCCCGCGCCCCCACCCGGTGCCCGGCGCCCTCGATCCGCGCCACCAGCGTGTCCCCGGACCGGTCGTCGGCCAGCGTCCGTGTGTCCGAAACCGTCAGCACCGCAATCACCACGGGAACGAACGCGCGCGACTCGTCGATGGGCATCGGCAGCTCCTCAGTGCAGGCGCACCGCGGCCTCCCGCCGTGCGGGCAGAACATGCAGGCTCGGCCACAACCCGGCCGCCAGCTCGTCCAGCGTGGGCGAGGGTAGGCCCAATTGCGCCGCATACAACCACGTGTACGCCAGCGCCCGCGGCACATACGCCCGCGTCTCCTCGCCCGGCAGCGATTCGATGAACAGCAGCGGATCCTGCTCCGCCGCCATCGTCTCCATCCACCGCGCGAACGCGCCCGGCCCGGCATTGTAGCTCGCCAGCAGCCGGATCAGGTCCGGCCCGATCGCGTCCAGCCGCGAAAGATACAGCAGATACCGCTGCCCGAGGTCCAGGTTCACGCCCGGGTTGTGCAGCTCCGGCGCGCCACGCCCCGTCCCCGCCAGCACATACTGCGCCGTCCCCGGCATCAGCTGCATCAGCCCCCGCGCCCCGGCCGGTGAGACCGCCCCCGCGTCGAAATTGGACTCCAGCCGCGCCAGCGCATGCACCAGCGCCGGGTCCACCCGGAACCCCCCCGCCGGCCGCAGCTTCGTCGCCGGCAGCCGCACCGTTGCCGGCCGCATCACGCCCTCGATCTGCGCCGCCAGCTCCTGCAGCCCCGCCGCCCGCGCCACCACCAGCACCGACCGCCCGAACCCCGCATGGTCCCGCATCTCCAGCCACAGCAGCCGCAGATCCGCCGCCGCCCGCGCCGGCTGATCCACCTGCAGCAGCGCCAGCGCGCGCTCCCCCCGCGTCGTCGCCGCCACCGCCTCGATATCGGCCTCGCCCAGCGTGTCCACCGGGTCCGGCTCCGGCCGGATCGTCTGCCCCAGCGTCCGCCGCGCCAGCAACCCGTAGAACGTCCGCGGATCCCGCGCCGCCCGGCGCATCCAAACGCCGTGATCCCCCCGCGTCACCAGCGTCGCCCGCGCCGCCCACCACGCCGCCGCCGCCCGCCGCCCCGGCGAGATCATCGGCGCGCGGTACGCCGCCTCGAACCACGTCCGCGCCAGCTCCGGCCGGCCCAGACGCCACGCCGCCAGCCCGCTGATCCACGGCGCCATCCCCACGCTGCCATGCGCCTGCCGGTTCGCCGCCTCGGCCAGCGTCAACGCCTCCCGGTCCCGCCCCTGCCCGAACATCGCCTGCGCGATCTCCGCCCGCAGCAGCGCGCCATACTCCGCCGAAAGCCCGCGCGTGCCGCTCACCAGCCGCACCGCCCGGTCGAACTGCCCGGCCCGGGCCGCCTCGCGGACCGCCCGGTCCAGCAACGGGTTGCGCGGCAGCAGCCGCGCCGGCGCCTCGATATCGTCCCCCGGCGGCGCCGCGACGAAGGCCGGCAACGACGGCGCGGCCGGCGCCGCAACCCCCCGGGGCAGCCGCGCCAGCAGCAGCGCGTGCAGCGCCGGGGCGTCCGGCAGCTCGCCATGGCGCGCAAGCCACGCCTGCAGCTCCTCGGTCACTGGCTTGGCCGCCAGCCGCTCGGCCAGCACATGCCCCAACAGGATGCTGTCCCGCAGCGGCTCCAGCGCCGCGGCGGCATCCCGGAACGCCTCCCGCACCAGCCGCGCCTGCGCCGAACTCAGCGGGCGCGGCAGCCCCACGCCATCGCCGCGGCCGGGCGAAAGACGGGGGATGGCCAGCGCCGTGTCCTCGGGCGCGTCCTGCGCACGGGCAGGCGATAACGCGGATGTCGCGGCCCCGGCCAGGATCGCCGCCCCGGCGAGGAATGCCCGGGCGGCGGAAAGGCGGGGGGTCGCGTGGTGTGACCCTCGCATGACGGCGGTCCGCTACACGGCCGGCCCGGCCCGGGCAACGCACGCATTCGCGACCAATGTTCTTAATGGGTTCTACCCCGCCCCATCCCGGTCCGCGTCCAGCGTCGACCGCAGCGTCAGCAGATCCGCCCACACCGCCTGCTTGCTGGCCGGGCTGGACAGCCACTGGTCCGGCGGCAGCATCGGCAGGGCAGGGACCCTGTCCGCCAGCCCCGGCACCGCCGCCTCCACCCACCGCCCCCGCGCCCGCCGGATGCTGGTCGCATCCCCCGTCAGCGCCCGCAGCGGCCCGCCGCCCAGCAGCACCAACCGCCGCGGCCGCACCAGGCCCAGCAGCCGGAGCAGGAACGGCAGGCACTGCGCCACCTCCGCCTCGTTCACCGGTCGTCCCCCCGGTGGCCGCCAGGGCACCAGGAAGCACAGCAGCAGCGCGTCCCGCCCCAGCCCGGCGCTGCCCAGCACCCGGTCCAGCGCCTGCCCGGCCTGTCCGGCGAACGCCGTCCCCGCACGGTCGTCCTCCGCCCCCGGCGCCTCCCCGATCAGGACCAGCCCCGCCGCCGCATTGCCCGACGGCGCGACCGTCGTCGACGCCGTCCCCCGCAGCAGGCACGCGTCGAACCGGTCCAGCGCCGCCTGCAAGCCCGGCAGGTCCACGGCGTCGGTCGCCGCGGGGGCGGGCACGGCCGCACGCACCGGCGCCAGGACCGCGGCCGGGTTTGGGGCAAGCGGGCGTGGGCCAAGCGGGCGCGAAACGGGCAGCCGCTCCGGCCGCGCCAGCCGGTCCACAGGCGCGTCCAGCAGCGCCTCGTCGGCGCCCCACTCGATCTGCAGCCGCAGCGCCGACAGGTCGTCCATGGCTCCCGCCGTACTCCTCCACAGACGATTGTGCCAGGATCGGGTTTTGCGCAACCCGCGAAAGACCCTACCTTACCCCACAAGACCGGAGGCTGGGATGGCGGAACGCGAGGCGATGGAGTTCGACGTGGTGGTGGTGGGGGCCGGCCCCGCCGGACTCTCGGCCGCCATCCGCCTGAAGCAGTTGGCGCCAGACGCCACCGTCTGCGTCGTGGAAAAAGGCGGCGAGGTCGGCGCCCACATCCTGTCCGGCGCCGTCATCGAACCCCGGTCCCTGAACGAGCTGCTGCCCGATTGGAAGGCCGGCGGCGCACCCCTGCTGACCGAGGCCAAGGACGACCGCTTCCTCTTCCTCACCGCGACCCGCGCCATCCGCCTGCCCACGCCGCCCCAGATGCACAACCACGGCAACTACATCGTGAGCCTCGGCGACGTCACCCGCTGGCTGGGCCAGCAGGCCGAGGCCGCCGGCGTCGAAATCTACCCGGGCTTCGCCGCAGCCGAGGTGCTGATCGAACAGAACCGCGTCGTCGGCGTCGCCACCGGCGACATGGGAATCACCAAGGAAGGCGAACCCGGCGCCAACCACACCCCCGGCATCGACCTGCGCGCCACCTACACCCTGTTCGCCGAGGGCTGCCGCGGCAGCCTGTCCAAGCAGGTCATGACCCATTTCGACCTCCGCGCCGGCCGCGACCCGCAGACCTACGCGCTGGGCATCAAGGAATTGTGGGAGATCCCCGCCGCCAACCACCGGCCCGGCCTCATCGAGCACACGACCGGCTGGCCCCTCGACAGCACGACCTATGGCGGCTCGTGGCTCTACCACTTCGGCAACAACCTGGTCAGCTACGGCTTCGTCGTCGGCCTCGATTACCGCAACCCCTACCTCTCCCCCTTCGACGAGATGCAGCGCTTCAAGACCCACCCCGCGATGCGCCGCCACTTCGAAGGCGCCCGCCGCATCAGCTACGGCGCCCGCGCCCTCAGCGAAGGCGGCCACCAGTCGATCCCCAAGCTCACCTTCCCCGGTGGCGCACTCATCGGCGACGCGGCCGGCTTCCTCAACGTGCCGAAGATCAAGGGTACGCACGCCGCCATGAAGTCCGGCATGCTGGCCGCCGAAGCGGTGGCCGAAGCGCTGGCCGGCAACAAGCCCGACGAACCCACCGGCTTCCAGGAGCGCTTCCGCGCAAGCTGGCTGCACGAGGAGCTGCACGCCGTCCGCAACATCCGCCCCGCCTTCGCCAAGTTCGGCTTCTACGGCGGCCTCGCCTACGCCGCGCTCGACACCTACGTCCTGCGCGGCAAGGCCCCCTGGACCTTCCACCACCCCCACGCCGACCACGACACGCTGCAACCGGCCAAGGACGCGGCGAAGATCGACTACCCGAAGCCCGACGGCACCCTCACCTTCGACCGACTCTCCTCCGTGTTCATCAGCAACACGAACCACGAGGAGAACCAGCCCGTCCACCTGCGCCTGAAGGACCCCGGCCGCTGGCGCGGCGTGAACTGGGACACCTACGCCAGCCCCGAAAGCCGCTATTGCCCGGCGGCCGTCTATGAGGCGGTCGGCGTGGAACAGGGCGAGCCGCGCCTCCAGATCAACGCCCAGAACTGCGTCCACTGCAAGACGTGCGACATCAAGGACCCCACGCAGAACATCGATTGGCAGGTGCCGGAAGGCGCCGGCGGACCGAACTACCCCAGCGGCATGTAACCTGCATCGCCGGATGACTACTCGAGCAGCGAAGGCACCTTGATGCATCTGGGTCGGAATCTCAGCCGGGCGACGCTGCTCGTGCTCTCCATGCTGTCGGCCTGCGCCGCAAGCGACTTCGGCCCGGACGACTCCCCCGGCCGGTCGAACTTCACACCCAGCGGAGCCTTCGGCGCCTACCTCTCCGGCCGCTTCGCCGTCCAGCGCGCCGACCTCGACCTCGCCGCCGACAAGCTGGAACTGGCGGCGAAGGACGGCGCGGTGCGGGAGGTCACGACCCAGGCCTTCATCGCCGCCGTCATGGCCGGCCGCGCCGACGCCACCCGCCTCGCCGGCAGCCTGCCCGACAACCCGGTCGCCCAGCTCGTCCTGGCCGACGAGGACGTGCAGGCGGGACGCTGGGACAATGCGGAGGCGCGGTTCGCCGGACTGCCCACGCAGGGCATCACGCAGGTGCTGCGGCCGCTGCTGGTCGCCTGGGCGCAGGCCGGGGCAGGGCGCACGGCGGCGGCCCTGTCGACGCTCCAGCCCTTCTTCGACGGCGGCCGCTACAAGGGCGTCATGGCCCTCCATGCCGCAATGATCGCCGACATCGGCGGACAGGCGCAGGACGCGGCCCGGCTCTACCGCCTGGCGCAGGTGGAATACGGCGCACTCAACCTGCGGCTGGGCGTCGTCCTCGCCAGCTGGCAGGCGCGCCAGGGCTACATGACCGAGGCGCAGCGCATCATCCGCGAGCTGGGCAACGGCAACGGCGACCTCGCCATGGCCCGCCTGTCGCTGGAAGCCGACGCAAGCCGTCCCGCCGTCCGCAACGCCGCCGACGGCATCGCCGAGGCCTACCTCGCCATGGGCGCCACGCTCCGCCAGCAGAACTCGGCCGACACCGCGCAGGTCCTCCTCCGGCTCGCCCTCGCCATGCGCCCCGACTTCACCGCGGCCCGCATGCTGCTCGCCGACGTGCAGGACACGGCCCGGCGCCCCCGCGCGGCCCTCGACACCCTGGCCCCCGTCTCCCCCACGGACCCGCTCGTCCCCGTCGTCCGCCTCCGCCAGGCCGCCTTGCAGGAGGCGCTGGGCCAGTCCGACGACTCGATGCGCCTGCTCGAAACCCTCGCCCGCGAATACCCGGACCGGCCCGAGCCCCTGACCCAGGCCGGCGACGCCCTCCGCCGCAAAAGCCGCTTCCCCGAGGCCGTCGCGATGTACGACCGCGCCGTCGCCCGCATCGGCACGCCCAGCCGGGCCAACTGGCCCCTGTTCTACGAGCGCGCCGTTGCCCATGAACGCGCCGGCCGCTGGCCCCAGGCCGAGGCGGACTTCGAATTCGCGCTCCGCCTCGCGCCCGAGCAGCCCAGCGTCCTCAACTACCTCGGCTACGCCTGGACCGAGCAGAACCGCAACCTCGACCGCGCGCGCCAGATGATCCAGCGCGCGGTGGAGCTGCGCCCGCAGGAAGCCTCGTTCATCGACAGCCTCGGCTGGGTCATGCTCCGCCAGGGCGACGGCCCCGGCGCGCTCAAGAACCTGGAGCGCGCGGTGGAGCTCCAGCCCGAGGACCCCGTGATCAACGGCCACCTCGGCGACGCGCTCGCCGCCGTGGGACGCTGGCGGGAGGCGGAGTTCCAGTGGCGCCGCGCCCTGAACCTCAAGCCGGAGGCCGAGGAGGAGAAGCGGATCAACGCCAAGCTCGCGACGCTCCCCGCAGCGACGCCCGCGCAGGCCTCGGCCCCCGCCCCGCGCGTCAGGTGATGCAGGAGGCGGCGCGGGCCAAGGTCAACCTCCACCTTCACGTCGTCGGCCGCCGGCCCGACGGGTATCACCTGCTGGACAGCCTGGCCGTCTTCCCCGGTGCGGCCGACCTGCTCTCCGCCCGCCCTGCGCCCGCCTTGACTCTGCAAATCGAAGGCCCGTTCGGCGCCGGCCTCGCGGCCGAACCGGACAACCTCGTGCTGCGCGCCGCCCGCGCCCTGGCGCAGGCCACCGGCGTCACCACGGGGGCGGCGCTGGTGCTGGACAAGCGCCTGCCCGTCGCCAGCGGCATCGGCGGCGGCTCCGCGGACGCAGCGGCCACGATCCGTCTGCTGTCGCGCCTCTGGGGCGCGGCGCTGCCGCCGGCCCGGGCGCTGGCGCTGGCCGCGGGCCTCGGCGCGGACGTGCCCGTCTGCCTCGGCCAGCGCCCGGCCCGGATGGGGGGCATCGGCGAGGTGCTGGGCCCGGCGCCCGCCCTGCCGGCCTACGGGATGGCGCTGCTCAACCCCGGTGTCGCCGTCTCCACCCCCGCGGTGTTCCGCGCCCGCGACCCCGGTTTCTCGCCCCCCGCCATCCTGCCGCCCGCCTGGCCGGACGCCGCCGCCATGGCGCACGACCTGGCCCGCCTCTCGAACGACCTGGAGGCCGCGGCCCTCGCCCTGGCGCCCCCGATCGCCACCGCCCTCGCCTGGCTGCGCGCCCGGCCGGGCTGCCTGCTGGCCCGCATGAGCGGCTCCGGCGCCACCTGCTTCGGCCTGTTCGCCGATGCCCCGGCCGCGCAACGGGCCGTCGCCTCGCTGCCCGCCGGCTGGTGGGGCTGGGGCGGACCGGGGTAGACGCCGGGCCGCCCCCACGCTTATTGAAGGCCCACGGCTGGGGCGTCGCCAAGCGGTAAGGCAGCGGACTTTGAATCCGCCATCCGAAGGTTCGAATCCTTCCGCCCCAACCAGCCCTGCTCCGCACGGGCCAGAGGGTTGCCATGTTGATACCGATCGTCCCGGGCATCGCCTTCGATCGCCGCGAACTGGAAGAAAGCTTCGTCCGCGCCTCCGGCCCGGGCGGGCAGAACGTGAACAAGGTCTCGTCCGCGGTGCAGGTCCGGCTCGACCTGCGGCGCGAAGGCTCGCTGCCCGCCGCACTCCGCGCCCGCGCCGAACGGCTGGGCGGCGGACGGGTGACCGCGCAGGGCGTTCTGGTCATCACGGCGCAACGCCACCGCTCGCAGGATCAGAACCGCCAGGACGCGCTGGAACGCGTGGTGGCCCTGCTCCGCGCCGCCGCCATCCGCCCCGTCCGCCGCGTCGCGACCAAGCCGACGCTGGGCGCAAAACGCCGCCGGGTCGAAGAAAAGGTCAAACGCGGCGCAACGAAGCGCCTACGCGGCTCCCCAGGCGAAGAATAGGCAAAGTAGGGTGGGTTGCTCTCCGCAACCCACCACCACCGAAGTAACGCGGGCCAGGCCCGCGGCCGGTTACTGGCCGCCGCGCGCGCGTGCCAGGCTCTGCTCGTTCAACGCGTCCACCGCCGCAGACCCGGCATCCCGACGGGCGGCCGGCTTGGCGGCAGGCTTCTTGCCGGCGGTCGGCTTGGCGGCGACCGGCTTGGCCATCGACGTGCGCGCGGCCGGCTTCGCGGGCGTGGTGGCGGCATTGGCCGCAACCGGAACGGCGATCAGCAGGGCGGCGGCGGCGGTGCAGGACATCAGGAAGCGGATCATGGTCTTACTTTCGATCAAGTCGGTCACGCGGGGCTCGGTGGTCCCGAACCCCGCTACCATCGGCCCGCGCGGCATGGTCCGCAATCGGTATGGCGCATCGGACACACTCAAACGATCGAGAGTTGCTGGATTGTCACGCTTTCCCGTCAGGCACGGTGACGGCTCACCAGCCGCCCCGCCCGCGCCGCCGTCGCCCCGGCCCCGAACACATACGCCGACTCCCCGTTGACCCACGTCTCCAGGATCCCCTCGCTCGGCCGCGTCGGCGCATCGAAGTCCGCGGAGTCGATCACCGTCGCCGGGTCGAACAGCACCAGATCCGCATAGGCGCCCGCGCGGATCACCCCCCGGTCCACGATCCCGAACACCGCCGCCGTATGCCCCGTCATCTTGTGCACCGCCGTCTCCATGCTGAACAGGCCGAGATCCCGCGCATAATGCCCCAGCACGCGCGGGAACGTCCCCCACAACCGGGGATGCGGATACGCGTCGTGCGGCAACCCGTCGCTGCCGATCATCGACAGCCGGTGCGCCATGATCCGCTGGACGTCCTCCTCCTGCATCTGGAAGTAGATCGCCCCCGCCGGCAGCAGCCGCTCCGCCGCCGCCTTCCGGCTCACGTTCCACTCCGCCGCGATGTCCGTCAGCATCCGCCCCGACAGCTCCGGATGCGGGATCGACCACGTCACCTGCACCGCCACGTCGTCCCGCAGCACATGCGGCATCAGCACCGTCGACCCGGCCGCATACGGGTACATGTCGAAATGCACCTCCTGCCCCGCCGCCGCCCGCTCGATCGCCGGCAGCGTCTCCCGCGACCGCCCGTAATTCTCGGGCATCGAGCACTTGTGGTGGCTGATCACCACCGGCGAACCCGTCCCACGCCCGATCCGCAGCGTCTCCTCGATGCTGTCCAGCACCCCCGTGCTCTCGTCCCGCATGTGCGTGACATAGATGCCGCGCGCCTCCCGCAGCGCCTCGGCGACGGCGATCACCTCCTCCGTCGGCGCCTTCGCGTTCGGCGGATAGTACAGCCCGGTCGAAAACCCCGAAGCCCCCTCCGCCAGCGCCTCCGCCAGCCGGCGCCGCATGTGCTCCGCCTCCTTGTCCGTGGCGGCCCGGTCCACGTCCCCCTCCATCGCCTCCACCCGCAGCGACATGTGCCCGATCAGCGCATACGTGTTCACCGGCGACGGGTCGCGCGCCAGCCGCGCCGCATACGCGCCGAAGCTGTCGAACGTCCACCACGACTCGTCGCCCAGCAGGTCCAGCGGCGGGATCGGCCGCGTCCGCATCCGCACCGGCGACAGGCTGATCCCGCAATTCCCCACGACGACGGTCGTCGCCCCCTGGCTCATCTTGCACAGCATGCACTGGGGCCCGCACAGCACGGCGCGGTCGTCGTGCGTATGCGCGTCGATGAACCCCGGCGCGACCGCCTTCCCCGTGGCGATCACCTCCCGCTCCCCGCTGGCCCCCCCCAGGTCGCCGACGCCCACGATCCGGTCGCCCTGCACGGCCACGTCGCCGCGCGTGCGGGGCCCCCCGGTCCCGTCGAACAGGGTGGCGTCACGGATGATCAGGTCGCAGCGCATGGTCGGGATCCCGTTGGTGTCCAGCCGCGATGATGCGACGGGCCGCGCACGAAGCCAACCGGCGGCGATCCCCTGTCCCGCTACCCCAGCCGCCCCCGCCCGAACGCAAGCACCCCCGCGTCGTCGCCCGAAGCCACCGCCGCCGCCACCGCCTCTCCCAACCCCGCCGAATGCTTGAACCCGTGCCCCGAACACGCCGAGACCAGCAGCACGCGCGCATTGTCCGACGCCCGGTCGACAAGGAAATCCCCATCCGCCGTGATCGTGTACAGGCACACCGCACTCCGCAGCGGCGAAGCCGGCACGCCCAGCAGCCGCCCCGCCACATGCAAGCCATGCATCGCCGCCTGCTCCCCGGCCGAGATCGAACGCTCCACCCCGTCCGGATCCGCCACCGTCGTGGAATACTGCTCCATCGCCACCTTCACGCCCTCGCCCCCGCGCGCGACCGGAAACCCGTAGAAACTGTCCTCGATCGCGTCGCCATGCGCCCAGATGAACACGGGGAAGCGCCCCGGCGCATAGGCAGCCGGGTCGTCCGGCGCATACCAGTGCAGCACCTGCCGGGTCACCTGCATGTGCCGCGACAGCGGCGGCGGCGACAACCCGGGCGACCACGCGCCCGCCGCCAGCACGACGTCGCCCGCCAGGAACCGCTCCCCCGCCGCCGTCGTGACCACGGCGCCCGACCCCTCCCGCCCGATCCCCACCACCTGCGTGTTCGACCGCGTCGCCGCCCCCAGCCGCCGCGCGACCGTCAGTTGCGCGGCCACGCACGCCTCCGGCCGCACGTATCCGCCCGTCGGCTCGAAGCACGCGATCTCGTCCCCCCGCAGCCCGAACTGCGGAAACCGGCGCATCACGCCCGCCGCATCCATCGCCTCATGCGGGATCCCGTACCGCACCGCCGCCGCGATGGTCCGCCGCACGAAGTCGGGCTTGCCGTGCACCCAGGCCGTCCCCGCCCCGTTGCCCAGGATCAGCGCCCCGCACTGCACCAGCAGCTCGACCCCCAGCTCCTCCTCCAGCTCCCGCCAGATCGCGTGGGACCGCAGCGCCAGCGGCACGTAGCACTCGCCCTCGCCGATCGCGGTGCGGGTGATGCGGGTTTCCCCATGCGTCGACCCCATCGCGTGCGGCGGGTCCCAGCGGTCCAGGCCCAGCACGCGCTGCCCCCGCCTCGCAAGCGCCAGAAGCGTCGCCGCGCCGACGGCGCCAAGCCCCACGACGATGGTATCGAATGTCTCAGCCATCGTCCGCGCGGGCCAGAAATGCGAACCCGACCCTATCGCGCAGCCTCCGCCTTGTCCACGATGCCCCCCAACGGGAGGCGCGCATGACGGGCGAAGCAAGGCTTGCGATCCACGGCGGGGCAGGGACGCTGCGCCGTTCGGCAATGACGCCGGAGCTGGAGGCCGCGCACCACGCCGGCCTGCGCGCCGCGCTCCTGGCCGGCCACCGCGTGCTCCATGCCGGTGGCCCGGCGCTGGACGCCGTGACCGCCTCCGTCATGGCCCTGGAAGACGACCCGCTGTTCAACGCCGGCCGCGGCGCCGTCTTCACCGCGGCCGGCCGGCTCGAGATGGACGCGGCCATCATGGACGGCCGCCACCGCGCGGCCGGCGCCGTCGCCGGGATCATGGGCCCCCGCAACCCAGTGCTGGCCGCACGGGCCGTCATGGAACGCTCGGGCGCCGTGCTGCTGATCGGCCAGGGCGCGCTCGACTTCTGCCGCGAGCAGGGCCTGACCTTTGAGGACGAGGCCTATTTCCACACCGAACGCCGCTGGACCGCATTGCAGGCCGAACTGCAGCGCCGCCGCCAGGACGCCCCCGGGACCCCCGACGACACCCGCGACGACGCCGCCCGCCACGGCACCGTCGGCGCCGTCGCCCGCGACGCGGCCGGCACCCTGGCCGCCGCGACATCCACCGGCGGCATGACCGCCAAACGCCCCGGCCGGGTCGGCGACTGCCCCGTCATCGGCGCCGGCACCTGGGCCGAGAACGGCGCCTGTGCCGTGTCCGCGACCGGCACCGGCGAGGTCTTCATCCGCCACGCCGCCGCGCACGAGATCGCGGCCCGCATCCGCATCGGCGGCCAGACCCTGGCGCAGGCGGCCGAAGCCGTGGTGGCGGAACTCCTGGCCGATGGCGGCGACGGCGGCCTGATCGCGATCGACGCGGACGGCCGCGTGGCCCTGCCGTTCAACTCCGCCGGAATGTACCGCGGCGTCGTGGGACCCGACGGCGTCCCGCACACCGGGATCTACGCGGGCGCAATGTCCGCGGGATCCCCGATCGCGTAGCCCCGCGTCACACCGTGAACTGCTCCGCGATGATCCGCTCGCTCAACCCCTGTTCAGGGTCGAACAGCACCGTCGTCGTGACGCTCCGGTCCTCCCGCACCGCCACCGAGGCGACGTCCCGGACCTCCGTGAAGTCGGCCACCGCCGCCACCGGGCGCTTGTCGCGCTCCAGGACCTCGAACAGCACGTCGACCGTGCTGGGCAGCAGCGCGCCCCGCCAACGCCGGGGACGGAAGGCGCTGATCGGCGTCAACGGCAGCAGGTTCGCCGACAACGGCACGATCGGCCCATGCGCGGACAGGTTGTACGCGGTCGAGCCTGCGGGGGTCGAGACAAGCACCCCGTCGCAGATCAGCTCCGGCAGCCGCACCCTCCCATCGACCGTGATGCGGATCTTGGCGGCCTGGCGCAACTGCCGCAGCAGCGACACCTCGTTCAACGCGACCGCCTCTTCCACCGTCCCCGTCGCCGTCACCACATGCATCCGCAGCGGGTGCAGCACCGCCGCCTGCGCGCGGGCCAACCGCCCGGGCAGGTCCGCCTCCGCGAAGGCGTTCATCAGGAACCCGACGGACCCGCAGTTCATCCCGTACACCGGCGTGCTGGCGTCCATCGCCAGCATCCGGTGCAGCGTCTCCAGCATGAACCCGTCGCCGCCCAGGCACACGACGACCTCCGCGTCCGCCGGCTCGCACGTGCCGTAACGCTCGATCAGCCGCGCCCGGCTGCCCTCCGCCAGGTCGGTCGGCGCCGCCAGGATCGCGATGCGGCGCGGCTCCGCGGCCAGATGGGCCGGCGTCGCCAGGGCGCCGACATGCGTCAGCGGTTTCGCGGCGGCGGACACGGCGTCAGGCCAGGCGCCGATGCTCCAGCACGGGCATCCCGGCCCGCACCCGGCGCGTCAACGCCGGGTCGACGCGCGCCGTCGCCCAGCCCAGCCCGTCCGACACCCGCGCCACCACGGCGCCCCAGGGATCGCACACCAGCGAATGCCCGTACGTGAACCGGGCCTCGCCGCGCCCGTCGCGATGCTGGCCCCACGTCGCAGGCGCCGCGATCCAGCACTGAGTCTCGATCGCGCGGGCCCGGATCAGCACGTCCCAATGATCCCGCCCGGTCGCGACCGTGAACGCGCTCGGCAGGAAGATCAGCTCCGCCCCGGCCCGCCGCAGCGCCAGGAACAGCTCGGGAAACCGCACATCGTAGCAGACGGCGCAGCCGACCCGCACGCCCCCCGCCTCGAACGTCACGATCTCGGACCCGGCGCCATACGTCGCGCTCTCCCGATACCCCGTCCCGTCCGGCGTCGTGATGTCGAACAGATGGATCTTGCGGTACCGCGCGACCTCGGTCCCCTGCGGATCGAACACGACGGTCGTGTTGAACAACCGGCCCTCCGCCGCCTCGCACAGCGATCCGCCATGGACATGGATGCCACGGTCCCGCGCCGTCTGCCGCAGGAACTCGTACGCGGCCCCGCCCGGCGTGTTGGACCCGGGGGCGGGCAGGGGCTCCGCCTCCGCCTGCTTCGTCGCGCGGTCGCCCCCCAGGCACGTCCACATCTCCGGCAACGACACGATGTCGGGCCGGTCCGCCGCGACGGCCTCGTCGATCAGGCGGGCCGCCTGGTCGATGTTGTCGGCCTTCACGGCGCCGGGGCACATCTGGATGACGCTGAGGCGCATGGCACGCTCCTAATACAGGCGGGGTTCGGTGCGTCCGGGCTGACGGACGATCCGTGGCTCGGGCCGTGGCTCTGGCCGTGGCTCGGGCCGAAGCTCGGGCCGAAGTTCGGGCCGCTGGGCCGCGGGCGGGATGGGGGGCCGGGTGCGCTCGTCGGGATGCACGTAGTCCTCGCCGATCGGCTCGGGCAACCGCAACGCCAGGCTGCGGATCTCGCCCTGGATCTCGTCCAGCCGCGCCTCGACGTTGTCCAGCCGCGACTTCACGCCGAACACGCTGAACGGCATCAGCAGGAACAGCAGCGCGAACAGCAGCGCCGCGCCGATCAGCGCCAGGTGGACCCACCAGGGAACCCAGTCGGGCAGGGGCAGGGGGGACGTCATGGCAGCCACCCTAGCAAAGCTGTGGCATCGCTGCGATGGGGGGTTGATCGGGGCCGCAAACCGGCCCTTGATCGCGCCCCGAAACCACAGGCGACGCCCGATGCTGCTGCTCATCCCCGGCCCCGTGACCACCGATCCCCGCGTGAAGGCCGCCGCCGCGCAGGACTACGCCCCCTGGGACAACGATTTCCGCGAGATCTACGCCCGCGTCCGCGCCCGAGTCCTGGCCCTCGCCGGCGGCAGGGACGGCGAACACGCCTGCCTGGCACTCCCCGGCTGCGGCCACTTCGCGATCGAGGCCGCCATCCGCACCTTCCTGCCTCCCGGCGGACGCATGCTGCTCCCCATCACCGGCCAGTACGCCGAGCGCATCCAGCGCCTCGCCACCGAATCCGGCCGCGTCGTGGTGCCCCTGCCCATCCCCGACGACACCCGCATCGACCCGGCCGCCATCCAGCATGCGCTCGAGGCCGACCCGACCCTCACCCACCTCGCCTGCGTCTACTCCGAAACCTCGTCCGGCATCATCCACGACGTCCCCGCCCTCGCGGAAGCCGCCGGCCGCGCCGGCCGCCGCGTCATCGTCGACGCCGTCTCGGCCATGGGCGCGCTGCCCTTCGACATCGCCGCCCTGCCGATGGTCGACAGCGTCACCTTCACCTCCAACAAATGCGTGGAAGGCATGCCCGGCGCATCCTTCACCATCGCGCCCGTCGAGCGTCTGAAGGCCAGCGCCGGCCAGGCCGGAAGCTGGTCGTTCGATTTCTCGGCCCTCTACGCCCACCACCAGACCCAGGGCCCGGGCAGCCATCGCTTCACCCCGGCCGCCGGGACCCTCGCCTCCTTCGACACCGCGCTCGACATCTTCGACGCCGAGGGCGGCCAACCCGGCCGCCTCAAGCGCTACATGAGCAACGCCCGCACCCTGTACGAAGGCGCGCTGGCGATCGGCCTCCACCCCTGCCTCTCCCCGGCCCTGCAAGGCCCCATCGTCATGAACATCGCCGCCCCACCCGACCCCGCCTGGAACCTCCTGCGCTTCGTCGACGGCCTCAAGGCCCGCGGCATCGTCATCAGCAACTTCTACAACACCAAGGCCCCCAGCATCCGCGTCGGCTGCATCGGCGCCATAACGCCCGACGACATGACCCGCGCCGTCCGTGCCATGAGCGACGTGCTGGCCGACATGGGCATCCAGCAGCGGCGCGCCGCCTGATGCGGTCCGACCTCGAGATCGCCCGCGCCGCCACGCTGCGCCCGATCGCCGAAATCGCGGCCAAGGCCGGCATCCCGCCCGACGCCGTCGAACCCTATGGCCGCCACAAGGCGAAGATCGCGCTCGATTTCGTCCGCACCCGGTCCCGGAACCCCGCCGGCAAGCTCGTCCTGGTGACCGGCATCAGCCCCACCGCGGCAGGCGAGGGCAAGACAACCACCACCATCGGCCTCGGCGACGCGCTGAACCACATCGGCACGAAGGCGATGATCTGCCTGCGGGAGCCGTCGCTCGGCCCCTGCTTCGGCATGAAGGGCGGCGCCACCGGCGGCGGCCGCGCGCAGGTCGCGCCGATGGACGACATCAACCTGCACTTCACCGGCGACTTCCACGCCATCACCAGCGCCAACAACCTGCTCGCCGCCCTCGTCGACAACCACCTCTACTGGGGCAACGCGCTCGGGATCGATCCGCGCCGGGTCACGTGGCGGCGGTGCCTGGACATGA
>CAXTPG010000077.1:0-21612 GCA_964246015.1 uncultured Acetobacteraceae bacterium
AGGCCGATCTGGCCGAAGTCGAGCGCGTAGTTGTCCTTCAGCAGCGGGTAGATGGCGGGCAGCAGCGACTGGATCATGTCGTTCAGCAGGTGCGACGTGCTGAGGGCGAGCAGGACCGGGAAGGCGGCGGCGCGGGCGGCGACGGTTGGGGCGGTGACGCTCATAGCGAGGAGCGGTGCACCGTGCCGCCCTTCATGACCATGCGGATGCTGCGGTCGGGCGTGGCGAGGATGGCGACGTCCTCCAGGGGGTTGCCGTCGACGACCAGGAGGTCGGCGTAGGCGCCGGGGGCGATGGTGCCGATGCGGCCTTCGAGGCCGAGCAGGCGGGCGGCGACGGTGGTGGCGCTGGCGAGGATTTCGGCCGAGGCGAGGACTCGGGCGCGGATGGCGAACTCCTCGGATTGGCGGACGTGGGTTTCGCCCAGGAGGTCGGTGCCGAAGGCCATCGTCAGCCCGGCGTCCCGCATGATGGCGAGGCTGTCCATGCCGGCGGCGCGGACGTCCTCGATCTTGGCGATGCTGGCGGGGGGGAGACCGAGGGCCGGGCCGTCCTGGGCGAGGGCCTCGTAGGTGACCAGGGTGGGGACGGCGACGCAGCCGGCGGCAGCGGCCTGGGCTGCGGTGGCGGCGTCGATGCGATTGCAGTGTTCCAGGCTGTGGACGCCGGCGGCCACGGCGCGGGCGATGGCTTCGGCGGTGTAGAGGTGGGCTGCGACGTAGGTCTGGGCGTCGTGCGCTTCCTCGACGGCGGCCTGCATCTCGGCGGGGGAGTAGCCGTGCCAGGCGACGGGGTCGGTGGGGCTGGCGACGCCGCCGTTGGCCATGATCTTGATGAACATGGCGCCCTGGCGGAGTTCCTGGCGGCAGGCGCGGCGGACGGCGTCCGGACCGTCGGCGACGCGGCCGAGGGCGCCGAAGTTGCGGGCGTTGCGGTTGGGGTCGTGAGTGTCGTGGCGGGGGCGGAGGTCCGCGTGGCCCCCGGTCTTGGAGAGCGCCTTGCCGCAGACGACGAGGCGGGGGGCGGGGGCGAGGCCCTGCTCGATGGCTTCGGCGAGGCTGAAGGGGGCGCCGCCGACGTCGCGGACGGTGGTGAAGCCGCGGTCGAGCATGCCGCGCATGATGGGGAGCGAGCGCAGGACGGCCATGGCGTCCGGGACCTGGGAATTGGCGGCCAGGTTCATCTGGTGGGCGACGACGTGGACGTGGGCGTCGATGAGGCCGGGCATGAGGGTCCGGCCGCGGAGGTCGATGGTGCGGCGGTCGGGGGCGGCGACGGGGCGGGCCTGGGTGTCCTTGATGAGGCCGTCCTCGATCAGGACGTGGCCTTCGGTGATGGTGGCGGTTGCGGGATCGAGGATGCGGGCATTGGTGAGGAGGGTTTGCACGGGGGCTCCTGGGGTGGTCGCTGGACTATGCGTTGTCGCGCCGGGCCAGTGGGATGAGTGGTCCGAAATGGGCCACGGACCGGCGCGCCGTTCTCAGCGCGTCTTCAGCTTGTTCGGGCAGTGTCATTGCGAGCGGTCCGGTCAGTAGAACGCGGGAGAAGCTCGACCCGAAGGCCGTGATGCGTCTGCCAATTGGCTGGACCGGCGCAGGATGGGATCGTCGATCGGGTTGGCATCCATTCGGCCCTCCATGGGCGACCGGGCAGAGACCGGGACAGGCGTGTCATTGTATCCCGATCCGAGTTTCAGCACAGTCCGGTGTGTACGGGAACGGGGGGCGGCGATGCGGGGGTTGGCATGGATTGGCGTGGGGCTGTTTGTGGCCGGGGTCGCGGTTGCGCAGCCGAGCGGGTCGGCGACCGTGGATCTGGTGCGGTCGCGGGGGCAGTTGACGTGCGGGGTGACGACGGGGACGGCGGGGTTCAGCCTGGCGGATAGCCGGGGGGTGATGCAGGGGTTGCATGCGGATACGTGCCGGGCGGTGGCCGCGGCGATCCTGGGGCGGCCGGAGGTGAAGTTCGTGCCGACGACGACGCAGAACCGGTTCACGATGCTGCAGTCCGGCGAGATCGACGTGCTGGTGCGGAGCACGACGTGGACGCTGGGGCGGGAGGCGAATCTGGGCTTGATGTTCGCCGGGGTGAATTTCTATGACGGGACGGGGTTCCTGGTGAAGGCGGGGAGCGGCATCAAGTCGGCGCGGGAGCTGAACGGGGCGACGGTGTGCGTGCAGCCGGGGAGCAGCACGGAGCTGGCCGTCGCGGATTATTTCCGCATCCACGCGATGCGGTTTACGCCGATCCTGATCGCTGATCTCGCGGAAATCCAGAACACCTATCTTTCGGGGCGGTGCGACACGTATTCGACGGATTTGTCGACGCTTGCGTCGTACCGGTTCGCGCAGGGGCCGAAGGCGGTGGAGCATCTGCTGCTGCCGGACATCATCAGCAAGGAGCCGCTGGGGCTGATGGTTCGGAAGGGTGACGACAAGTTCTTCGACGTGGTGCGGTGGACGATGTTCGCGATGTATCAGGCCGAGGAGAGCGGGGTGACGCAGGCGAACGTGGGGGAGATGGAGACATCCTCGAACCCCGAGGTGCGACGGCTGCTGGGGATGGAGGGGGACCTGGGGCGCGCGCTGGGGCTGGACAACAAGTGGGCGGCGAACGTCGTGCGGGCCGTGGGCAATTTCGCGGAGATGTGGGACCGGACGATCGGGATTCTGGGGATCGAGCGGGGGATCAACCATCTCTGGAACCGGGGCGGGCTGCACTATCCGCCGCCGATGCGGTGAGGGGGGATTGATGTTGCGCCCTGCATTCAGCACAGTCCTGCCCATCGCGGGGTGCAACCCCCGCTTCTCTAGGGGACGATGACGATGAAGACGGTATTCACACTGGCCGGCGCGGCCGTGCTGGCGGGCGCCATGTCGGCGTCGCCGGTGCTGGCACAGGGCAGCGGTTCGGCGACGATCGACAGCATCCGGAGCAAGGGCGCTTTGTCCTGCGGGGTGTCCACGGGCGTGGCGGGGTTCAGCCTGGCGGACAGCAAGGGCGTGATCCAGGGAATCGACGCGGATACGTGCCGGGCGGTGGCTGCGGCGATCCTGGGCAAGCCCGAGGTGAAGTTCGTGCCGACGACGACGCAGAACCGGTTCACGGCGCTGCAATCCGGCGAGATCGACCTGCTGGTGCGGAGCACGACGTGGACGCTGGGGCGCGAGGGCAACCTGGGCCTGATGTTCGCGGGCGTGAACTTCTATGACGGCACGGGCTTCCTGGTGAAGACGAGCATGGGCGTGAAGGGTGCGAAGGAACTGGACGGCGCCACGGTGTGCGTGCAGCCGGGGACGAGCACGGAGCTGGCGGTGGCCGACTTCTACCGGCTGAACAAGATGAAGTTCACACCGATCCTGATCGCCGATCTGGCCGAGATCCAGAACGCATATATTTCAGGCCGTTGCGATGCCTATTCGACGGACTTGTCGGCGCTCGCGTCGTTCCGGTTCCAGCAGGGCCCGAAGGCGACGGACCATACGCTTCTGCCTGACGTGATCAGCAAGGAGCCGCTGGGTCTGATGACGCGCAAGGGCGACGACAAGTTCTTCGACGTGGTCCGCTGGACGATGTACGCGATGTACCAGGCCGAGGAGAGCGGCATCACGACGGCGAACGTCGCCGAGATGGAGAAGTCGACGAACCCCGAGATCCGGCGCCTGCTGGGCGTCGAGGGCGACATGGGCAAGGCGCTGGCGACGGACAACAAGTGGGCCGTGAACATCATCAAGGCGGTGGGCAACTACGGCGAGATGTGGGACCGGACGATCACGCCGCTGGGCATTCCTCGTGGAATCAACAACCTGTGGAACAAGGGCGGGCTGCACTATCCGCCGCCGGTTCGCTAGGCCGTTGCACATGGATTGGGCCGCCCTTGCCACAGGGCGGCCCTTTTCTTTTGCGGGGTTGCAGTCGGTGATTGATCTCTGCCCCGAGTTGCAATCAGATGTCTCGCATGCGCCCTGGGCATGTCTGGGGCATAAGCTGTTGCACGTTGCTTGCATGGAGACCGGCGGAGGTCGCCGGGCGTGCGGCCGAGAGGGTCAGTAGATGTCCGGTGCCACGATCGATCCACGGCTGCAGCCGGCCCGGCAGGCGCCGAAGAAGGCGTTCCAGCTCAGCTGGTCCGACCCGCGGTTCCGCAACATCGTCTGGCAGGTGCTGATCATCGGCATCATCGGGCTGATCGTCTGGTATCTGGTCTCGAACACCAACCGGAACCTGCAGGCGCGGCGGATCGCGACGGGGTTCGAGTTCCTGGCGCGCACGGCCGGCATCCCGATCGGGGAGCACCTGATCGACTATGATCCATCCATCCATACGTATGGGCGGGCGCTTTGGATCGGGGTGCTGAACACGTTGAAGGTGGCGGTCGTGGGCGTTGTGCTCGCGACCATCCTGGGGACGTTCGTGGGCGTGGCGCGGTTGTCGAAGAACTGGCTGATCTCGCGGCTGGCGGCGTTCTATGTCGAGGTGATCCGCGACATTCCGCTGCTGCTGCAGTTGCTGTTCTGGTACTCGGCGCTGCAGGCGCTGCCGGGGCCGCGGCAGTCGTTCAACCCGATGCCGGGCGTGTTCATCTCGAACCGTGGGATCAAGGTGCCGGTGCTGGACTGGATGCCGGCGCATTGGTGGGTGCTGGCGGCCTTCCTGGTCGGCGCGATCGGGGTGATCCTGTGGACGCGGGTGGCGGATAAGCGGCAGGACGAGACGGGGGTGCGGCCGAAGGTGTGGCCGGTCTCGCTGGGGCTGCTGGCCGTCGTGCCGTTGGCGGTGTGGGCGGCCTTGGGCGCGCCGTTCACGCTGGAGATGCCGGTGCTGCGGGGCTTCAACTTCCAGGGCGGTGCGACGCTGAGCCCGGAGTATGGGGCGCTGACGCTGGGGCTGGTGCTGTACACGGCGGCGTATATCGCCGAGATCGTGCGTTCGGGCATCCTTTCGGTGCCGTCGGGGCAGTGGGAGGCGGCGGGGGCGATCGGGCTGCGGTCGGGACCGGTGCTGCGCAAGATCGTGCTGCCGCAGGCGTTGCGGGTGATCATCCCGCCGATGACGAGCCAGTATCTGAACCTGACGAAGAACAGCTCGTTGGCCGTGGCGATCGGGTATCAGGATATCGTGTCGATCGCGAACACGACGTTGAACCAGACGGGTCAGGCGATCGAGGGCATTGCTGCGATCATGCTGGTCTACCTCGTCATCAGCCTGTCGATCAGTTTCTTCATGAACTGGTACAACGCCCGAATCGCCTTGGTGGAGCGCTAGATCATGTCGGAGGTCACCACCGCCCGCCTTTCGGAGGCGGCCCGCGATCCGGTGCCGTCGATCGCCGGCATCCCCGCAGCGCCGATCGAGGCCCGGCCGCCGCCGCTGACGGCGGGCGTGGGGCCGCTGGGATGGGCGCGGGTCAATCTGTTCAACTCGATCCCGTCGTCGATCGTGTCGATCGTGCTGGGCGTGCTGATCCTGAAGTGGTCGATCGACATCCTGGAGTGGGGTGTCCTGCGGGCGATCTGGACGGTGCCGCACGGGGCGAACGGGCAGCCGGATTCGTCGATCTGCCGGGATGCGAAGGGCGTGGGCGCGTGCTGGGCGGTGATCGGGGAGAAGTACCGCTTCATCCTGTTCGGGCGGTTCCCGTACGAGGAGCAGTGGCGGCCGGCGATCGTGATCGCGCTGTTCATCGGGCTGTATATCGTGTCTGCGATCCGGTCCTTCTGGCGGCCGATGTTGATCGGCATCTGGGCCGTGGTGCTGACGGTGATCGGCGTGCTGATGTGGGGCGGCGTGCTGGGCATGCAGTATGTGCCGCAGGATAGCTGGGGCGGGCTGCCGATCACGCTGATCCTGTCGACGTTCGGGATCGCGTTCGCGTTCCCGCTTTCGTTGCTGGTGGCGCTGGGGCGGCGGTCGACCAACCTGCCGGCGGTGAAGGCGCTGTGCGTGTTGTATGTCGAGCTGATCCGGGGCGTGCCGCTGATCACGCTGCTGTTCATGGCGAGCGTGATGTTCCCGCTGTTCATGCCGGCCGGGGTGAACCCGGACAAGCTGCTGCGGGCGCAGGTGGCGATCATCCTGTTCGCGGCCGCGTATCTGGCCGAGGTGGTGCGCGGCGGGCTGCAGGCGTTGCCGAAGGGGCAGTACGAGGCGGCGGATGCGCTGGGCTTGAGCTATTGGAAGAAGACCGGGTTCATCATCCTGCCGCAGGCGTTGCGGCTGGTGATCCCGCCGCTGGTGAACACGTTCATCGGGTTCTTCAAGGACACGTCGCTGGTGCTGATCATCGGGATCTTCGACCTGCTGACGGCGGGGAAGGTCGCGATCGCCGAGCCGACGTGGCAGGCATACAGCACCGAGGTGTATCTGGTGCTGGCCGCGATCTACTGCGCGTTCTGTTACGTGATGGCCCGGTACAGCAAGGGCCTGGAAACCGAATTGAGCCGCGGCGTGCGGCGGTAATGGGGGAATGGATATGAGCGCAGCGGCAATGATGGACCGCCCGGTGGCGGGGATGGGCGAGCAGCCGGCGATCGTGCTGGACAAGGTCAACAAGTGGTATGGCGCGATGCACGTGCTGCGCGACATCACCCTGACGGTGGGGCAGAAGGAGCGCGTCGTGGTGTGCGGGCCTTCGGGTTCGGGCAAGAGCACGATGATCCGGTGCATCAACCGGCTGGAGAGCCACCAGGAAGGGCGGATCGTCGTCGACGGGACGGAGCTGACGAGCGACCTTCGGGCGCTCGACACCATCCGGCGCGAGGTCGGGATGGTGTTCCAGAGCTTCAACCTGTTCCCGCATCTGACCATTCTCGAGAATTGTACGCTGGCTCCGATCTGGGTTCGGAAGATGCCGAAGGCCGAGGCGGAAGAGCTGGCCATGAGCTATCTGACGCGGGTGAAGATCCCGGAGCAGGCGAAGAAGTATCCGGGGCAGTTGTCGGGCGGGCAGCAGCAGCGCGTGGCGATTGCGCGGGCGCTGTGCATGAAGCCGAAGATCATGCTGTTCGACGAGCCGACGAGCGCGCTGGACCCCGAGATGATCAAGGAGGTGTTGGACACCATGATCGGGCTGGCGCAGGACGGCATGACCATGGTGTGCGTGACGCACGAGATGGGGTTTGCGCGGCAGGTTGCGGATCGGGTGGTGTTCATGGACCGGGGCGAGGTGGTGGAGCAGGGGCCGCCGAACACGCTGTTCGAGAATCCGCAGACGGACCGGCTGAAGCTGTTCCTGAGCCAGATTCTGCGCGGGCACTAAGAGTCCTTACCTATGCGGGGCGCGGTTTGGGCTGTCCTGGCGCTTCTGGCGGCCGGGGCGGCCGGGGCGCAGGAGGTGCCGAAGCAGGCGGTGGATCCCGCGTTGCGGGCGCGGCTGCCGGCCGAGGTGCTGGCGGCGGGCGAGCTGGTTTCGGTCCATAGCGGGTCGTTCCCGCCGTACGAGATCGTCGGGGACAACCAGGGGTTCACCGGGGCGACGGCCGACCTGATGACGGCGTTGGGCGAGGTGTTGGGGGTTCGGATCCGGCATGAGGTCGTGAGCGGGTTGTCCTCGGTGCTGAGCGGGATGAAGTCGGGGCGGTATCAGCTGGCGGCCGGGCCGATCGGTGATTTCCCGGAGCGGCAGGCGGCCAGCGACTTCGTGGATTGGGTGCAGGAATACGTCGTGTTCGCGGTGCAGGCGGGGAATCCGACGGGGATCCGGACGCTTGGGGACACGTGCGGCAAGAAGGTCGCGGTGGCGGCCGGGGGCTCGGCCGAACGGGTGATCAAGGCGCAGGCGGAGGCGTGCGCCCAAGCCGGGAAGCCGGTGCTGGAGGTTCAGTCCTATCCGGACCAGCCGACGTCGGTGCTGGCGGTGCGGTCGCGGCGGGCGGATGCGTTCTTTTCCTCGCAGGCGCCGCTGACGTATTTCGCGCAGCAATCGCGGGGGCAGCTGGAGCTGGCCGGGGTGGGGCAGCCGAACGGGTTCGAGAACCTGTATCAGGGGAGCGTGGTGCCGAAGGGTTCGGCGCTGGGGGCGGTGGTTCTGGACGGGTATCGGGTGCTGTTCGCGAACGGGGCGTATGCGGCGATCATGAAGAAGTGGGGGCTGGAGGCGAACATGTTGAAGGCGCCGGGGATGAACCTGGCAGGCCAGCCGCGACCTTGACCCCCGATGAGCGGCGCCTGCGGGACGTCGCGCAGGCGCGGGAGGGGCTGCCGATCGGGCGGTGGGTGCTGTGGGCGGTGACGCTCGGGTTGGGCGCGCAGCTGCTTTGGGTGGTGGCGCGGAACCCGAATTTCGAGTGGGAGGTCGTGGGGGCCTGGTTCGGGCGGGAGCCGATCCTGCGGGGGTTGTCGGTCACGCTGGGGCTGGCGCTGGTGTCGATGCTGATCGGGACCGGGATCGGGCTGCTGCTGGCGGTGGCGCGGATGTCGGAGAGCCGGCTGCTGCGGACTCTGTCGGGACTGTATGTGTGGTTCTTCCGGGGGACGCCGCTGCTGGTGCAGTTGATCTTCTGGTACAATCTCTCGACGCTGTTCCCGGTGATCTCGATCGGGGTGCCGTTCGGGCCGACGCTGGGGAGCTGGCGGGCGAACGACCTGGTGACGCCGCTGACGGCGGCGATCGCCGGGTTGTCGTTGAACGAGGCGGCGTACATGGCGGAGATCATCCGCGGCGGACTGCTTTCCGTGGACCGGGGGCAGGGGGAGACGGCGGCGGCGTTCGGCATGACCCGGCCCCGGGCGCTGGCGCGGATCATCATCCCGCAGGCGATGCGGGCGATCATTCCGCCGACGGGCAACCAGTTCATCAGCCTGATCAAGGCGACGTCGCTGGTCAGCGTGATCGCGATGGGGGACCTGCTGTACTCCGTGCAGGCGGTGTACAACCGGACGTTCGAGGTGATCCCGCTGCTGCTGGTGGCGGTGCTTTGGTATCTGCTGGTGACGTCGTTGCTGAACGTGGGGCAGCGGGCGGTGGAGCGGTATTACGGGCGCGGCGCCGGGCATGAGGCGGGGCGGTGACGGCGCTGGTGCAGGTGCAAGGGGTGCACAAGGCGTTCGGGGGCGTGCCGGTGCTGCGGGGGATCGACCTGGAGGTGCAGGCGGGCGAGGTGCTGGTGATCCTGGGGCCGTCCGGGTCGGGCAAGTCGACGTTGTTGCGGTGCATCAACCAGTTGGAGCGGATCGACGCCGGGTCGATCATGTTGGGGGACGAGCAGATCGGGTATGCGCTGCGGGGCGGGCGGCTGCGGCGGCTGGGGGCGCGGGCGGTGGCCCGGCAGCGGCGCGGGATCGGGATGGTGTTCCAGCAGTTCAATCTGTACCCGCACATGACGGCGTTGCAGAACGTCGTCGAGGCGCCGGTGGGCGTGCACGGGCGGAACCGGCGGGACGCGGAGGCGGAGGGGCTGGCGCTGCTGGCGCGGGTGGGGCTGGCGGAGAAGGCGGGGGCTTATCCGCGGCATTTGTCGGGGGGGCAGCAGCAGCGTGTGGCGATCGCGCGGGCGCTGGCGATCCGGCCGCGGCTGCTGCTGTTCGACGAGCCGACGAGCGCGCTGGACCCGGAGCTGGTGGGGGAGGTGCTGACGGTGATGCGGGATCTGGCCGGGCAGGGTCTGACGATGATCGTGGTGACGCACGAGGTGGGGTTCGCGCGGGATGCGGCGGACCGGGTGGTGTTCATGGACGATGGGGTCGTGGTGGAGGAGGGGCGGCCGGGGGACGTGCTGGGGGCGCCGCGGGAGGCTCGGACGCGGGCGTTTCTGGGGCGGTTTTTGTAGCGGGCATGCGGCGGGGCTGGAGGTCCGGGCCGGAATCGAACCGGCATTCGAGGATTTGCAGTCCTCTGCATAACCACTCTGCCACCGGACCAGTGGGGCGGAGCGCGCTTATCCATGGCGGGGGGGCGCGGGTCAAGCATTGACGTGTGTCTGGCTATCGCCGGCACATACGCGCCTTGGCCTCATACTGCACCGCACCTATAACCGGCGCAGCATGACCGAGGCGCTTATGACCGCACCCCAGGATTTCGCCGGCGCGCGCGACCGCATGGTCGATGGGCAGGTACGGCCGAACAAGGTGATCGATCCACGGATCATCCGGGCCATGCGGACGCTGCCGCGGGAGCGGTTCCTGCCGCCGCATCTGGCGAGCCTCGCGTATGCGGACGAGGACGTGCCCTTGCCCGGCGGGCGGGCGATGATGGAGCCGATGGTGATCGCGCGCCTGGTGCAGGGGCTGCGGGTGCGGGAAGGGGAGACGGCGCTGGTGGTGGCGGCGGGGGCCGGGTATGGGGCGGCGCTGCTGGAGGCGTGTGGCGCCGCGGTCACGGCGCTCGAGGATGATGCCGGGTTGCTGGCGCTGGCGCGGGCGGTGCTGCCGGCCATGGCACCGGGGGTGGCGCTTGTGGAGGGGGATGTCGCGCAGGGGTGGGCGGCCGGGGCGCCGTACGACGTGATCCTGATCGAGGGGGCGGTGCAGCAGGTGCCTGACGTGCTGGCCGGGCAGTTGAAGCCCGGCGGGCGGGTGGCGGCGGTGGTGGCCCGGCCGGGTGGGCCAGGCGCCGGGGTTCTGGCGGAGGCGGTCGTCGTCGGCGGGGTGGCCCGGCTGCGGGCGCAACCGTTCTTCGACTGCGCCACGCCCATGCTGCCGCAACTGGCGCCGCGGCCGGCTTTCACGTTCTAGTCCCGATGTGGCAAGATGCGGGGCGGGCCTCGGTCCGCGGAATGGGCGGGGGTATGCGATGCGAGGCTTCGGAAGCGTGTTCGGGTTTGTGGCGTTGCTGTCTTGCGGGACCGCGCTGGCCCAGCCTCGGACGCTGCAGGATTCGCTGACGGCGGCCTATTCGAACAACCCGACATTGCAGGCGGCGCGGGCGCAGTTGCGGGCGACGGATGAAGGCGTGCCGCAGGCCTTGGCGGGCTGGCGGCCGCAGGTGACGGTGGCCGGGGCGCTCGGGTATGCCGACGGTACGTTCCGGACCGCGACGGCGGCGGGGACGAACACGCGGCGGAACAACCGCGACATCTTCACGGGGCAGGCGACGCTGACGCAGCCGCTGTACCGGGGCGGGGCCACGCGGGCCGGGACGAACCAGGCGGACAACCGGGTGTTCGCGCAGCGCGGGCGATTGCTGGCGACCGAGCAGCAGGTGTTCAGCGACACGATCAACTCGTATGTGAACGTCATCCAGACGCAGCAGGTGCTGCAGCTCAACATCAACAACGAGCAGGTTCTGGCGCGGCAGCTGCAGGCGACGAACGACCGGTTCCGGGTGGGGGAGATCACGCGAACGGACGTGGCGCAGGCGGAGGCGGCGCTGGCGGGCGCCCGGGCGACGCGGCAGACGGCGGAAGGCAACCTGCAGACGGCGCGGGCGACGTATCGCCGGCTGGTGGGTGAGCTGCCGAATCAGCTGGTTGAGCCGCAGCCGATCAAGCTGCCGGTGAAGAACCAGAACGAGGCGGCGCAGCTTGCGGCGGCGAACAACCCGAACGTGGTGGCGGCGCTGTTCGACGACGCGGCGGCGCGGGACGCGATCGACGTCGCGTTCGCGGCGCTGATGCCGCAGGTGAGCCTGCAGGCGCAGGCGGCGCGGAACGACAACTCGGCGACGGCCGGGCAGCGGACGATCGGCGGCCAGGTGCTGCTGAACGCTTCGGTGCCGATCTACCAGGGGGGATCGGAGTATTCGCGGGTGCGGCAGGCGCGGCAGTCGCAGCAGCAGTCGCGCAAGACGGTCGAGGACGTGCGGCGGCAGGTGATCCAGCAGGCGACGCAGGCGTGGGAGACGCTGACGGCGACGCGGGCGACGATCGAGAGCACGCGGGTGCAGATCCGGGCGAACCAGGTCGCGCTGGAAGGGGTGCAGCGGGAGGCGATCGTGGGCAGCCGGACGACCTTGGACGTGCTGAACGCGGAGCAGACGCTGCTGAACTCCCGCGTCACGTTGGTGCAGAACCTGGCGACACTGGTGACGAACAGCTATGCGGTGGCGGCGGCGATCGGGCGGCTTACGGCGCGGGATCTGAACCTGAACGTGCCGTTGTATGACGAGACGGCCTATTACAACGCGGTGCGGGACCGGCTGTTCGGCGTCGCGGACTACGCGACCGACCAACCGGGGCGCTGAGGTGACGACGGACCCAGGGCCGCAGGGGTCGACGCCGGATCCTTCGATGGACGATATCCTCGCCTCGATCCGGCGGATCCTGGACGAGGAGGGGCGGGCGAAGGCGGAAAGCGGCGCCGTGCCTCGGGCGCCCGAGCCGGAGGAGGTGCTGGAGCTGGACTCGAGCATGATGCTGCCGGAGCCGGACATGGCCACGCCGGGTCCGATCCCTGCGCCGCCCCCCATTCTTGCGGAGCCTGTCACGATGGACGAGCCGCCTGCCGCACCCGTGCCTGCACCCGTGCCGTTCCCGGTGCCCATGGCCGCGGTTGCGGCGGAGCCTGGCCTTGTCGCCCCCGCCGCGGCGGCAGCGGCGGCGCTGTCGGTCGGTGCGTTGATGCGGACGTTGGCGAGCGAGCGGTCGGCGGCGACGCACCGGGGAGGGCCGACGATCGAGGACCTGGTGCGGGAGGAGATCCGGCCGCTGCTGAAGGAGTGGCTGGACACGCATCTGCCGCCGATGGTGGAGCGGCTTGTGCGGGCGGAGATCGAGCGGGTCGTCAGCCGGATGACCTGATCGGGCGGGATCGTGCGTGGATGGTGGGTTGCGCAAGGGCTTACCCACCCCACGGTCCTGGCATCTGACGCGTGTTGGCAGGGGTTGCGCGGCGCGGACCCTGGGCTAGAACCGGGACATGCTGAGCAAGAGTTTCGATCACGCCGCCGTCGAGCCGGTCCTGTATGAGGGATGGGAAGCGTCGGGCGCGTTCCATGCGGAGCCGGCGCGTGCGGCCGAGCCCTACACCATCATGATCCCGCCGCCGAACGTCACGGGCAGCCTGCACATGGGCCACGCGCTGACGATGACGTTGCAGGACGTGCTGATCCGGTGGCGGCGGATGCAGGGTCGGGACGCGCTGTGGCAGCCGGGAACGGACCACGCGGGGATCGCCACGCAGATGGTCGTCGAGCGGCTGCTGCCGAAGGAGACCAACCTGACCCGGCAGCAGATGGGGCGCGACGCGTTCCTGCAGCGGGTGTGGCAGTGGAAGGCGGAGAGCGGCGGCGCGATCACGAACCAGTTGCGGAAGCTGGGTGCGTCGCTGGATTGGCCCCGCGAGCGGTTCACGATGGACGAGGGGCTTTCGGACGCGGTGCGCGAGGTGTTCGTGACGCTGCACCGCCAGGGGCTGATCTACCGGGACCGGCGGCTGGTGAACTGGGACCCGAAGTTCCAATCGGCGATCAGCGACCTGGAGGTCGAGAGCGTCGAGGTGAACGGGTCGCTCTGGTACATCCGCTATCCCATTGAGGGTATGGAGGAGAGCATCGTCGTCGCCACCACGCGGCCGGAGACGATGCTGGGGGATACGGCGGTCGCGGTGCATCCGGAGGATGGCCGGTTCGCGCATCTGGTGGGGCGCATGGTCGTGCAGCCGCTGACGGGCCGGCGGTTCCCGATCGTGGCCGATGCGTACAGCGACCCGGAGAAGGGGACGGGGGCGGTCAAGATCACGCCCGCGCACGACTTCAACGATTTCGAGGTGGGTCGGCGGCATGGGCTGGGGATGCCCTCGGTGCTGGACCGGGAGGGCCGGGTTCAGTTTTCAGAGATCAGGGACCAGTTTTCAGGGGAGGTTTGGGACGGGCTCGCTACACTGGAGGGGATGGATCGGTTTGCGGCGCGGAAGGCTGTGGTGGCTGGGCTGGAGGCTGCGGGGTTCCTGGAGAAGACGGAGCCGCACCGGCATCAGGTGCCGCACGGGGACCGGTCGGGCGTGCCGATCGAGCCGCTGCTGACGGTGCAATGGTATTGCAATGCGGGCGAGCTTGCGCGGGCGCCGATCGCGGCCGTCGAGAGCGGTGCGATGCAGTTCGTGCCGAAGCAGTGGGAGAACACGTTCTTTGCCTGGATGCGGGACATCCAGCCCTGGTGCATCAGCCGGCAGTTGTGGTGGGGGCATCGGATCCCGGCCTGGTACGGGCCGGACGGCACGGTGTTCGTGGCGCATGATGCGGCCGGGGCGTCGGAGCAGGCGCTGGCGCATTACGGGGAGGCCCGGGCGCTGGAGCAGGACCCGGACGTGCTGGACACGTGGTTCAGCAGCGCGTTGTGGCCGTTCAGCACGCTGGGGTGGCCGCGCGATACGGCGGAGCTGGCGAAGTATTATCCCGGCGACGTTCTGGTGACCGGGTTCGACATCATCTTCTTCTGGGTGGCCCGGATGATGATGATGGGGCTGCACTTCAGGGGCGCGGTGCCGTTCCATACGATCTACATCCATGGGCTGGTCCGCGACGAGCGCGGCCAGAAGATGTCGAAGTCGAAGGGCAACGTCATCGATCCGCTGGACCTGATCGGGACGTATGGGACGGATGCGTTGCGGTTCACGGTGTGCGCGCTGACGGGGCCGGGGCGGGACGTGAAGCTGGGGCCGGCGCGGGTCGAGAGCTATCGGAGCTTCGTGACCAAGCTGTGGAATGCGGCGCGGTTCTGCGAGATGAACGGGGTGGCGCCGGTCGCGGGGTTCGACCCGGCGGCGGTGGCGTCGCCGTTGTGCCGGTGGGTGCTGGACGCGGCGAACGGGGCGGTGGCGGAGGCGACGGCGGCGCTGGAGGCGTTCCGGTTCGACGAGTATGCGGCTTCCTGTTACCGGTTCACGTGGGGCACGTATTGCGACTGGTTCCTGGAGTTCGCGAAACCGGTGCTGAACGGGCCGGACGGGGCGGCGAAGGACGAGGTGCGGGCGACGGCGGCGCACGTGCTGGGCGTGGTGCTGCGGCTGCTGCATCCGGCGATGCCGTTCGTGACCGAGCATGTGTGGGACGAGATGGGGTATGGCGCGCCGTGCAGCCTGATCCGGGCGGCGTGGCCGAAGCCGGTGGCGGTGGATGCCGGGGAGGCCCGGGCGGAGCTGGATTGGCTGGTTCGGCTGATCTCCGGGCTGCGGACGGTCCGGTCGGAGATGAACGTGCCGCCTTCGGCGTTGGCGCCGGTGCTGTTGCAGGGGGCGAGTGCGGCGACGATGGCGCGGGCCGGGGCGTGGGGCGAGGCGATCGGCCGGATGGGGCGGGCGAGCAGCGTGGCGTCGCTGGATGGGGCGTTGCCGCCGGGGAGCGCGCAGATCGTGCTGGACGAGGCGACGGTGGTGCTGCCGTTGGCCGGGTTGATCGACCTGGAGACGGAGCGGGCTCGGCTGGGGCGGGACCGGGACAAGGCGTTGGCCGAGGCGGAGAAGGTTCGGCGGAAGCTGGAGAACGCGGATTTCGTGGGTCGGGCGAAACCTGAGGTGGTCGAGGAGAACCGGGAGCGGCTGGCGGCGCATTTGGCGGAGGCGGAGCGGCTGGGGGCCGCGGTGGGGCGGATTACGGGGTGAGGTTGGGCGTGTGCGTGGTGGAATGCGAGAGTGCATTCCACCCTACGAGGCCGGGCTTGATAATTCAGATAGAGGGGAAGACGTCATGCTGAAGAAGCGCTGGGACAAGAGCCGTTTGCCGTCGCGCCACGTGACGGAGGGGCCGGGGCGGGCGCCGCATCGCAGCTATTATTATGCGATGGGGCTGACGGAGGATGAGATCAACCAGCCCTTCGTGGGGGTCGCGACGTGCTGGAACGAGGCGGCGCCGTGCAACATCGCGCTGAGCCGGCAGGCGCAGAGCGTGAAGGTGGGGGTCAAGGACGCCGGGGGGACTCCGCGGGAGTTCACGACGATCACGGTCACGGACGGGATCGCGATGGGGCACCAGGGGATGAAGTCCAGCCTGGTGTCGCGCGACGTGATCGCCGACAGCGTCGAGCTGACGGTGCGGGGGCATTGCTATGACGCGCTGGTGGGTCTGGCGGGGTGCGACAAGAGCCTGCCGGGGATGATGATGGCGATGCTGCGGTTGAATGTGCCGAGCGTGTTCATGTATGGCGGCAGCATCCTGCCGGGGCGGTACAAGGACCGCGACGTAACGGTGGTCGACGTGTTCGAGGCGGTGGGGCGGCATGCGGCCGGGACGATGAGCGATGGGGACCTGAAGGAGCTCGAATGGGTCGCGTGCCCGAGCGCCGGGGCGTGCGGCGGGCAGTTCACGGCGAACACGATGGCCATGGTGAGCGAAGCGATCGGGCTGGCTCTGCCGGGTTCGGCGGGCGCCCCCGCGCCGTACGAGGACCGGGACCGCTGGGCTGTCGAGAGCGGTCGGGCGGTGATGGCGCTGGTGGAGAGCGGGCTGCGGCCGCGGGACATCGTGACGCTGAAGGCGCTGGAGAACGCGGCCGTCGTGGTGGCGGCCACGGGGGGCAGCACGAATGCCGGGCTGCATCTGCCGGCGATGGCGCATGAGGCGGGACTCCGGTTCACGATGGACGACGTGGTCCAGATCATGCGGCGCACGCCGTACATTGCCGACCTCAAGCCCGGCGGGAAGTACGTGGCGCTCGATGTGCACCGGGTGGGCGGGGTTCCCGTCGTGTTGAAGGCGTTGCTGGATGGCGGGCTGCTGCATGGGGACTGCATCACGGTGACCGGCAAGACGATCGCCGAGAACCTCAGGGACGTCGTGTTTCCGACCGACCAGGACGTGATCTACACGGTTGCGAATCCGATCACCGCGACGGGCGGCGTCGTGGGCCTGCGCGGCAACCTGGCGCCGGACGGGGCGATCGTGAAGGTCGCGGGCATGAAGAAGCAGCGGTTCGAGGGGACGGCGCTGTGCTTCGATTCCGAGGAGGAGGCTTTCGCGGCGGTCGATGCCCGGGCGTACAAGGCGGGTGACGTCATCATCATCCGGTACGAGGGGCCGAAGGGTGGGCCGGGAATGCGGGAGATGCTGTCGACGACGTCCGCGATCTATGGGCAGGGGATGGGCGAGGACGTCGCGCTGATCACCGACGGGCGGTTCAGCGGCGCCACGCGCGGGTTCTGCGTGGGGCATGTGGGGCCGGAGGCGGCGGTGGGCGGCCCGATCGGGTTGCTGCGGAACGGCGACCGGATCGTGATGGATGCGGAGGCGGGGACGATCGACGTGCTGCTGTCGGACGCCGAGCTGGCGGAGCGGCGGGCGGCATGGACGCCCCGGACGACGGACTACAATAGCGGGGCGATCTGGAAGTTCGCGCAGACGGTGGGGCCGGCGCATCTGGGGGCGGTGACGCATCCCGGGGGCGAGGCGGAGACGCATTGCTACGCGGACATCTAGGCTGGCAGGCTGCTTGGAGGGGGCAGGGAAGGGCTCTGCCCTTCATCCGCTGGGGCCGACGGCCCCAGACCCCGGCTCTTGAACCCGCCGGCCTGTGGCCCTGGCAGGTTCGGCCGTCGTTCTCATACAAAATTAACGTCCCTTCCGTAGCATTGGGCCACGGTCGCGTGGGTGGCCGTGCCGGCTTCGCCCGGCGTTTCAGCCGCTTTCGTGGGGGCAACCGGGAACGGTCATGCATACGTTCGAGGATGCCTCCATCGCGACGCTGTCCGGCGCGGGTGCGGCGGTGCTGGATGGATTGCCGTATGGGGTGATCGGCCTTTCGGCGGACGGGTGTGTGGCCGTCTACAACGCGACCGAGTCGCGTTTGGCCGGGTTGTCCGCCGCGCGGGTGCTGGGCCGGCACTTCTTCGACACGATCGCGCAGTGCATGAACAATTTCATGGTCGCCCAGCGATTTGTGGACGAGCCCGAGCTCGATGCGACGATCGACTTCGTGCTGACGCTGCGGATGCGGCCGACGCCGGTGAAGCTGCGTTTGCTGCAGAGCGAGGCGGCGGCCCTGCGCTTCATCCTGATCCATCGCCTGCCCTGAGCATGAGCGCCGAAGCCGATGATCCGGTGGGTGAGCTTCTGGAGTTCCTGTACGCATGCCCGGTCGGGCTGGTGGAGCTTTCGGCGGATGGCGCGATCCGGCTGGTCAACCCGCTTGCCATGCGATTGCTGCTGCCGATCGCGCCGAACGGGATCGTGACGAACTTCTTCGAGGTCATCGGCGCATATTCGCCGGAGCTTCGGCACATGATCGCAGCGTTCGGGGCGCCGCAGGGCGAGGTTTGCGAGGGGCATCGCATCTTCGTGCATGCGGGGGGGAAGCACGGGACGGTGGATCCGCTCGTGTTGGCCTGCACGCTGGTCCGGCTGGACGAGCGGCGCTTCATCGCGACGCTCAGCGACATCTCGCGCCAGATCGTCCAGGAGCGCCGGCTGAAGCAGGCTGAGACGTGGTTCGCGACGTTGCTCGATGGCGTGAACGACTTTGCGGTGCTGTCGCTCGATCGCATGGGGATCATCAATGGGGCGAACGCCGCGGCGGCGAAGCACACGGGGTTCAGCCAGGATGCGATGACGGGGCGGCCGCTGGATGCGATCGACACGCCGGAGGGTGGATCGGCGGCGTATGGCGCGCAGGACCAGATGGCGATCGCGCAGCGCGATGGTTGGCACCTCGATGAAGGATGGCGGACACGGCCGGGGGGCGAACGCTATTGGTGCCAGAGGCTGGTCGCCGCCCGGAGCGTGGACGAGGGCAGTCATCCGCGCGTGATCTCGGGCTATACCGTGGTGCTGCGCGACGTCATGCGGAGCGGGCTGGACAGCGCGAAACTGAAGGCGATGCTGACGACGGACCATCTGACGGGTGCCTGCAACCGGGCGTATTTTTTCGAGGTGGCGGAGCGGCAGCGGCAGCGGTGCGGAGATCTCGGCGAATCCCTTGCGCTCGTCGCGATGGATATCGACCATTTCAAGCGGATCAACGACGGGCACGGGCACGCGGCAGGCGATGCGGCGCTGAGGGCGATCGTCGCGGCCTGCAAGGCGCTGCTGCGGGCCGGCGACACGTTTGCCCGGCTGGGGGGCGAGGAGTTCGTCGTTCTGCTGCCTGCCATGGACCTTGCGGCGGCGATCGCGCTGGCCGAGCGGCTTCGCGCGGCCGTTGCCGCGATACGGCTGCCGGCGGGCGGCGCGTTCCTTTCCGTGACGGCGAGTTTCGGCTGCTCCATCGCGGTGGATGCGTCGACGACACTGACGGATCTGCTCACGGCGGCGGACGCCATGCTGTATGCGGCGAAGCGCCATGGCCGCAACCGGGTGGAGCCCGGGCCGGCGTGTGGGCCGGGGGGCGTGCCGGGGGGCGTGCCGGGCCGGGAGCCGGGCTGCGAAATGAATTCCGTCGTGGACCGGGTTCGCTGATGGGACGCGGAGGGCGCGCGTGACGGGCTTGTCCCCCTCGGTCATCCGGCGCCCGGCGGCACCGGCCGGCGGGCGAACGGCGTGTGGCGCGTGCCGGACGGCCGGCGTTATCCCCGCGCTCAGCATGGCGTTCCAGCCTATCGTCGACATGCGGGAGAACCGGATCGACGCGTACGAGGCGCTTGTGCGCGGCGTCAACGGCGAAGGCGCGGCGGAAATGCTGCAGTGGGCGTCGGGGGAGAACCTGTATGCGTTCGATCAGGCGTGCCGGGTGAAGGCGATCGAGTTGGCGGCGGGGCTGGGTCTCGATCGCAACCTGAACATCAACTTCCTTCCGAACGCCGTCTATGAGCCGCGGGCGTGCATCCGGGCGACGCTTGCCGCCGCGGCGCGAACGAGCTTCGACACGCGGCGTCTCACGTTCGAGATCGTGGAGACCGAGTCGATCTCGGACGCCGCCCATCTGCTCAACATCATCAGCGAATATCGCCGGATGGGGTTTGGGGTAGCGTTGGACGATTTCGGGACGGGCTACTCGGGTCTGGCGCGGTTGGCCGCGCTGCGCCCGGATGTGATCAAGGTGGATCGTGCGCTTATCCAGGACTGTGACCGGAACCAGGTCCGGCTGGCGATCGTCGGCGGCCTCATCGCGCTGGGGGCGGAGATCGGGGTGAAGGTCGTGGTCGAGGGAGTGGAGCGGCGCGGGGAGGTCGAGGCGCTCAGGAGCGTCGGCGCCCGGTTCATGCAGGGGTTCTATTTTGCCCGGCCGGCGTTCGAGCGGCTTGTGGGCGAGGCCGAGATCGAGGGATTGCAGCCGGTCGGCGTTGAGGTTTGACGGATCGGAGGCGGAGCCGGACCGGGGCGGCATAGCGACCTGCGCCGTACGATACTGGCCAGCATATTGCATTCTGGCGTCGGCGTTGCGAGTGTCGCTGGTGCCGTCGGGAGAGTGCATGGGGCGTGTCGCGATCCGGTTCGTCGTCGTCCTGACGTATGCCGCCATCCTGCTGCCAGTGGCCGCCGTGCTGTGGCTGTCGTTCTTCGATCAGGAGGTGATCAGCTTTCCGCCGGCGGGGTATTCGTGGCGGTGGTACGTGAATGCGTGGGACAAGAAGCAGTTTGCGCGAGGGTTCTGGCTGAGCTTGCAGGTCGCGCTGGTGGCGGCGGGGATCGGGGTGACGGTGGGGACGGCGGCGGCGATCGCGCTGGTGCGGGGGCGGTTCGGGCGGGGGCAGGCGGCTTTGACGGGGCTGCTGCTGGGGCCGTTGGCGGTGCCGGGGGTGGTGCTGGGCACAGGGCTCTATGTGGTGTTCGTGAAGGTGGATGACGCGATCGATCTCCAGATCGCGGCGACGCTGCCGGGGCTCATCGCGGCGCATGTGCTGCTGACGATCCCGTGGACGGTGCGGCTGGTGGTCGCGTCGTTGCAGGGGATGGGGCGGGATGCGGAGGAGGCGGCGGCCAACCTGGGGGCCCGGCCGTGGACGGTGTTCCGGCGGGTCACGTTGCCGGCGCTGCGGCCGGGGGTGGTGGCGGCGTGCCTGTTCAGCTTCATCCAGTCGTTCGAGAACCTGGAGCTGACGCTGTTGCTGACCGGGCCAGGGCGGGCGACGCTACCGGTCGAGATGCTGAATTACCTCACGTTCCGGGTGGATCCGACGTTGGCGGCTGTGGCCGCGGTGCAGATTGCTGTGATCGGCGCGTTGATGCTGATCACGGACCGGTTCGTCAGTCTTTCGCGGGTGATTGCGTGAAGGGGGCTGCGTGAGCCGGCTGGTTCTGGAGGGGTTGCGGCGCACCTACGGGGCGACCGTTGCCGTGGCGGGCGTCGATCTCGTGGTGCAGCAGGGGGAGCTTGTGGCGCTGCTGGGGCCGTCCGGGTGCGGCAAGACCACCACGCTGCGGATGGTGGCGGGGTTTGTGCCGCCGAGCGCCGGGCGGGTCGTGATCGGGGAGCGGGACGTGACCCGGCTGCCGCCCTATGCGCGGGATACCGGCATGGTCTTCCAGGGGTATGCGCTGTTCCCGCACATGACGGTGGCGGAGAACGTGGGCTTCGGGCTGGAGATGCGGCGCGTGCCGCGGGCCGAGCGGGGCGCGCGGGTCGCGGAGGCGATGCGGCTGGTCCGGCTGGAGGGGCTCGGGAATCGGCGGCCGTCGCAGCTTTCGGGGGGGCAGCAGCAGCGGGTGGCGTTGGCGCGGGCGCTGGTGGTCAATCCCGGCGTGTTTCTGCTGGACGAGCCTTTGAGTAACCTCGATGCCCGGTTGCGGGCGGAGGTTCGGGTGGAGATCCGGGCGTTGCAGCAGCGGCTGGGGCTGACGACGCTGTTCGTGACGCACGACCAGGACGAGGC
>CAXTPG010000078.1:0-21582 GCA_964246015.1 uncultured Acetobacteraceae bacterium
CGATGTTGCCGATGGCACGGCAGGCGGTGGTGGGGGAGGGGGTGGCGGCGGAGGGGATCGAGAGGGAGGGGGACGGGTTCGCGGTGCGGGTGGGGGCGGGGGTGGTGCGGGGGCGGCGGGTATTGCTGGCGGGTGGGGTGTGGCTGGAGGGGATGCTGGGGTGGTTGGGGGTACGTGTGCCGTTGCGGGTGCTGGTGAACCAGGTGGCGGTGACGGAGCGGGTGGCGCCGGTGATGCGGACGGTGGTGGGGATTGCGAGCGGGCTGCTGTCGTTGAAGCAGTATCCGCATGGGAGCGTGGTGATCGGGGGCGGGTGGCAGGGGCGCGGGGACCGGGCGCGGGGAGGTGCCGAGCTGGTGCCGGACAACCTGGTGGGGAATGCGCGGCTGGCGTGCCATGCGATTCCGGCGTTGCGGGGGGCGCGGCTGGTGCGGGCCTGGGCGGGGCTGGAGGCGGAGACGGCCGATGCGATGCCGCTGGCGGGGGAAGTTCCGGGGGTGGAGGGGGCGTTCGTGTGCGGGAGCGTTCACTCGGGGTATACGAGCGGGCCTTATGTGGCTCGGCTGGTGGCGGAGCGGATCATGGGGCGGGCGCCGGAGATGGCGTTGTTTCCGGTGGAGCGGTTGCTGGCATGAGTGCTGTTCGGTTGGCGGGGGTGCATGCCGCGACTGTCTGCCCGATGCGGGCGGATTTCTCGGTCGATGAGGGGGCTTTGGCGGCGCATGTCGCGGCGGTGGCGCCGGGGGTGGCTGGCCTGCTGATCAATGGGCATGCGGGGGAGAACGCGTATCTGACGCGGGCTGAGACGCGGCGGGTGGTGGAGGTGGTGCGTGCGGCGGTGGGGCCGGGGGTGTTCCTGACGAGCGGGGTGAATGCGGAGTGCAGCCTGCGGGCGGCGGCGCTGGCGGGGGATGCGGAGGCGGCCGGGGCGGATGCGGTGCTGGTGTTCCCGCCGAACGGGTGGGGGCTGTTCCGGGACGAGGGGGCGGCGGAGCTGCATCACCGGCACGTGCTGGGGGCGTGCGGGCTGCCTGTCGTGCTGTATCAGGCTCCGGTGGGGGCGGGGCAGATGCCGTATCCTCCGGCGTTGCTGGCGCGGTTGTGCGCGGAGCCGCGGGTGATCGGGGTGAAGGAGGGGAGCTGGGAGGTTGCCGCGTACGAGGCGAGCCGGCGGGCGGTGCGGGGGGTTCGGGCGGATGTCGCCGTCATGGGGTCCGGGGACGAGCATCTGATGACGAGCTGGCTGATCGGGAGCGAGGGGAGCCAGGTGAGCCTGGCGGCGGTGGCGCCGGGGGCGGTGGTGGCGTTGTGGAAGGCGTGTGCGGCCGGGGATTGGGTGGCGGCGCGGCGGTGGCATGACGTGCTGTATCCGCTGGCGCTGGCGATCTATGGCGTGCGGCCGGGCGGGCGGGCGACGGCGCGGCTGAAGGCGTGCCTGTGGATGCTGGGGCGGATTCCGGGGCCCTGGGTTCGGCCGCCGCTGGTGGCGCTGGATTCGGCGGAGATGGATCGGCTGCGGGCGGCGCTGCCTGACCTTTGAGCTTGGGGCTTGTGGTGGAATGGAGAGGTGGCATTCCACCCTACGATGGGTGCGCGTGATTCTGCTGCCCTTTGGCATGGGGTTTGCTGCATGCTCGGGGCGTTGCTTCACTTGAGGGGGATGGGCCGATGATTTCTCGCCGGATGATTTTCAAGGCTGCCGGGTGGATCGCTGCTGCTTCGACGCTGGGGTCCGAGGCCGCGTGGGCGGCGGACAAGGTGTTGAAGATCGGGATCAACCTGTCCTTCACGGGTGCGGACGCCGAGGGTGCCGCGCGAATCGGCAACGGGGCGATCATTGCCTTCGAAGAGGCCAATGCGGCGAAGGCGGTGAAGGGCCACACGTTCCAGTTGATCAAGCATGACGACGCGACGCCGACGGCCGGGCAGTACGACCCGGCGCAGGCGGCGACGAACGCGCGGACGATGGTGTCGGACAAGGGGTATGTCGCGGCGCTGGGACCGCAGATGTCGGGTGCGGGGAAGGCGATGGCGCCGATCCTGAGCCAGGGGAACCTGGCCATCATCACGCCGTCGTCGACGAACCCGGATCTGACCGATCCGAAGTTCGCGGCGCAGTACCGGCCGGCGGGGAAGGCGATCTATTTCCGGACGGTCGCGACGGATGCGTATCAGGGGCCGAACATGGCCAACTACATGGCCGACACGCTGAAGGTGAAGTCGATCTACATCCTGGACGACAGCGGCGCGTATGGCGTGGGGTTGGCGGATGCGTTCCAGGGTCAGGCGGAGAAGAAGGGGATCAAGATCCTGGGCCGCGACCGTCTGGATCCGAAGGCGGCGGACTATGCGTCCGTGCTGACCAAGATCAAGGCGTTGAACCCCGAGGCGCTGTATTACGGCGGCGTGGGGCAGGCGGGGGTGAAGCTGGCGAAGCAGGCGTACGAGATCGTTCCGGCGATGATCAAGGCGGGCGGCGATGGCATGCAGTCGGCGGACTTGCTGAAGGGGGCCGGGTTCCCGGCCGTCGAGGGGTGGTATGCGACGGTGGCGAGCCCGCATGTGACCGATGATCCGAAGACGGCGAAGTTCAGCGAGCGTTACTTCGCACGGTTCAAGATCCGGCCGGACGACTACACGGTGACCTGCTACACGGCGGCGCAGATCATCATCGAGGCGGTGAAGAAGGTCGTCGCGACGGGCAAGCCGGTGACCCGGGATGCGGTGCGGGATGCGATCCAGGGCGTGAAGCTGACGGACAGCCTGCTGGGTCCCGTGGAGTTCGATGCGAACGGGGATCTGAAGAACAAGATCATCAGCGTGTTCAAGATCACGAAGGACGCGAGCAAGCCTTTGGACGATCCGGATGCGCAGTACAAGTATGTGGGTGTTGCGCCGATGAGCGCGCCCGGGAGCTGAGGCGGGCGGGACGTTTCGGGTGTTGGCGCTCGGCGTTTCCGCCGGGACGGGATCCCCGGGTCAAGCCCGGGGATGACGTACCTTCGGCGAGGGACGGCGTGTTCGGGGCGCGCGCTGCCATGACGACGTTCGATGTGCTGCTGCAGCAGGCGATCAACGGGTTGAGCCTGGGGGCGATGTATTCGCTTTTGGCCCTTGGTTTCACGTTGGTCTATGGGATCGCGGAGTTGATCAACTTCGCGCATTTCAACGTGTTCATGGTCGGCTCGATGGTGGCGATGCTGACGTTGCAGGCGTTCGGGCTTTCGGGGCAGGAGACGGTGTTGACCGGGGCGGCGCTGGTGGGGGTGCTGCTGGCGGGTTTTGCTGCGTCGATGGTGGTGTGCGGGTTCATCGGGGTGGGGATCGAGCGGATGCTGTTGCGGCCGCTGCGGGCGATCAAGGGGCCGGCGGCAATGATCACGACGATCGGGGTGGCGTATGTGCTGTTCAACGCCGTGCTGCTGACGCTGGGGTCGGACAGCAAGAACTTTCCGAATCCGTTGCCGCCGATCGTGTTCCATATCGGGGGGGCGGTGCTGCGGCTGAAGGAGGTCCTGATCTGGGTTGTTTCGCTGCTGCTGATGGGGGGGCTGACGTATTTCGTGCGGTATACGCGGCTGGGGAAGGCGATGCGGGCGACGGCGCAGGACCCGGAGGCGGCGCGGATGATGGGCGTCGAGGTGGACCGGGTGGTGATGACGGCGTTCTTCCTGGGGTCGGCGCTGGCGGGGGCGTGCGGGATGATCTTCGGGCTGTATTACAACCTGGCCAAGGTGGATATCGGGTTTGCGGCCGGGTTGCGGGCGTTCACGGCGGCGGTGCTGGGGGGCATCGGGAACGTGCCGGGGGCGATGCTGGGGGGCGTGCTGATCGGGCTGATCGAGGCGGCGAGCGCGCAGGCGGTGGGGACGGCGTGGTCGGATGTCGTGATCTTCGGGTTGCTGGTGGTGGTGTTGACGGTGCAGCCGGCGGGGTTGCTGGGGCGGCTGGCGCCGAACAAGTCTTGAGGGCGGGGGTGCGTGGGGTGGTGGGTTGCACGAGGGCTTACCCACCCTACGGGCCAGGTTCCTGCTTGCGGGTGGGTTGGTCGTGATGCGGTTCTGGAAGGCGATGCCGCCGGAGCGGCGGCAGGCGGCGTTGCTGTTGCTGCTGGCGACGGTGCTGGCGGTGTTTCCGTTGCTGCATGACGACGATGCCGATATCGATAGTGTCGCGAATGCTTTGTCTTACGCGGCTTTGGCTTTGGGGTTGAACGTCGTTGTCGGGTTTGCCGGGTTGCTGGACCTGGGGTATGCGGCGTTCTTTGCGATCGGGGCGTATTACTACGGGATATTCACCAGCTTCCAGGTGATGCCGCTGTGGAGCGACGCCTGGGCGCCGCTGGCGTTCGTGGGGTTGGTCGAGAAGATCAACCAGGGGGGGCCGGACCTGGTGCATTTCACGCTCAGCTTCTGGCTGGCGTTGCCGACGGCGGCGTTGGTGAGCGCGTTCTTCGGCGTGCTGTTCGGGGCGCCGACGTTGCGGCTGCGGGGGGATTACCTGGCCATCGTGACGCTGGGGTTCGGGGAGATCGTGCCGATCGTCGCGCGGAACCTCGATGGGATCACGAACGGGGCGGCGGGGCTGAACGGGGTGCAGGCGCCACGGCTGTTCGGGACAAGCTTCGGGGTGGATTCGACGCCGTACTACTATGTGGGCGTGGTGCTGGTGGGGTTGCTGGTGTTCGTGTCGATCCGGTTGCGGGACAGCCGGGTGGGGCGGGCGTGGATGGCAATCCGGGAGGACGAGACGGCGGCGGGGGCGATGGGGGTCAACCCCACGCGGTTCAAGCTGCTGGCGTTCGGGATCGGGGCGGCGTTCGCGGGGATGACGGGGGTGTTCTTCGTCGCGAAGCTGCAGACGGCGACGCCGGAGATGTTCAACTTCAGCGTCAGTTCGATGCTGCTGGTGATGGTCGTGCTGGGGGGGATGGGCAGCGTGTGGGGGGTCGTGCTGGGGGCGGTGATCCTGGCGATGATGCAATCGACCATCCTGCCGGCGTTGAACGGGTGGATCCATGCGCTGGGGGAGGCGGTGGGGAGCGGGCTGCTGGAGCGGGTGGACCTGGTGCAGTGGACGCAGCTGTTCTTCGGGCTGATCCTGATCGGGATGATGCTGTACCGGCGGGAGGGGTTGATCCCGGCGGTGCGGCGGACGCCGAAGCTCAACTACGACGCGCAGCATGCGGAGGTGACGCGGGGCGGTTTCCTGAACCTCGAGCGGATTCCGCGGTGGACGCCGGGGTCGGGGACGATGCTCGCCATCAAGGGCGTGATGGTGCGGTTCGGGGGGCTGGTGGCGCTGAACGGCGTCAGCATCGATGTGCCGGCGGGGGGCGTCGTCGCGGTGATCGGGCCGAACGGGTCGGGCAAGTCGACGCTGTTCAACGTCATCACGGGGATGGTGCCGGCGAGCGCGGGGGCGATCACGTTCCAGGGGCGGGAGCTGCTGGGGCTGGCGCCGCATGAGGTGCTGGAGGCCGGGGTGGCGCGGACGTTCCAGAACATCCGGCTGTTTCCCAGTTTGAGCGTCTTGGACAACGTGTTGATCGGGCGGCACGCGCGGTTGCGGAGCGGGGCGGTGGCTTCGGTGCTGCATACGCCGGGGAACATGGCGGAGGAGCGGGGGGCTCGGCAGGCGGCGCTGGACATCATCGCGATGTTCGGGAACCGGCTGATGCCGCGGATCGCGCAGGCGGTGGGGGGGTTGAGCTATGCGAACCGGCGCCGGGTCGAGATTGCGCGGGCGTTGGCGTCGCGGCCGCAGATATTGCTGCTGGACGAGCCGACGGCGGGGATGAACCCGGCGGAGACGCTCGAACTCGCCGAGCAGATCAAGTCGCTGCATGCGATGGGGCTGACGATCCTGATAATCGAGCACAAGCTGGATGTGGTGACGACGCTGGCGGACAAGGTCGTCGTGCTGGACCATGGGGAGAAGATCGCGGAGGGGCGGCCGGAGGAGGTGCGGCGGAACGAGCAGGTGCTGACGGCGTATCTGGGGCGGGCGGCGCGGGCGGCGATGGAGGCGGAGCATGCCTGACGCGATCACAGCTCGGCCGCTGCTGGAGTTCCGGGACGTCAACACGCATTACGGCGACCTGCACGTGCTGAAGGACGTGAACTACAGCATCGGCCAGGGCGAGATCGTGTGCCTGCTGGGGGGCAATGCGTGCGGCAAGTCGACGACGATGAAGACGATCATGGGGGTCGTGCGGCCGACGACGGGGAGCGTGCTGTTCGAGGGGGCGCCGATCGAGCGGATGGCGACGAGCGAGCGGGTGCAGCGGGGGATCTGTCCGGTGCTTGAGGCGCGGCGGCTGTTCCCGCGGATGACGGTGTTCGAGAACCTGGAGATGGGGGCGTATACGCGGAAGCGCGGGCCGGAGTTCGATGAGGACCTGGCGCGGGTGTATTCGCTGTTTCCGCGGGTGAAGGAGCGGCGGGGCCAGGTTGCGGGGACGCTTTCGGGCGGGGAGCAGCAGATGGTGGCGATCGGGCGGGCGCTGATGGGGCGGCCGCGGCTGATCTGCATGGACGAGCCGTCGATGGGGTTGTCGCCGCTGTTCGTGGAGCAGGTGTTCGACATCATCCAGACGATCAACCGGCAGGGGACGACGATCTTCATGGTGGAGCAGAACGCGGCGATGGCGCTGACGATCGCGCACCGGGCTTATGTGCTGCAGACGGGGGTGGTGGTGCTGTCGGGGAGTGCGGCGGAGATGCGGGAGAACGCGGATATCCGGCAGGCGTATCTGGGGGAGATGGTGGTGGCTGGGGGGTAGTCAGGGAGTCACCCGCGGCCTTTCTCCATGTGCCGGTTGCCAGTCTCCCAGGCGGCAGGCCTGGCGATCCCATGGCACGGACCCGCTTGGGGGATCGGTTCCCAGTGTGGTACGGGCGAACAGCCGGTATTCCCAGCGTCCTCTGGTCGTCGGAAGGGCGGCCGACAGCTCAAACACATAGTCGGCGGCGGAGACGATGACGGAGAGCAGCGGCGTGGAGCGGCGCCTTGCATGCTCGAAGTCGATAACGGGTTGGCCGGGGTAGGTGTTGCTTCGCAGCTCGAAGTCGGTGTGCGTCGTGATGACGTTCAACCCCCGCCGGCGTAGCGTGCCGTAGAGCTGTGGCCAGAAGGTGGCATCGGCCTGCAAGGCCGGGAACTGAACATAGACGTTGTGGATGCCGTCGATGAGTATCCCGGTATAGGGCAGGCCACGCGTCTCTGCCGCCCAGAGCTTGTTCTCGACCTTGGCCAGGAAGTCTTCGGGCGTGAGATTGCCGGGATAGAGGGCGATCACGTCGAGGATCATCGCGTCGCCGATGGTCGATGACCTATCGACGGGCCTTTCGTGGGTCTTGCGGATGCGCCCGGCAAGTCGGCGGTAATAGGACGTGTGATAGAGGAAGGAGACGACGAGGATGCGGCTTTCGTAGGCGCAGGGTTCGCCCCGAGCCGGTTTCGGCGGCGGGAATTCCGAGAAGAGATCAGGCTCGGTGTCGCCCAGGCTGGAAGCGGGGACAGGGCGATGATGGAGGAGATACAGGGCCAGTCCCGCCTTGCCCGAGCTTCCGAACCCGTAGACGAGTGTCTGGCTGCCACATTGCAGCGTTACGTGGTTCCAATGGTCGGACATGCGCAGCACCCACTCGGGGTCTGGTTCAATCCAGCGCCGCAACTTTCCGCCTTGGGTATAGCTGGCGATGTTCGGCTTGATGCGGAAACTGCGGGAACCGGAGAGGTGGAGGACGTGGGCACCGACGGAGGCGGGCTGGCGCCTGGACTTCAGAATGCGGAAGATCCGTTCGGCCCGAGCTTCCGGGACGTCGAAGCCGCGGCGGTCGAGTTGGAGGACGAGGTCGCACAGGTAGTCGAGTCGCTTCAGCGCGGGCTCGTTCTCCGCGATGGTGAACAGGAAGACGGCCCGCATCTGACGGCATACGTCGATCAACTGCCGCAGCGAGCGGTCGAGCATCTGATCGGAGGTTGCTGCTTCCAGGAAGAGTTGATGGAGACCGTCGACGATGATGACGGGACGGGCGAACGGCGGCAGCGTAGGGGGACCGCTGTCCTGGCTTCGGAACGGCACGAAGAGAGAGGCCTCGCGCAATGCCGTCGCAATGAAGTCGGTGAGGGCTGCGGGGGCATCGACCTGGCCATCCTCCGCGGCGATGCTGATCTTGTGGGCGGTGAACCAGGATGGCCCGGCGACGCTGCGGGTATGCTGAGGCTGGACACATCGGAACAACGAGGTGGTTCGCCCGAGACTTGCGGGAGCTGCCTCATGCAGGCGAGTCGCGATGTCCGCTGGATCCTCTTCGCAGGAGAGGAACAACGTTCGACAGCCGAGGGGAGCCAGCGACGCGGCCAGCGCCAGGCAGGCCGAGGTCTTGCCTGCACCGAAGGGGCCTGAAATCGCGGCCACCACGTCTCCGCCGGATGCGAACCGGAGGCCGCCCTGGAAGACTGCAGACAGGCCTTCGACGGGGAGCGGCAGGCCATGGAGCTCATTGAGCAGTGAGCCGGGGTCGGGCAGGCGGGCGTAGTCGGGATGGAGCCGGAATGTCGTCCGCGTGTCGCCGCGGCCCTGCAAGGCGCGATCGAAGAGCGCGTTGGGCGCCGCGAGCACGCGGTCGATACGGTCGGCCGGTGTCTGTTCGGTCCAGGCGATATCGAGCACCAGGATGCCCTGGGCGGCGAGGTAGTGGCACAGGAACATCGATTCCCGGAACAGGCCGATGCGGCGGGATGGCTGCCCGACCGCCGTGCGCGCGGCGATCCCGTCCAGTGCGCGGGACACGGTGTCGTAGTCGAGCTTGAGCGGCTTGCCTTCGACGGCAAGTCCCTGAAGGAGGACCGTTCGGATTGCGGCACGGGCGTAGGCTTCGCTGGCCGATGCGGCGGGATCGGACAAGATGCGCTGAGCCAGGTGGAAGGGCGATGGACATGCCATCGAGGCGGTCGCTGCGGTATGGGTGCGGAGGGGAGCGCGGGTCCGATCGGAATTGCCGCTGGCGCCGCGGCTTCGGGACAGGGCGTGCTGCACGATGGCCGAGAGTCTCGTCCGGCCGACGAAGCTGGTGCGATCGGGTTCGAGGGTCCGGGTCGATCCCGGGTCGGTTGGGAGGAACAACGTGTCGAGGCGCCGGTCGGGGTCTGCGCCCCAGAGATGCTTGTCGAAACGGGTCTGCGGCCGCGATGCGGCGGGAAACCGTAGCGTGCGCGCCAGGCGGTCGCGAAAGATCGCCGAGATCGCGACATGCGGAAACCCGGATTTGCGATCACCGGGGTGATCCTGGGTGCCGGTCACCCATCCTTCGGTCAACCGGGTTGCGAGGTCACGCTCCTGCGGAAAGGAGACGCAGGATTGGGTTTCGAACATCAGCTTGAAGCATTCGGCGAGCGCCGCGGTGCTGGCCTCGGTTATGGCGAGGACGAGGTCGGAAACGAGCGGTTCGGTGCTCACGCTCCTGTCTGTAGCGGGGGTTCGGCGACGAGGTTGGCCCGCATCCGGGTCTTCAGAGTTTCCCGCCCTCGCGCGGTCAGGCTCACCTGCATGCGTTGGCCGTAGAAGGTGCGCTCGATGAAGCCGTCACTCGCCAGGTTTGCCAGGATGCGTGAAGCGTTGCCCTCCTTGAGCGTGTGTTCGGTCATGATGTCCTTTCGCCAGGCCAGGCCGCCTCTTTTTTCGATGGTTTGCAGGATCGGCAGTTCGTGTGCGCGCTGCCGGATTGCTGCGGCCGGCCTGGTGGTCCCGAACTGGAGCCAGCGGAGGACGAGGTCGCACACGCCCAGGAGCTTCGTTCCGAGTTCGGTGGCGCCGGCCTCGATCATCAATCCCGAGGCATAACGATCGAGGTCGTACCATTCGCGCAGTCTTTCGCCCGCAGTCCGCTCGGCGGACTGTTTCCATGCCAGGGCGCAGAGGGCGTCGTATACCGGGCCGCACTGGGCAGGCGATGCACCCTCGAGGAGGTCGGCGATCAGCGGGCCTGCCTGGGCGGGGGTGAGGTCGCCGAGGGCGAGACGGTTCAGGTCAATCGGTCCCTCGGGCGAGGCGCCGACGGCCAAGCCGTCGCCATACGCGGGCGACGCTTGCGTTTCGGTCATGGTAGGCAAGCCCCCTGTGTAAGTTCAGAGTCTTTCACAAAACGGCGGGGATGGTCAAGGGTTTCGTTGCGGCCAGAGGTTCCACGTCTGCATCGAGCCTGTCTCCCTGGCGGGTCGTCTGGTGTTGTCTCCGGGCGCGAACACGTATCCCAGCAGCCGGGCCGACGGCTTTTCGCTCTGTTGCACGAGGAAGGTTTCGGTACGCCAGCGGAACTCCATGTCGCGGGCGGTGTCCCTATGACCTTCCACGGTCGTCAGATTCCCGAAGGAGGGGACGAGCATCAGATCGACGTCCAGCATCGCGTACGGGTTCTGGTCCATGCCGCGCCTTTCGCAGAAATCGAGGCAGATCGCGATGCCGACGAGCGTGTCACCAAGGGCGAGGACGGTCATCGCGCTGCCCGGTTTGATGTCTTCGACCTTCTTCGTCGTCTTATCGATGAAGGGCATCATCTTGTTATGGCTTGCGACGCGCTTGCCGTGGCCGTCGTACACGTGGGCGACGTTGCGGTAGCCATCGCCGTCCGGTTCGTGCCACGACCCTGCGACGACGAGCGGGATGTTGCGCCGTCGGCCCGGCCGGGGACGCTGGAGCCGCAGCGTCCTCAGGATCAGGGCGCGGCCGGCGCGGTCGATGGTGAGTTCGGGATAGACCAGCGCGGCGCAATCGTCCTCCAGCCCGCGGCCCATCGTATGCTCGATCACGTGCAGGTGCTGCAGGCATTCGACCGCTTCGACAAGGAAGCCGTCACCGTGGTCGATGCACTGCAGCGTCAGTTCGGGGAAGAGCGCGCCGCCGAGCGTGAAGGGGCCGTCATCACGGCCGAGAAGGATGGGCGAGCATTCGACGTCGACGCCGACGGTTCCGATCCTGGCGGGAATGATGCGGTGGTGCCGGAGGGCGGCCTGCGAGAAGAAGCGGAGCGCATCGGAGCCGTCGTCCCGCATCTTTGGCGTCTTGCGCGGCTTGAAGCCAGGAATGAGGAAGAACTGCTCCCCGCTCCGGAGTTCGACACGCCACGCTTCATCTGCATTGGTCGGCAAACCCGTGTCGTGCCGATTTTGCGCGACGAAGTCGTCCAGTGCGCGCAGATGGGCGCAGAGCGCGAGCAGCGTCGCGTGAGACTCAGTGCTGTTCGGGAGTTCCAGCGTGAAGTTGCCGAGCTCGATGCGGCGCAGACTGCGTGCCGCCTGGTCCTGCAATGCAGAGGCGGAGAACGTCGCGAACCGTCGCAGGAGGTGCGCGGGAGCTGCCGCAGCGACCGTATAGGCGTGCGCCAGAACCTTCCTGGCTATCGGAAGGTCGTCGAAGGCATGCGCCTCGATAATTGTCGCGAAGGCCTGCACCTTGGCCAGCCAGTCGCCTTCCTCGTCCCGTTCAGCCATCCAAGTTCACGCGTGACGGCCCGGTCAGGTTGCGACAGGCGTCGCTGCGTGTCGTGCATTGCACATTGACGCGTATGCGGGTGACGTCACCCCATGGTTCCCCGCTCTTGTTTCGACGACTTGCGGATTCCGACATTGACATGCATCGAAACGATCGTCCAGGGCAGGTGTCGCGACCCGGGCGGGAGCGAGAGCCCGAGCGGACGCGGGGTGCCGAGCCTGACACAGACAAGGCCGTCATTACGGCCCTGCGCCCGCCCAGCGTGTAAAGCCCACGTCGATCGCTGAGGTGCGGCGGAGCATCCGGGCGTAGTAGGGGGCGAGGCGGGCGGCGGCCTGGTTTGTTGCGGCCACTTGGCGGTCGATTTCGGGCTGGTGGGCGCGGATGGCGGCGCGGAGGGCGGGCTCGTCGACGGTCAGGACCTGGTTGTGTCGGGCGACGATGCGGCCGGCGACCATGGTGAGGGCGACGGCCGAGCGGGGGGCGTTGTAGACGAGCTGTCGGCGGAGGTCGTTGAGGGGGGTGAAGGGGAGGGTGTCGAGGTCGAGGAGGATGAGGTCGGCGTCGGCGCCGGGGCGGAGGAGGCCCTGGTGGGGGCGGTTCATGCCTCGGGCGGCGCCCCGGGTGACGGTGCGGAGGAGTTCGGTGGGCTGGGGCCAGGTGGTCCAGTCGGGGTTGGTGATCTGGTGAATGAGGCCGGCCATCTTGAGGGCGGCCCATAGGTCGGTGCTGTCGTCGGCGGAGCGTTCGTCGGTGCCGAGGGCGATGGGGATGCCGTGATCGGCGAGGGCGCGGAAGGGCATGATGCCGCTGCCGAGGCGGAGGTTGCAGACGGGGTTGTGGGCGACGGTGCAGCCGGCTGCGGCGAGGAGGGCGTGGTCGGCTGCGTCGGTCCAGACGGCGTGGACGACGAGCATGCGGCGGTCGAGCAGGCCGAGGCCGTCGACGTATCGGACCAGGGATTGGCCCAGGACTTCCTGGCCGAAGACGCGCTGGAGCTTGGTTTCGAGGATGTGGACGGTGAAGGGGAGGTCGTGGGTGCGGCTGAACTGGGAGAGGCGGCGGAAGAGGTCTGGGGTGACGCGGTGGGGGGCGGAGTTGGCGACGCCGATGCGGAGGCGGCCTTGCTCCGCGCCGTGCCAGCGTTCGTGGAACCAGGTGTAGAGGTCCATCAGCGCGTCGGCCGGCATGAGGGGGGCTGCGTCCATGTCGGCGCGGATTCCGGGGGGGAGGTGGTCGACGAGGCCGGGGTATTTGGCGTGTTCGACGACGTTGGGGTGGTTGATGGTGACGGTGGCGCGGATGCCGGACTCGGCGTAGGCGGCCATCATGGCGTCGATGCCGGGGCGGGTGGGGCCTGGGTTGTGGAAGGCGTCGTCGTGGACGGCGACGATGCCGGATTTGAGCATTTCCACGGCGCCGAGGAGGGTTTGCAGGCGGATCAGCTCGGGCGAGGGGCCGGGGACGCCGGGGGGCGGGACCTCGTGCAGCATGAAGAGTTCGAGGGGGAGGCCGGGGACGGTGCCGGCCATGAGGTTCTGCTGGGAGTGGAAGTGGCCGTTGACGAGACCGGGCATGGCGAGGTGGCCGGCGGCTTCGATGATGGTGGCGCCGGCGGCGTCGAGGCGGGGGGCGATGGCTTGGATGAGGCCGTTGGCGATGAGGATGTCGGCCCGGGGGTATTCGGTGTCGGCGTCGTCGAGGGTGAGGACGTGGGCGTTGCGGATGAGGGTGGGGTGGGCGGTCATTTGGAGCGAGGGGTCGCGCGAGGCGGGGCCGGCTTGTTCCAGCGCCAGGCCCTCACCCCAACCCTCTCCCGACGGGAGAGGGAGCCGCGAGGTCGATGTCCTGGCCGAAGAGGCGGCCCCAGGGTTGGCCGGGGGCGGTGGGGATGCGGGCGAGGCGGAGGGCGGCCCAGACGCCGGCGGCGGTGCTGTCGTAGATCGGGATGCCGAGTTCGCGCTCGAGGGCGGGGACGAGGTGGGCGGCGGGGAGGTTGGTGCAGTAGGGGATGATGGCGTCGGGGCGGGAGGCGGCGACGTGGCGGATCATTGCGACGATGTCGGCGTCGGGGAGGGCGGCGTAGGCGAGGTTGTCGGAGAGGTTGGCGTGGGCCTCGGCCACCACGGTGTAGCCGGCGGCGGCGAAGTTGGGGGGGATCTTGGCGGCGTAGGCCGGGGTGTAGGGGGTGACGAAGGCGATGCGGCGCTGGGCGTTGGCGCGGAGGGCGGCGTCGATGGCGAGGGTGGAGGTGGTGGCGGGGATGCCGGTGGCTTCGGTGATGCGGGCGCAGAGGGTGCGATCGACGTCGAAGCCGAGGCTGCCGCCCTTGCTGCCGTTCCAGACGATGGCGGCGGGGGCGGCGTGGGAGAGGAGGGTGGCGGCGCGGAGCATGCCGTCCCAGTCGTAGGCGTCGGCGTAGGCGTCGCTGCTGCCTGTCACCTCGGTGCGGGAGAAGTGGAAGCTGGCTTCGGGGAAGCTGGCGAGGATGGCGGTGGTGACGCGCTCGACGACGACGTTGCCGGAGGGGGTGATGGTTCCGAGGGCGATGGTGGGGCGGCGGACGGCTTCAAGCATCGCGGACGACCCTGTTTCTGGCGCCGTCCCAGCTTGCGATGACGGCGGCGCCGGGGGCGAGGTCGCCGACGACGCCGTCGTCGTGGCGGATGGCAGTGAGGAGTTCGTCGCCGTGGCGGCGGAGGAGATATTGGGTGTGCTGGCCGCGGTAGACGATCTGTTCGACGGTGGTGGGGAGCTGGTTGGGGCCGGTGGCGTGGGTGCCGGGGCGGAGGCGGATGCTTTCCGGGCGGAGGGCGATGAGGACGGTTTCGGACGGGGGTGCGCCGTCGAGGGTCAGGCGGATGCCGTCTTCGGCGTCCACGGCGTAGCCGGCGCCGTCGCGGGCAGAGACGCGGCCCTGGAAGAAATTACTGGTGCCGATGAAGCTGGCGACGAAGCGGGTGGCGGGGCGGTCGTAGATTTCGCCGGGTGCGCCGATCTGCTCGATGCGGCCGTCGCGCATGACGGCGATCTGGTCGGAGAGGGTGAGGGCCTCGTCCTGGTCGTGGGTGACCATGAGGGTGGTGAGGCCGAGGCGGCGCTGGAGCTGGCTGAGTTCGATCTGCATGCCTTCGCGGAGCTTCTTGTCGAGGGCGCCCAAGGGTTCGTCGAGGAGGAGGACGGCGGGTTCGATGACGAGGGCGCGGGCGAGGGCGACGCGCTGCTGCTGGCCGCCGCTGAGCTGGTGGGGCATGCGGTCGGACAGGTGGGCGAGCTTGACCATGTCGAGGGCGGCGGCGACGCGTTTGGTGACCTCGGGTTTGGGGAGGCGGCGCATCTGCAGTCCGAAGGCGACGTTTCGGGCGACGTCGAGGTGGGGGAAGAGCGCGTAGGACTGGAAGAGCATGCCGATGTTGCGGCGATGGACGGGGATACCGGCGACGGGATTGCCCTTGATAGTGATGCTGCCGGAGGTGGGGTCCACGAGGCCTGCGATCATCCGCATGGTGGTGGTCTTGCCGCAGCCGCTGGGGCCGAGGAGGGAGAGGACGTGGCCGGGTTGGACGGCGAAGGAGACGTCGTCGACGGCGGCGGGGCCGGGGCCGTAGGTCTTGGTTACGTTGCGGACTTCGATGTCGTTCATTCTGGCCTGGTTCGGGGTGGTGGGCTGGTGGCGGAACTTTGGGGTTTGCGTTCCCGGCGGCACGGGGTCCCCGGGTCAAGCCCGGGGATGACGTGTGTCGTGGGTGCGGGGATGACGTCGTCTTTTGGGCTTAGGCGACGAAGATGGAGTTGTATTTCTCGATCCATGCGGCGCGGTTGGCGTTGACGTAGGCCCAGTCGGGGGAGAAGAGGGCCATTTCGTCCATTTTGGTGTCGGGGTAGGCGAGGAGCTTGGCGAGTTCGGGCTTGAACTCGAGGCCGCTGATGGGCGGGGCGGCGAGGGAGACCTCGGCGAGGGGGGCCTGGACCTCGGGCGCCAGCATGCGGTTCATCCATTCGGCGCCGAGCTCGGGGTTGGGGCCGCCCTTGACGAGGACCTGGCAGTTGACGCCGGCGAAGGCGCCTTCCTTGGGGTAGCACATGTCGATGCTGGCGCCCTTCACGGTGTAGGGCAGGACGTATTTGGAGTACTCGATGCCGCCGAGGTCGCCGTTGCCCTGGGCGACTTCCAGGGAGGCCGTGTCCGAGGTGTAGAGGTTGAGGGTGTTGGGGCGGAGGGCTTCGAGTTTCGGCCAGGCCTGGTCGGCGAGGTATTGGGCCTCTTTCAGGGGCTTGCCGGTGGCGACGGCGGCGCAGGCGATGACGACGAAGACGCTGGGGGTGGTCTTCGTGCTGACGAGGCTGATCTTCTTGGCGAAGCGGGGGTCCCAGAGGTCGGCGTAGCTGGCGAGGGGCTTGGTCTTGGCCGGGTTGTAGAAGATGCCGCCGGTGCTGACGGCGAGGGCGACGCCGTAGCCGCCTTCGTAGACGAAGCGGGGGTAGACCCGGCTCATGTTGGGCATCTGTGCGGTCGGGAGAGGGTCGATGAGGCCTTCGCGCTTGGCGATCTCGACGCCCAAATCGTCGACGAACATGACGGTGTAGCGGGGCGAGGCCTTGGTGGCGCGGAGGCGGGCGATCTGGCCGAGGGTGTTGCCTTCCTCGGCGAGGACCTTGCAGCCGAAATCCTTCTCGAACTTGGGCAGGACGGACTTGCGGATGAACTCGCCCTGGGTGCCGCCCCAGACGCCGACCTGGATGGTTTTGCCCTGGGACCAGGCGCCGCGGACGAAGACGGTGGGGGCGAGGGCTGCGCCGAGGAGGGTGGAGCGGCGGGTGATGCTCATCGTGGATTTCCTTTGCATTACATGGACATTGCGCGTTGGAGGCCGGTGACCTTCTCCATCACCAGGATGAGGGCGACGGACAGGAGGATCATGAGGGAGGCGATGGCGGCGATGCCGGGGTCGAAGAAGCGGCTGGTGAGGGTGAAGATCATGAGGGGAAGGGGGATGTTGACGGCGTCGGCGAGCCACATGGAGACGGGATAATTATCGAAGCTGGTGACGAAGGCGAAGATCGCGCCGGCGACGAGGCCGGGCATGATCTGCGGGCGGGTGACGAGCCAGAAGGAGCGAAGGCGGCTGGCGCCGAGGGTGCGTGCGGCTTCCTCGATGCTGGGGTCGACGAGGAGGAGGCTCGCGCTGACGGTGCGGACGACGTAGGGCGTGGTGACCAGGATGTGGCCGAGGGCGAGGTTGGTGAGGCTGTCCTGGGCGGCCAGGGAGGTGGAGAGGCGGAGCAGGGCGATGCCGGTGACGAGCATGGGGAAGATGAGGGGGGAGAGGAGCAGGCCTTGCACCAAGGCTCGGCCGGGGAAGCGGTGGCGGACGAGGCCGATGGCGGCGGGGGTGCCGAGGGCGAGGGCGCCGATGGTCGCGATGACGCCGAGGATGAGGCTGAAGCGGAAGGAGGTCGTGAACTCCTCCTCGTTCAGGATCTTCATGTACCAGCGGAGGGTGAAGCCCTTCGGGGGCCAGGTGACGAAGGCGGTGTCGGAGAAGGAGATGAGGACGGGGACGACGAGGGGGGCGAGGAGGAAGGCGGCGACGAGGGCGGCGGCGGCGTAGAGGGGGGCGGCGGCCGGGCCGAGGGCGGAGGTGGTCATCGGGTTTGGCCGGGTGCGGGGAAGCGGCGCTCGACGAGGTAGACGTAGGCGAGGTTGATCGCGAGGACGATGACGATGAGCACGGTGGCGATGGCGGCGCCGAAGGGCCAGTCGAAGACGGACATGATCTGCTCCTCGACCAATGTGCCCAGCATCTTCGCGAAGTTGCCGCCGAGGAGGGCGGGGGCGACGAAGGAGCTGGCGGTCAGGGAGAAGACGAGGGTGGAGCCGACGGCGAGGCCGGGGACGCTGAGGGGCAGGGTGACGCGGATGAAGGCCTGCCAGGGGGATGCGCCGAGGGTGCGTCCGGCTTCCTCGACGGCGGGGGAGATGCGGCCGAGGGCGGCGGCGAGGGGGAGGGCCATCAGGGGCATGAAGACGTGGATGGAGCCGATGACGATCGCCCACTCGGTATAGAGGAGGCGGGTGGGGGGCAGGCCCAGGCCGGCGAGGGCCCAGTTGAGGACGCCCTGGTCGGAGTTGGCGAGGATGACGCGCCAGCCGTAGGTGCGGATGACGACGTTGACGAGCAGGGGGGCGATGACGATGACGGCGAGGATGCGGGAGACGAGGGGGTGGCCGCGGACCATGACGAGGGCGACGGGGTAGGCGAGGATCATGGCGCCGATGGTGGTGAACAGGCTGACGCGGAGGGTGGTGAACAGGACCCGGCGATAGAGGTCGACGTTGGCGAGGCGGGCGTAGTTGGCGAGGGTGAGGGTGTCGCCGAGTTCTCCGGAGGGTGTCTGCATGAAGACGCTGAAGCGGATCATGTTGCCGACGGGGATGACGAAGAGGGCGAGGAAGAAGAGGACGGCGGGGGCGACGAGGAGGAACGCGGTGACGTCGGCGCGGCCGGCGAGGGCGGCTATGCGTTGGCGTGGTGCGGCACCGGGGATGGTGGTCGTCGCGGTGGACATGGGCGGTTACGAGCAACTTTCGTGCCTGTTTGAAGATCGACCACCAAGAACACCAAGACCACCAAGGTTCGGAGGTGGTCCGGGCGGTTCGTCACCTGGGCAACCCGGCTGGAATCAGACACGATCTGCCCAGCAATCGGGCGGGGATGCGGTGAGGCTGCGGGATCATGGGCGGTACGGGTTCAGCGGGATTGCCGGGCGGCCGGAGGGCGTGTGGCCGGGTGGGGCGCGGGTGGCGGTGTATGTGGCGCTGAACCTCGAGCAGTATGCGTTCGGGGAGGGGTTGGTCGAGGATCTGGTGCCGGGGTTGGGGCAGCCGGATGTGATGAACTATGCCTGGCGGGATTGGGGCAACCGGGTGGGGGCGTGGCGGCTGCTGGAGATGTTCCAGGGGTTGGGGTTTGCGCCGAGCCTGCTGGTGAACACTTGCCTGTATGAGGGCGCGCCGGGGTTGATCGAGGCGTTTCGGCCTTTGGGGGCGCCGGTGGTCGCGCATGGGCGGACGAACGCCGAGGCGCAGGCGGGGTTGGACGAGGCGGCTGAGCGGGCGCTGATCCTGGAGGCTCGGGATACCATCGCCCGGCATGAGGGGGGCGCGCCGCGGGGCTGGCTGGGGCCCTGGATCAGCGAGACGGAGCGGACGCCGGACCTGCTGGCGGAGGCCGGGTTCGGGTATGTGCTGGACTGGTGCATGGACGACCAGCCGGTCTGGCTGCGGACGCGGGGGCGGCGGCTGTTGGCGGTGCCTTATCCGCAGGAGCTGAACGACGCGAACGCGGTGGTGCTGCGGCGGGTGTCGGGGGCGGATTTCGCGGACATGATCGTCGATGCGTTCGACGAGACGATGGAGCACGGGGGGGTGCAACCGCTGGTGCTGGGGATCGCGCTGCACGCGCATGTCAGCGGGCAGCCGTTCCGGTTGCGGCATCTGCGGCGGGCGTTGCGGCATATCGTTGCGGTGGGTGCGGGCGTATGGATCACGGATAGCGACCGGATCGCTGCCGCTTGGGAGGGTATGGATGGATCTTGAGGCCGGGTATCAGCCGCACAGCTCGCATTGGGGGCGGTTCTCGGCGGCGCTGGATGGGGACCGGGTGGTGGTGCGGCCGCATCCGGGGGATCCGGACCCGAGCGCGCTGCTGGGCAATTTTACGGACACGTTGCGGCACCGGGCGCGGGTGGCGCGGCCGATGGTGCGGGAGGGGTGGCTGCGGCGGGGGCCGGGGCCGGATGCGGCGCGGGGGCGGGACCGGTTCGTGGCCGTGGGGTGGGACGAGGTGCTCGATCGGCTGGCGGCGGAGCTGGGGCGGGTGCGGGAGGCGCACGGGGCGGGGGCGGTGTTCGGGGGGAGCTATGGATGGTCGAGCGCGGGGCGGTTCCATCATGCGCAGAGCCAGGTGCACCGGTTCCTGAACACGGTGCTGGGGGGGTATGTGCGGTCGGTCGGCAGCTATAGCGCCGGGGCGTCGACGTTCATCCTGCCGCATGTGCTGGGGCCGTTCGCGGCGGTGACGCGGGGGGTGGTGACGTGGGAGCAGATCGTCGCGCACACGGATACGGTTGTGGCGTTCGGGGGGATGGCGCTGAAGAACACGGCGGTCGCGAGCGGGGGGGTGAGCCGGCATATCGAGCGCGCGGCGATGCAGGCGGCGGCGGCGCGGGGGTGCCGGTTTGTGAACGTGAGCCCGTTGCGGTCGGACATGCCGGGGGAGTCGGGGGCGAGCTGGATGCCGATCGTGCCGGGGACGGATACGGCGCTGATGCTTGGGTTGATGCATACGCTGCTGGCCGAGGGGCTGCACGACGCGGCGTTCGTCGCGACCCATTGCACGGGGTGGGAGCGGTTTGCCGGGTATCTGCGGGGCGCGGGGGACGGGCAGGCGAAGGATGCGGGGTGGGCGGCGGGGATCACGGGGGTTGCGGCGGGGGAGATCGTCGCGTTGGCCCGGCGCATGGCCGCAGGGCGGACGCTGGTGACGGTCGCGCATTCGTTGCAGCGGGCGGAGCATGGGGAGCAGCCGGTGTGGGCAGGCGCCGTGCTGGCGGCGGCGCTGGGGCAGGTGGGGCTGCCCGGGGGTGGGTACAACTATGCGTTGGGGACGCTGGCGCATTATGGACGCCGCCCGGTGGCGGTGCCGCTGCCGACCTTGCCGCAGGGACGGAACGGGGTGGAGGCGTTCATTCCGTGCGCCCGGATTTCGGACATGCTGCTGAACCCCGGGGCGGCGTTCGACTTCAACGGGCAGCGGCTGACGTATCCGGACGTCAGGCTGGTGTATTGGGCGGGGGGCAACCCGTTCCATCACCACCAGGACCTGAACCGGTTGCGGCGGGCCTTCGCGCGGCCGGAGACGGTGGTGGTGCATGAGAGCGTCTGGACCGGGACGGCCCGGCACGCGGACATCGTGCTGCCGTGCACGACGACGCTGGAGCGAGGGGATATCGGCGCTGCGCCGACCGACCCGGTGATGATCGCGATGCGGCCGGTGGCGGCGCCGTTCGGCGAGGCGCGGGACGATTACGACGCGTTTCGCGGTCTGGCGGCGCGGCTGGGGCGGGAGCACGCGTTCACCGAGGGGCGGGACGCGATGGGGTGGCTGCGGCATCTGTACGAGCCGACGCGGGTGGCGCTGGGGGCGGGGGCGCCGGATTTCGACGCGTTCTGGGCGGCAGGGGAGGTGGCGTTGCCGGAGGGGCCGGACGATGGCGGCATCCTGCGGGCATTCCATGACGACCCGGGGGGGAAGCCGCTGCCGACGCCTTCCGGGCGGATCGAGGTGGTGTCGGAGGCGATCGAGGGGTTCGGGTATGCGGATTGCCCGGCGCATCCGGCGTGGATGGCGCCTGCGGAGGCGCCGACGGGGGCGCAGCCGCTGTGGCTGATCGCGAACCAGCCGGCGACGCGGCTGCATAGCCAATTGGATTTCGGGGCGCACAGCCAGGCGCTGAAGCGGCGGGGGCGGGAAGTCGTGACGATCTCGCCCGGGGATGCGGCGGCGCGGGGGATCGTCGATGGGGATATCGTGCGGCTGTGGAATGCGCGTGGCGCGTGCCTGGCGGCGGCGCGGGTGGCGGATGACGTGGCGCCGGGTGTGGTGCAGCTTCCGACGGGGGCGTGGTGGGATCCCGATGACCCGGCGGCGGACATGCCGCTATGCGTGCACGGGAACCCGAACGTGCTGACGCGGGACGTGGGGACGTCGCGGCTGGCGCAGGGGTGCACGGGGCAGATCACGACGGTGGAGGTGGAGCGGTTCGGGGGCAATCTACCGCCGATCCGTGCGTATGAGCCGCCGGTTGGGGGGACGTGCGACATTTAGGCAGTGGTGTTTCTGCGCCGGGTCACTATATGTCCGCATGCGGCTGAACTTTTCAGCCGGGGTCAGATTTCGCTCGTGCCTTACGTTCGCGCCGGTCCCCCCAATTGGAAAGTCGTAGCGTCCCGCACTTCGCGGGGCGAAAGCCAGTCATGGAGGCGCGCGTTATGGCGTCAGGTACTGTCAAGTGGTTCAATC
>CAXTPG010000079.1:0-21416 GCA_964246015.1 uncultured Acetobacteraceae bacterium
GTGTCGGCCAGTTCCCGCGCGAAGTCGTAGTACTGCTCCACCAGCAGGATCGCCATCGTGCCCCGGCTGCGCAGCAGGGCGATCACGCGGCCGATGTCCTTGATGATGCTGGGCTGAATACCCTCCGTCGGTTCGTCCAGCACCAGCAGCCGCGGCTTCATGATCAGGGCGCGGGCGATCGCGAGCTGCTGCTGCTGGCCGCCCGAGAGGTCCCCGCCGCGGCGGCGGAGCATGGTCTTCAGGATGGGGAACAGCTGGAAGATCTCGTCGTCGATGCGGCGCTCGCGCCGGGGCAGGACGGCGAAACCGGTTTCGAGGTTCTCCTTCACCGTCAGGAGCGGGAAGATGTCGCGGCCCTGCGGCACCCAGGAGATGCCGCGGGAGGCGCGGGCGTAGGTGGGCAGGCGGGTGATGTCCGCGCCCTCCCACACGATGCGGCCGCGCGTGACGGGATGGGCGCCGGTGATGGCGCGCAGCAGGCTCGTCTTGCCCACGCCGTTGCGGCCCAGCAGGCAGGTGACGCGGCCGACCTCGACGCGGACGGACACCTGGCGCAACGCGATCGCCGCGCCGTAGTGCAGGTCTACGTCGTGCACGTGGAGCACGCTGTCAGCGGCCAAGATAGACCTCGATCACCTTGGGGTCCGCGCTCACGTGCTCGATCGTGCCCTCGCTCAGGACGCTGCCCTCGTGCAGGCAGGTGACCTTCACGCCCAGGGCGCGGACGAAGGCCATGTCGTGCTCCACCACCACCACGCTGCGGGTGCGGTTGATGTCCACCAGCAGCTCCGCCGTCTGCTCGGTCTCCGCGTCGGTCATGCCGGCGACGGGTTCGTCGACCAGGAGCAGCTTCGGGTCCTGGGCGAGGAGCATGCCGATTTCGAGCCATTGCTTCTGGCCGTGGCTGAGGTCCCCGGCGCGGCGGTTGCGGTGGTCCGTGAGGCGGGTGGTCTGCAGGATGGCGTCGATGCGGTCGCGTTCGGAGGCGGTCTGGCGGGCGCCCAGGGTGAACCAGGGGCGGCGGTCGCCAGCCAGGGCCAGCAGCAGGTTGTCCCAGACCGTGTGCGGTTCGAAGACCGTGGGTTTCTGGAACTTGCGGCCGATGCCGAGAGACGCGATGCGGGGTTCGTCGAGCTTGGTGAGGTCGGTGTCGGCGCCGAACACGACGCGGCCTTCGTCGGGCCGGGTCTTGCCGGTGATGACGTCCATCATGGTGGTCTTGCCGGCGCCGTTGGGGCCGATGACGGCGCGCATTTCCCCGGGCTTGAGCACGAGGGCGAGGTTGTTCAGCGCCCGGAAGCCGTCGAAGCTGACGTTGACGCCGTCGAGGTAGAGGAGGGTGTCGGCGGAGGGGCCGATCGCGCCGCTCATGCCTTCACCTGCGATTCTTCGCTGACCTTGGGCACGGGCGGTTCGATGGGCCGGGGCGGGCGCACCAGGCCGACGATGCCGCGGGGCAGGAACAGGGTCACGGCGATGAACAGGCCGCCGAGGGCGAACAGCCACAATTCGGGCAGTTGGCCGGTGAAGACGGTCTTGGCGGCGTTCACCAGGACGGCGCCCAGGATCGCGCCGTGCAGGGTGCCGCGTCCGCCGACGGCGACCCAGATGACGGCCTCGATGGAGTTCTGGGGGGCGAACTCGCCGGGGTTGATGATGCCGACCTGGGGGACATAGAGGGCGCCCCCGATGGCGGCCATGACGGCGGAGACGGTCCAGACGACGAGCTTGTAGTGCTCGGGCCGGTAGCCGAGGAAGCGGGTGCGGCTTTCGGTGTCGCGGACGGCGATGAGGACCTTGCCGAAGCGGGAGCGGGTGAGCCACCGGGCCATGACATACAGCGCGCTGAGGGCGATGGCGGTGGCGACGAGGAGGCCGCAGCGGGTGGAATCGGCCGAAAGCGGGGCGCCGAGCAGTTCCTTGAAGTCGGTCAGGCCGTTATTGCCGCCGAAGCCCATGTCGTTGCGGAAGAAGGCGAGCAGGAGGGCGTAGGTCAGCGCCTGCGTGATGATCGACAGGTATACCCCCGTCACCCGGCTGCGGAAGGCAAGCCACCCGAAGACGCCGGCGAGGATCGCGGGCACCACGATGGCCATGAGCATGGCGTAGGGGAACCAGTTGAAACCCTCCCAGTACCAGGGCAGGGACTTGTAGTTCAGGAACACCATGAAATCGGGCAGCACGTTGCCGTACTGGCCGCGCGTGCCGATCTGCCGCAGCAGGTACATGCCCATGGCGTAGCCGCCGAGGGCGAAGAACGCCGCGTGGCCGAGGCTGAGGATGCCGGCGAAGCCCCAGACGAGGTCCACGGCCAAGGCGAGGATGGCGTAGCACAGGTATTTTCCCACCAGCGACACGACGTAGGTCGGCACGTGAACGGGGCTGTTGGCGGGGGTCAGCAGGTTGAGGGAGGCGAGCAGCAGGGCGCCGCCGAGGACGCAGAGCAAGGTAAGGGGGGTGGCGAGTTTCATGGGGCGTGCCCGCTTCGGCCGTCTCGTGCTGGGGAGGTTCGGCGTTCACGCTGGCACGAGGTCCCGGGGTCAAGCCCGGGGATGACGTGCATCTTCGGGATGACGTCCGTCTTTGACCCGTCCACCATCACGCCTCCACCGCGCGGCCCTTGAGCGGGAACATGCCGCGCGGCTTGCGCTGGATGAACAGGATCAGCAGCACCAGCACGACGATCTTGCCCAGCACCGCCCCGGCGACGGGTTCCAGGAACTTGTTGACGACGCCCAGGGTCAGCGCGCCCAGCGCCGTTCCCCACAGGTTGCCGACGCCGCCGAAGACCACGACCATGAAGCTGTCGATGATGTAGCCCTGCCCCAGGTTGGGGCTGACGTTGTCGATCTGGCTCAGCGCCACGCCCGCCATGCCGGCGACGCCCGAGCCGAGGCCGAAGGTCATCGCGTCGATCCATGGCGTGCGGATGCCCATGGCGGCGGCCATGCGGCGGTTCTGCGTGACGGCGCGCATCCTCAGGCCCAGCGCCGTGTAGCGCAGCACCGCCATCAGCGCGGCCAGCACCATGATCGCGAACACGATGATCGCAACGCGGTTGTAGGTCAGCGTCAACTGGCCGAGCTTGCCGGCGCCGCTCATCCATTCGGGCGTGCCGACCTCGCGGTTGGTGGGTCCGAAGATCGATCGCACGGCCTGCTGCAGCACGAGCGAGAGGCCGAAGGTCGCCAGCAACGTCTCCAGCGGGCGGCCATACAGGAAGCGGATCAGCCCGCGCTCGATCAGGACGCCGATGGCGCCGGACACGAGGAAGGCCAGCGGCACCGCGATGAACAGGCTGGCGCCGAACATCCCGGGCGCGTGGGCGCGGATGATGTCCTGCACGACGAAGGTCACGTAGGCGCCGATCATCACCATCTCGCCATGGGCCATGTTGATGACGCCCATGACGCCGAACGTGATCGCAAGCCCGGTCGCGGCCAGCAGCAGCACGGAGCCGAGGCTGATGCCATAGAACGCGCCTTGCAGCAGGCTCCAGAGCTGCAGCAAGCGGTCGATGCCGATGACGGCGTCGGCCGCGGCGGCGGTGACGCTGCCGGGTTGGTTGGGCGGCAGCGAGGCCAGGATGGCGCGGGCATCGAGGTCGCCGCGGGCGCGCAGGATGGCGACGGCGGCCAGGCGGTCGGCCTCGGGCGCGTCGGCGTTGGCGAGCTGGGCGGCGGCGCGGGCCTGGCGCATCGCGTTGCCGACGCCCGAGTCCTTCTCGGCCGCGATGGCGCGGTCCAGCGCCGGGATCGCGGCGGCGTCACGGGACTTGAACACGGCCTCGGCCGCGGCGGCGCGGGTGCCGGCGTCGGGCGCGAACAGGCGGAGCGCGCCTTGCGCCGCGTCCAGCACGCGGCGGACGGCGTTGTTGAGGCGGATGGGGCGCAGGGTGCCGGCATCGGGCACGGGGGCGCCGGTCTCGGCGTCAAGCACCTGGTTGTCCGCGGTCCGAAGCACGGGGCCGCCGCCGGCGCGGGTGAACAGCCGGCCGGCCTGGAGCGCATCGAGGATGGGGGCCGCGCGGGGATTGCCGGAGGTGGCCATCGCCTCGATGCCCCGGCGGACGTCGTCGAAGCCGCCCGAGAGCTGGGCGAGGCCGGGCACGTCGGCCCGGGCTGCCGTGGTGAACAGTAGAAGGAAAAGGAGGATCAGGCGCATGGGTCGTGGTGCTTCCCGTTGCCCTCACCCCGACCCTCTCCCGCCGTGCGGGAGAGGGGGTGGAGGGCGCTTGCTACTTGCTTGCGCCGCCGCACTTGCCGGTCTTGACGTTGAAGTTCCCGCACGACAGCGGGGCGCGCCAGTCGGCGATCAGGTCGCGCGAGCCTTCGAGGTGGGGCGACCACTCCTGCGCCACGATCGTGCCGGGCGTGGTGCTGACGATGTTGAACTGCCCGTTCTCCTGGATTTCGCCGATCAGGACGGGCTTCGTGATGTGATGGTTCGGCATCATGGCGCTCAGTCCGCCGGACAGGTTCGGGACGGCGACGCCGATGATGGCGTCGATGACCTTGGCGGGATCGAAGCTGCCGGCCTTCTCGACCGCCTTCACCCACATGGCGAAGCCGATCACGTGGGCCTCCATCGGGTCGTTCGACACGCGCTTGGGGTTCTTGGTGTAGGCCTGCCACTTCTGGATGAACGCCTTGTTGTCGGCGTTGTCGACGCTCATGAAGTAGTTCCAGGCGGCCAGGTGGCCCAGCAGGGGCTTGGTGTCGATGCCGGCCAGTTCTTCCTCGCCGACGCTGAAGGCCACGACGGGGATGTCGGTGGCCTTGATCCCCTGGTTGCCCAGCTCCTTGTAGAACGGCACGTTGGCGTCGCCGTTGATGGTGCTGACGACGGCGGTCTTCTTGCCGGCGCTGCCGAACTTCTTGATGTCGGCGACGATGGTCTGCCAGTCGCTGTGCCCGAACGGGGTGTAGTTGATCAGGATGTCTTCCTGCTTCACGCCCTTCGACTTCAGGTAGGCTTCCAGGATCTTGTTGGTGGTGCGGGGATAGACGTAGTCGGTGCCGGCCAGCACCCAGCGCTGCACCTTTTCTTCCGCCATCAGGTAGTCGACGGCCGGGACGGCCTGCTGGTTCGGGGCGGCGCCGGTGTAGAAGACGTTCTTGCTGCTCTCCTCGCCCTCGTACTGGACGGGGTAGAACAGGATGTTGTTCGTCTCCTCGAAGACCGGCAGCACGGACTTGCGGGACACCGAGGTCCAGCAGCCGAACACGGCCGCGACCTTCTGCACGGTGATCAGCTCGCGCGCCTTTTCGGCGAACAGCGGCCAGTTGCTGGCGGGGTCGACGACCACGGCCTCCAGCTTGCGGCCCAGCACGCCGCCCTTCTTGTTCTGTTCGTCGATCAGCATCAGCATGACGTCCTTCAACGTCGTCTCGCTGATGGCCATCGTGCCCGACAGGCTGTGCAGGATGCCGATCTTGACCGGCTCGGTCTGCGCGATCGCGGGCGCCGCGAAGCTCGCCAGTGCTGCCGCCGCAAGGCCAGCGCCCCGCAGCCAATTCCTCATGGAACGCATGGTATGTGTTCTCCCCCGGGATGCCGCATGTGCGGCTGGCGGTTGCGCTGCAACATGCGTGCCATGGCGGCGCGGGCGAGCGTTGCTCACGAAAGCGGCATCGCGTTTGCTCGTTTCGTGTCCGCGCTGGCGCGGCTTTGTGCAGTGGTTAGCGGCGGAGCAGGATGCGGGCCAGCGCCAGCGCGCCGGGGATGGACAGCGCGGGCTGCCACGACAGCCAGTGCAGCGGACGCGCCTGGTTGGCCAGGCTGCGCTTGTACTGCGCGTCGCCGGCCAGGAAATCGTATTCGATGGCGCCCTGGGCCATCGCGTGCAGGACCGAGGCCGCGTGGCATGTGACGCCGGGCTTGGCGTGCTCGGGCGCGCCATCGTAGTCGAAGCCGCTCTGGTAGGCGCAGATCCGGCCGTTCGCCCGCAGGTTCATGAGGTAGCCGATCTCCCGCTCGCCTGCCGTGATGCGCAGCAGGTCGACGGCGCCGTTCGCCACACCGCGCTCCACCAGCGCCCGGGCGAAGCGCTGCACCGGCGCGGTCGCGAAGGCGCTGGAGGTTCCGCGGGCGGCCCAGGTGGCGATGTGCAGCGCCAGCATGCGGTCCAGCCAGTCGAGCGCGACGGGGACCATGGCGGCGCGCGCGATCGCGATGGGGCCGGACCGTTCGTAGGCGCGGTTCGAACGGCGGAGTTGCGCGCGGGTGTTGCGGCTGAGGCTCATGAGATAGTCGAACCCGGGCGGGTCGAGCCGCACGAAGGGGGCGTGCCTGGTCTGCAGCGGTCCGACGATGCCGCCGGCCTGGCGGGCGGCGGCGAGCATGGCGTCATCGACGCCGGGCAGCGAAACCCGGACGCCTTCCGCCCGGGCGGCACGCAGGATGGCGACCATGGCCGGCGCCTCCCGTGCCGGGTCGGCCACGATGCCGTTGTGCTCGGTGAAGACGGCGTCGAAGGCGGTGTCGCCGCTTTCGTGCAGGTGCAGGACCGGGCCCGCCCGGGTGCGGCGGCGGTTGAACAGCGCGAGCGCGACCGGGGCGGCGCCGTCATGGACCTCGGCCAGGACCGGGTCGGGGTATCGCTCGCTGGCGAGGCAGCCGACCCAGTCCCAGGTCCGGAAGACCGGCACGTCCCAGTCATGGGCGGCTGTGCGCCAGCGGGCCGCGAGGGCCGGGTCGCGCAGGTCGGGGCGGCTGAAACGTGCGCGGAGCATCATCGGTCCATAGCCCACTTCCCCCATGGGCTGCACGCTGGCAGGGTCGCGCGCCCGATTGCGAGTTCCCCCCTGTTGTCGCTCAGCACCCTCGTCGACCTGCTCGTCCCGCCCGCGAGCCTCGCGCTGTTCGCGCTGCTGGCCCTGGTGCTGTGGCGCCGACGCGGCCGTGTCCTGGCCATCATGCTGCTGACGCCGCTGGTGCTGCTGGGCCTGCCCGTCGTGTCGATGCCCTTGCTCGCGTCGCTCAACCTGCCGGAGGGGGCGGGCGAGGGGGCGCCGGAGGCGATCGTGATTCTGTCGGCCGACGTCGATCGGACCGGGGTCCCCGGCGGCACGGACCTCGGCGCGCTGACGCTGGAGCGGGAGCGGGCAGGGGCCGCGCTGCACCGCCGCACCGGATTGCCGGTGCTGGTGACCGGCGGCCTGGTGACGGCGCCGCCCCCGGTCGGGCTGTTGATGGCGCAGAGCCTGCCGCAGGATTTCGGCATTCCGGTGCGCTGGGTCGAGTACCGGTCGCTCACCACATGGGAGAATGCGCAGTTCAGCGCCCCGATGCTGAAGGCGGATGGGATCGGGCGCGCCTATGTCGTGACGCATGCCTGGCACATGCGGCGCGCGCTGGTGGCGTTCCAGCGTGCGGGGATGGAGGTGAGGCCGGCCACCGTGCGCCCCGATCCCTGGCCGCAATTCGTCCTCAGCGAGTTCTTCCCCCGCGTGTCGTCCTGGTCCCGCAGCTACCTTGCGCTGCACGAGTGGGTGGGCCTGCTGCAATACATGCTGCGGCCGTGACGCTCGCGGTCCTGCCCGGCGTTGCGGCGCTGGGGCCCGAATGGGACACGCTGTTCGATGCGGGACCCGGGGTGCAGAGCAGCCGCGCGTGGTTCGCGGCGACCGAGGCGGCGGCGCTGCCCCGCGGTGCGCGGCCGGGAATGCTGGCGCTGCTGGACGCGGGCCGGCCGCTGGCCCTGCTGCCGATGCGGCTCGGGCCCGGGCGGGCAGCGGCGAGTCTTTCGTCGCCCTACACCGTGCTGTTCCAGCCGCTGCTGGCGGCCGAGGCCGAGCCCGTGGCGGCCGGGGCCGCGTTCGGGCGGCATCTGCGCCGGTATCCCGTGACGACGCTCGATGCGCTCGACCCGGCTTGGCCCGGGTTGACGCCGTTCCTTGCGGGGCTCGGGCGCGCCGGGCTGGTCCCGCTGCGCTTCGACCAGTTCGGCAACTGGCACGAGGACGTGTCGGGCCTCGATTGGACCGGGTATCTTGCGAGCCGCCCGGGGGCGCTGCGGGAGACGCTGCGCCGGCGGGGGCGGGCGGCGGCGCGGGACGGCTCCATCCAATTCGAGGTCGTGCGCGGCCTCGATGGGCTTGAGGAGGCACTGGCCGCCTACGAGGCGGTCTATGCCCGAAGCTGGAAGGAGCAGGAGCCGTACCCGGACTTCAACGCCGCGCTGCTGCGGCGGCTGGCGACGCTCGGGCTGCTGCGGCTTGGGGTGGTCCGTCAGGGCGACCGGCCGCTGGCGGCGCAGTACTGGACGCTGCGGGACGGGGTCGCGACCGTTCTGAAGCTCGCGCATGACGAGGCGGCGAAGGCGTTGTCGCCGGGTTCGTTGCTGACGGCGCACATGATCCGGACGATGATGGCGGAGAACGGCGTGCGGATGCTGGATTTCGGCCGTGGCGACGATCCCTACAAGAAGGACTGGGCGCGGATGCGTCGGCAGCGGATCGGGGTGGTTCTGGCGGCGCCGTGGCGGCCGGCGGGCCTGGCGGCGCTGGCCCGGCACATGGCGGGCACGCTGCGCCGGCGAGTGCGATCCGCCGGGTGACATTCGGGCGTCCTGGTCACACATTTGAACTCTTCGCGATGGAGAGCCTTGGCCATGACCAGCTACGACTACGACCTGTTCGTCATCGGCGGCGGCTCGGGCGGGGTGCGGTGCGCGCGGATCGCGGCCGGGCACGGGGCACGGGTGGGGATCGCCGAGGACACGCATTGGGGCGGGACCTGCGTCAACGTCGGCTGCGTGCCCAAGAAGATCATGGTGCAGGCCAGCGAGTATGGCCGGCTGGCGGAGGATGCGCGCGGGTTCGGATGGGACAGCCATGCGGGGGCGCACGATTTCGGCGCGCTGATCGCCCGCAAGGACACCGAGATCACGCGGCTGAACGGCATCTATCGCCAGTTGCTGGGCGGCGCCGGGGTCACGATGCACGACGCGCATGCGCGCTTCACGGGGCCGCACACGCTGGACGCGGGCGGGACGACCGTCACGGCCGCGCGGATCGTGATCGCGACGGGCGGCACCCCCGTCGTGCAACCGGCGATCGAGGGGATGGAGCTGGGCATCACGTCCGACGACGCCTTCCATTTGCCGTCGCTGCCGAAGCGCGTGCTGATGGTGGGCGGCGGCTACATCGCCGTCGAGTTCGCGGGCATCTTCAAGGGGCTGGGCGCCGAGGTCGATCTCGTGTTCCGCCAGCATCTGCCGCTGCGGGGCTTCGACCTCGAGCTGCGGGAGGCCTTGGCCGAGGCGATGACGGCGCAGGGCATCCGGCTGCACCCCAGCCAGACCGTGCACAAGGTGGAGGCGGAGGGCGATGCGCGCCGGATCACGCTGACCAACGGGCATGTGGTCGAGGCGGACCTGGTGTTCTTCGCCGTCGGCCGCGCCCCGCGCACGACGGGGCTTGGGCTGGAGGCGGCGGGCATCGCCGTCGATCCGCGCGGCGGCGTCATCGTCGACGAGCACAATGCGACGAACCTGCCGCATGTGTTCGCGCTGGGCGACGTGTCGAACAAGCTGAACCTGACCCCCGTCGCCATCGCCGAGGGGCATCATCTGGCGGATCGGCTGTTCGGTCCGCCGCCGCCGCGCAGCTGGTCGTTCGCGGCCGTGCCGACGGCGATCTTCAGCAGCCCGCCGATCGCGACGGTGGGCCTGTCCGAGGAAGCGGCGGCGGCGCAGGGCGTCGTCGACGTCTACGTCGCGAAGTTCCGGCCGATGCGGCACGTGATGTCCGGGCGGGAGGGGCGTACGCTGATGAAGATGATCGTCGACCAGGCGACGCAGCGCGTGGTGGGTGTGCACATGATGGGCGACGACGTGGCGGAGATGATGCAGGGCGTCGGCGTCGCGATGACGGCCGGCGCCACGAAGGCCGACTTCGACCGCACCATCGGCATCCACCCGACGAGTGCGGAGGAGTTCGTGACGCTGCGCACCCGCACCCGCGTGGCCGGCGAGAAGATGGCGGCGGAATAAGTCGTCGCCAGACGCGTCCCTATGCACGATGATGAGCAGGTTGCATGCTGCGCGAGTCGGGTATGCAGCCATCACAGGGGACGGGCGGGACGATGGATTGGGACAAGCTTCGGGTCTTCCACGCCGTGGCCGAAGCCGGCAGCTTCACCCATGCGGGTGAGACGCTGAACCTCAGCCAATCCGCCGTGTCCCGGCAGATTTCGGCGTTGGAGGACAATCTGCAGGTGCCGCTGTTCCACCGGCATGCCCGCGGACTGATCCTGACCGAGCAGGGGGAGAGCCTGAACCGCACGGTGCGGGAGGTGTTCGCCAAGCTCGCGATGACCGAGGCGCTGCTGACGGAAAGCAAGGAGAAGCCGGCCGGGCGGCTGAAGGTGACGACGACGGTGGGTTTCGGCTCCACGTGGTTGGCGCCCCGGCTGCACGGGTTCCTGACCGCATACCCCGACGTGACCATGAGCCTGCTGCTGGACGATGCGGATCTCGACCTCGCCATGCGCGAGGCCGACGTCGCGATCCGGATGCACGCGCCGAAGCAGCCGGACCTGGTGCAGCGGCATCTGATGCAGATCCAATGGGTGGTGTGCGCCTCGCCGGCCTATCTGAAGGCCAGCGGCACGCCGCAGCGGCCCGAGGACCTGGACGAGCACAAGCTGATCCTGTTCGGCGACTATCGCCCGCCGGTTGCCGACATCAACTGGCTGGCCGAGGCGGGGCGGCGGGCCGGGTCGCCGCGGCGGGCGCTGCTGGAGGTGAACTCGTTGCACGCGATGGCGCTGGCGATCCGGTCGGGCGTCGGGATCGGCGTGCTGCCGGACTGGATGGACGGGGAGCTGGAGGGGCTGACGCGGCTGCTGCCGGACCTGAAGCCGCCCAAGGTCGACGTCTACTTCGTGTATCCGGAGGAGCTGCGGAACAGCAAGCGCGTGGCGGTGTTCCGCGACTTCCTGCTGGCCCGGCTGCAGGAGCTGCACTGACGGGACACGGACACGGACCTGGCCGCGATGGGCCGGGTCAGCGGCCCTGGAACGCGGGTTTGCGCTTCTCCATGAAGGCGGTGCGGCCTTCGGTGTAGTCGGCGCTGTCGAAGCAGGCGGCGACGGCGTGGTCGACGCCGGCCATGTCGCGGTTCGCCGGGTCGGCGAGGACTTGGGCGAGGATGAACTTCATGCCCTTCACGCTGAGGGGGGCGTTGCCGGCGATGCCGGTGGCGATGCGGGCGACGGTTGCATCCAGCGCGTCGTCGGGGACGATCTGGTTGACGAGGCCGATGCGGGCGGCCTCGGGCGCGTCGATGCGGTCGCCGGTGAAGAGCAGGGTGCGGGCATGGGCGTGGCCGACGAGGGAGATGAGTCGGCTGACCATGTCGAAGCCATAGGCGATGCCGAGCTTGGCGGCGGGGATGCCGAAGGCGCTGGAGGCCGAGGCGATGCGGAGATCAGCCTGCATGGCGATACCGAGGCCGCCGCCGAGGCAGAAGCCCTGGATGCGGGCGATGACGGGTTTCTCGAAGGCGGCGAGCTTGCGGCGGCCGGCGCTGGTGAGCTTGTCGTATTCGCGCTGGGCGTCGGCGTTGCTGCGGGATTTGGCGAACTGGCTGATGTCGGCGCCGGAGACGAAGGCCTTGTCGCCGGCGCCGGTGAGGACGACGACGCGGACGAGGGGATCGTTGTCCCAGGCGTCGAGGATTGCGGTCAGGCCGTCCCACATCTCGACGGACATGGCGTTGCGCTTTTCGGGCTGGTTGAAGGTGATGGTGCCGACGCCGCCCTCGACGTGGGCGAGCATCTTGCCGTTGGCGTATTCCTTCGGGCCCATGGGATTTGCGACGACCTGGTCCATGCGGGGCATCCTCGATTTTCGGCAGGGTAGGGCCGGGGCGCCGGGGCGGGAAGCCCCGGCGTCGCTACTTGCGGGGGCCCTGGGTCGCGGGGGCCGTGGTCGTCGACGCTTTTTCGGCGCCGGCGGCGGGGGTGTGGCTGTAGTCGGTGTAGGCGAGGCGGGTGGCACGGAAGGGGTTGCCGGTCATGATCGTGGCGACGATCAGGGAGATGACGATGGAGCCGGCGATGGCCTGCGCGGTCTCGTTGAAGGCGGGGGGTTTGGTAGGGGTGGTGCCGGGCTTCAGGGCCATGTGTCCAACCTTTGCAGAGGGCGATGCGTTTCCTGTATAGCCGGTGTGTCGCGGTTGGCCAGCCTGGCTTGCACGAATGTGCTGGACGGGGGGATGTCGCTCGGCTATAGGCCCGCCCTCACTCACTGGAACGCGGGAGGGATTGGTTGCCTTTTGGGGCGGCCGGTCCCGTCATTGACCGCGGTTCCTGCACCAGGGAAGGCGCAGGCACTTGGCCAAGAAGATCGTCGGCTACATCAAGCTGCAAATCCCGGCCGGGAAGGCGAACCCGTCCCCGCCGGTGGGCCCCGCACTGGGGCAGCGCGGGCTGAACATCATGCAGTTCGTCAAGGAATTCAATGCGGCGACGCAGGGGATGGAGCCGGGGACGCCGACGCCTGTGGTGATCACGGCGTTCGGCGACCGCAGCTTCACCTTCGTGATGAAGACGCCGCCGAACACGTATTTCTTGAAGAAGGCGGCGGGGATCACGAAGGGGACGACGACGCCGGGCAAGGGCGCGGCGGTGGGCCGGGTGACGACGGCGCAGTTGCGCGAGATCGCCGAGACGAAGATGAAGGACATGAACGCGAACGATGTCGACGGGGCGGTGCGGATGCTCGCGGGCAGTGCGCGGTCCATGGGCCTGACCGTGGTGGAGGGCTGATCCGATGGCACACGACAAGCGCCTGAAGGCGGGCTACGCGACGTTCGACCGCACAAAAAGCTATCCGCTGGAGGAGGCGATCGCGCTGGTCCGGGCCAATGCGAAGGCGAAGTTCGACGAGACGGTCGAGCTGAGCATGAACCTGGGGATCGACCCGCGGCATGCGGACCAGATGGTGCGTGGGCTGTTGAGCCTGCCGAACGGGACGGGCAAGACGCTGCGTGTGGGCGTGTTCGCGCGCGGTGCGAAGGCCGATGAGGCGCGGGCTGCGGGTGCGGACATCGTGGGCGCCGAGGACCTGGCCGAGCAGGTGCAGGGCGGGACGTTCGGGTTCGATCGCTGCATCGCGACGCCGGACATGATGGGTCTGGTCGGACGGCTGGGCAAGATCCTGGGGCCGCGCGGGCTGATGCCGAACCCGAAGCTGGGGACGGTGACGATGGACGTGAAGGGCGCCGTGACGGCGGCCAAGAGCGGTCAGGTCGAGTTCCGGGCGGAGAAGGCCGGGATCGTGCATGCGGGGATGGGCAAGGCGAGCTTCGAGGATGTGAAGCTGGCCGAGAACATCCGTGCGTTCGTGGATGCGATCCAGAAGGCGAAGCCGACGGGGGCGAAGGGGACGTATCTGCAGAAGGCGTCGCTGAGTTCGACGATGGGGCCCGGGATCAGGCTCGACGTTTCGAGCCTTACCGCGGCGTGACGAGATTCGCCTGCCTTGGCTCCGACGCAACGCGTTGGGGCTGAGACGCAGGCGCTAGGGGCGGTTTCGGCCGCCCCGACCTGTCCGAGACCGCACGTCGTCCCTTCTGGGACCTTAATGGACCTTCGGGTCCGCGCGCGGGAGACGGGGAAGCGAGGATGATCCGGGGGCCGCGAGGCGTCCGGTGACCTGAGCGGTTCCGGCTAGAGGGTCCTCTTATGGGGGTCCCGGGACAGGCGATGGCGCGCCCATGGTGGGCGCGCCGGGGGAAACCCGGCGCCAACGCGGTCCAAACGCGCGGGCGCCAGCAGGAGACGGAGTGTGGACCGTACGGAGAAGCGGGAGTTCGTGGCCGCGCTCGGTCAGGTGTTCGCAGAGACGTCCATGGTCGTCGTCACCCAGAACAAGGGTCTGACGGTTGCCGAGGTGTCTGATCTGCGGCGCAAGATGCGGGCGTCGGGCTCGACCTTCAAGGTCGCGAAGAACCGGCTGGCCGTCCTCGCCCTGGATGGGACCCGATTCGACGGTATCGCGCCGATGCTGAAGGGACCGACCGCGCTTGCGTGGTCGATGGACCCTGTGGCGGTGGCGAAGACGGCCGTCGATTTCGCCAAGACCAACGAGAAGCTCGTCGTGATCGGCGGTGCGCTTGGGACCCAGACGCTGAATGCGGATGGGATCAAGGCACTGGCCGATCTGCCGTCGCTCGATACGTTGCGTGGCCGTTTGGTGGGGATGATTCAGACCCCTGCCACGCGGATCGCGGGCGTGTTGCAGGCGCCGGCCGGGCAGCTCGCGCGGGTCTTCGGGGCCTACGCCAAGAAGGACGAGGCGGACGCGGCGGAAGCTGCGTAGCCGGATAGCTGAACGCAGGCGCGCATGGTGCGGGCTTGCATGGAACCTCTTGGGTTATAGATAAGGAAGACTGAACATGGCCGATCTGGCACGACTGGTCGAAGAACTCTCCACGCTGACGGTGTTGGAGGCTGCGGAGCTTTCGAAGCTCCTGGAAGAGAAGTGGGGCGTGAGCGCCGCGGCGCCGGTGGCGGCGGCGGGTCCGGCGGGCCCCGCGGTCCCGGCGGCGGTGGTCGAGGAGCAGACCGAGTTCACGGTGATCCTGGCGAAGGCCGGCGAGAAGAAGATCAACGTGATCAAGGAAATCCGGACGATCACGGGTCTTGGGCTGAAGGAAGCCAAGGACCTGGTCGAGGGTGCGCCGAAGACCGTGAAGGAAGGCGTGAACAAGGACGAGGCTGCAAAGCTGCGCAAGCAGCTGGAAGATCAGGGCGCGTCTGTCGAGGTCAAGTAAGGCGACTTCCTGGCTTCGGCCAGGACCTGAGCGGTGTGCGGGTGGGAATCGGGTCCGGTTCCTGCCCGCGAACCCGTTGCTGACGCGTTCCCCGGTGGCCGGGGCGGACGAGGCCATTGACGTGCGTATGGATAAGACGGCCGGGGGCAGAAGGTTGCTCCCCTCACTCTGGGTCAAGGACGGGCGATGAACGCTATCATGAAGTCGTTCACGGGACAGAAGCGCATCCGCAAGAGCTTCGGGCGCATCCCGGAAGTGGCGCCGATGCCGAACCTGATCGACGTGCAGCGGTCGAGCTACGAGGCGTTCCTGCAGATGAACGTGGCGCCGGACAGCCGGACGCAGACGGGCCTGCAGGAGGTGTTCAAGTCGGTGTTCCCGATCGACGACTTCGCCGGGCGGGGCCGGCTGGAGTTCGTGCATTACGAGCTCGAGGAGCCGAAATACGACGTCGAGGAGTGCATTCAGCGCGGGATGACGTTCGCGGCGCCGCTGAAGGTGATCCTGCGGCTGATCGTGTGGGATCTGGACGAGGACACGGGCGCCCGCAGCATCCGGGACATCAAGGAGCAGCCCGTGTACATGGGCGACATGCCCCTGATGACGGATAACGGCACGTTCATCATCAACGGGACCGAGCGGGTCATCGTCAGCCAGATGCACCGCAGCCCGGGCGTTTTCTTCGACCACGACAAGGGCAAGACGCACAGCAGCGGCAAGTATCTGTTCGCGGCGCGGGTGATCCCGTATCGCGGCTCGTGGCTCGATTTCGAGTTCGACAGCAAGGACCTGGTGTACGTGCGGATCGACCGGAAGCGGAAGCTGCCGGTGACGACGCTGCTGTATGCGCTGGAGAGCCCGGCGACCGAGGCGCTGCGCGCGTCCCGCACCGCGGCCGGCGAGACGGTGGATATCAACGAGATCAAGGGCATGGATCCCGAGGAGATCCTGACCTACTTCTACGGCCAGGTGATCTACACGCGCACGCCGAAGGGCTGGGCGCGGCCGTTCGAGGCGGAGGCGTATCGCGGGATCACGCTGGCGGAGCCGCTGGTGGACGCCGATACCGGCAAGACGGTCGTGGAGGCCGGCGCCAAGCTGACGGCCCGGAACGCCCGCAAGATCGCCGAGGAGACGAAGACCGTGCTGGTGGGCCGGGCCGACCTGCTGGGACGGTATGTCGCCGTCGACATGATCAACGAGGAGACGGGCGAGGTCTATGCGGATGCGGGCGAGGAGCTGGCGGAAGCCAAGCTCGCGATGCTCGAGGACGTGGGGATCACGGAGCTGCCGACGCTCGCGGTGGATCAGTCGACGGGTCCGTGGATCCGCAACACGCTGGCCGTCGACAAGAACACGAACCGCGACGACGCGCTGGTGGACATCTACCGCGTGATGCGGCCGGGCGAGCCGCCGACACCGGAGACGGCCGAGGCGCTGTTCCGCGGGCTGTTCTTCGACGGCGACCGGTATGACCTGTCCGCCGTGGGCCGCGTGAAGATGAACATGCGGCTGGGCCTGGACGCCGAGGACAGCGTGCGCGTGCTCCGCAAGGAAGACGTGCTCAAGACCGTCAAGATCATGTGCGAGCTGAAGGACGGGCGCGGTACGATCGACGACATCGACAACCTGGGCAACCGTCGCGTGCGGTCGGTGGGCGAGCTGATGGAGAACCAGTACCGGCTGGGGCTGCTTCGCATGGAGCGGGCGATCCGGGAGCGGATGGGCAGCGTGGATATCGACACGGTGATGCCGCACGACCTGATCAACGCGAAGCCGGCGGCGGCGGCGGTGCGCGAGTTCTTCGGGTCGTCGCAGCTGAGCCAGTTCATGGACCAGACGAACCCGTTGTCCGAGGTGACGCACAAGCGCCGCCTGTCCGCGCTTGGCCCGGGCGGGTTGACGCGGGAGCGGGCCGGGTTCGAGGTGCGGGACGTGCATCCGACGCATTACGGCCGCATCTGCCCGATCGAGACGCCGGAAGGGCCGAACATCGGGCTGATCAACTCGCTGGCGACGTATGCGAAGGTGAACAAGTACGGGTTCATCGAGACGCCGTACCGTCTGGTGAAGGACGGCGTCGTGCAGGACGGGTGGAAGTACCTGTCGGCGATGGAAGAGGAGAAGCTGGTCGTCGCGCAGGCCGATGCGCCGACGGACGAGGGCGGCAAGTTCACGAACGAGCTGGTGAGCGTGCGGCGGCAGGGCGACTTCCGGCTGGTGAAGCCCGAGGACGTGACGGCGGTCGACGTGTCACCGCGTCAGCTCGTGTCGGTGGCGGCGGCGTTGATCCCGTTCCTGGAGAACGACGACGCGAACCGGGCGCTGATGGGGTCCAACATGCAGCGGCAGGCGGTGCCGTTGATCCGGGCCGATGCGCCGCTGGTGGGCACGGGGATGGAGGCGGCGGTCGCGCGGGACAGCGGTGCGACCATCGTCGCCAAGCGGCCGGGTATCGTCGACCAGATCGACGGCGCGCGCATCGTGGTGCGGGCGACGGCCGATGACGGCACGACGCATGGCGTGGATATCTATCGTCTGCGGAAGTACATGCGGAGCAACCAGAGCACCTGCATCAACCAGCGTCCGCTGGTGAAGGTGGGCGACCGGGTAACCATCGGCGACATCATCGCCGACGGGCCGAGCACCGATCTGGGCGAGCTGGCGCTGGGGCGGAACGTGTTGTGCGCGTTCATGCCGTGGAACGGCTACAACTTCGAGGACTCCATCCTCATCAGCGAGCGGATTGCGCGCGACGACGTCTTCACCTCGATCCATATCGAGGAGTTCGAGGTCATGGCCCGTGACACGAAGCTGGGTCAGGAGGAGATCACGCGGGACATCCCGAACGTCGGCGAGGAGTCTCTCAAGAACCTCGACGAGGCGGGGATCGTCTATATCGGCGCCGAGGTGAACCCGGGCGACATCCTGGTGGGCAAGGTGACGCCGAAGGGCGAGAGCCCGATGACGCCCGAGGAGAAGCTGCTGCGGGCGATCTTCGGCGAGAAGGCTTCGGACGTGCGCGACACGTCGTTGAAGCTTCCGCCGGGCGTGACGGGGACGATCGTCGACGTGCGGGTGTTCAGCCGCCGGGGCGTCGACAAGGACGAGCGCGCGATGGCGATCGAGCGGGCCGAGATCGAGCGCCTGGCGAAGGACCGCGACGACGAGCGGGCGATCCAGGAGCGGTCGTTCCTGAACCGGCTGCGCGAGAAGCTGCTGGGCCGGAAGGCCGCCGGCGGGTTCAAGGGCATCAAGTCGGGCACGCTGATCGACGAGGCGCTGCTGGCGGAGCATCCGCGCGGGGCGTGGCGGCATATCGGCGTGACCGAGGATGCGATCATGGCCGAGATCGAGGTGTTGAAGCGCGAGTATGACGGGGCGGTGGCCCGGTTGCAGGCGCGGTTCGACGGCAAGGTCGAAAAGCTGCAGCGCGGCGACGAGCTGCCGCCGGGTGTCATGAAGATGGTCAAGGTGTTCGTCGCGGTGAAGCGCAAGCTGCAACCGGGCGACAAGATGGCCGGGCGTCATGGCAACAAGGGCGTCGTCAGCCGGGTGACCCCGGTCGAGGACATGCCGTTCCTGGAGGACGGCACCCATGTGGACCTGGTGCTGAACCCGCTGGGCGTGCCGAGCCGGATGAACGTGGGGCAGATCCTGGAGACGCATCTGGGATGGGCCTGCGCGAGCCTGGGCAAGCAGGTCGGCGAGCTGGTCGACGAGTATCGGCGGTCCGGCGCGCAGCGGCAGGCGCTGTTGGACATGCTGCGCGACATCTATGGGGAGGAGGTGTTCGCTTCCCAGATCGAGCCGATGAGCATCGATCAGTTGATGGAGCTTTGCGACAATCTGAAGAAGGGCATCCCGATCGCGACGCCGGTGTTCGACGGCGCGCGGATGGACGACATCGAGGGCATGTTGACGAAGGCCGGGCTGAACACGTCCGGCCAGGTGTACCTGACGGATGGGCGGACGGGCGAGACGTTCGAGCGCAAGGTGACCGTCGGCTACATCTATATGCTGAAGCTGCACCACCTGGTGGACGACAAGATCCACGCGCGCAGCATCGGGCCGTACAGCCTGGTGACGCAGCAGCCGTTGGGCGGCAAGGCGCAGTTCGGCGGCCAGCGGTTCGGCGAGATGGAGGTGTGGGCGCTGGAGGCGTATGGCGCCGCGTACACCTTGCAGGAGATGTTGACGGTGAAGTCCGACGACGTGTCGGGGCGGACGAAGGTCTACGAGGCGATCGTGCGCGAGCAGGACACGTTCGAGGCCGGGATCCCGGAGAGCTTCAACGTGCTGGTGAAGGAGCTGAAGTCGCTTGGGCTGAACGTCGATCTGGATAACCGGACGGCGTGACGGTTCTGAGTGCCCAGTTTCCAGTTTGCAGACATATGACTGAAAGGTTCGACGCATGAACGAACTGATGAAGATCCTGGGCCAGGCTGGCTCGACGGTCACGTTCGACCAGATCCGGATCCAGATGGCGAGCCCGGAGCAGATCCGGAGCTGGTCGTACGGCGAGATCAAGAAGCCGGAGACGATCAACTACCGGACGTTCAAGCCGGAGCGGGACGGGCTGTTCTGCGCGCGCATCTTCGGGCCGATCAAGGACTACGAGTGCCTGTGCGGCAAGTACAAGCGCATGAAGTTCCGCGGCATCATCTGCGAGAAGTGCGGCGTCGAGGTGACGCTGGCGAAGGTGCGGCGGGAGCGGATGGGGCATATCGAGCTTGCCTCGCCGGTCGCGCACATCTGGTTCCTGAAGTCGCTGCCGAGCCGGATCGGGCTGATGGTCGACCTCACGCTCAAGGAGCTGGAGAAGATCCTGTATTTCGAGAGCTATGTGGTTCTTGACCCGATGGCCACGGACATGAAGCAGTTCCAGCTTCTGAACGAGGACCAGCTGCTGGCGAAGCAGGACGAGTTCGGGGATGATTTCGAAGTCGGGATCGGCGCCGAGGCGATCAAGAAGGTGCTGCACGGCATCGACACGGACGCCGAGAAGGTGAAGCTGCGGGCCGAGCTGAAGGAGACGACGTCGGAGGCGAAGCGCAAGAAGCTGGTCAAGCGCCTGAAGCTGATCGAGGCGTTCAGCGAGAGCGGCGCCAAGCCCGAGTGGATGATCCTGACGCAGGTCCCGGTCATTCCGCCGGAGCTGCGTCCGCTGGTGCCGCTGGACGGCGGACGGTTCGCGACGAGCGACCTGAACGACCTGTATCGGCGCGTGATCAACCGGAACAACCGGCTGAAGCGGCTGATCGAGCTGCGGGCGCCCGACATCATCGTCCGCAACGAGAAGCGGATGCTGCAGGAGAGCGTCGACGCGCTGTTCGACAACGGGCGGCGCGGCCGGGCGATCACGGGGGCGAACAAGCGTCCGCTGAAGTCCTTGTCCGACATGTTGAAGGGCAAGCAGGGGCGGTTCCGGCAGAACCTGCTAGGCAAGCGGGTCGACTATTCCGGCCGTTCGGTGATCGTCGTGGGCCCGGAGCTGAAGCTGCATCAGTGCGGGCTGCCGAAGAAGATGGCGCTCGAGCTGTTCAAGCCGTTCATCTACTCGAAGCTCGAGAAGTACGGGCACGCGACGACGATCAAGGCGGCGAAGCGGATGGTGGAGAAGGAGCGTCCCGAGGTGTGGGACATCCTGGAGGAGGTGATCCGCGAGCATCCGGTGATGCTGAACCGGGCGCCGACCCTGCACCGGCTGGGCATCCAGGCGTTCGAGCCCGTGTTGATCGAGGGCAAGGCGATCCAGCTTCATCCGCTGGTGTGCACGGCGTTCAACGCGGATTTCGACGGCGACCAGATGGCGGTGCACGTGCCGCTGAGCCTCGAGGCGCAGTTGGAAGCGCGCGTGCTGATGATGAGCACGAACAACATCCTGAGCCCGGCCAACGGCAAGCCGATCATCGTGCCGAGCCAGGACATCGTGCTGGGGCTGTACTACCTGAGCCTGGAAACGCCCGAGTTCCGGGATGCGCCGGACACGGCGATCTACAAGGAAGAGGGCGGCCAGCAGGTGCTGGTCCGCAAGGGGCCGACCGCGTTCGGCGACGTGGGCGAGATCGAGTATGCGCTGACCGCGAAGGCGATCCAGCTGCATGACAAGATCCGTGCGCGCTACGAGACGGTCGATGCGGAGGGCAAGAAGGTCCGGTCGGTGGTGGTCACCACGCCGGGGCGGATGCTGATCGCGCAGATTCTGCCGAAGAATGCGAACGTGCCGTTCAGCCTGATCAACCGCACGCTGACGAAGAAGAACGTGTCCGACGTGATCGACGCGGTGTATCGCCACTGCGGCCAGAAGGAATGCGTGATCTTCGCCGACCGGCTGATGGGGCTGGGCTTCGGCCAGGCCGCGAAGGCGGGCCTTTCGTTCGGCAAGGACGACCTGATCATCCCGGACAGCAAGCCGGAGCTGATCCTGAAGACGCAGAACGAGGTCAAGGAGTTCGAGCAGCAGTACCAGGACGGGCTGATCACGTCGGGCGAGCGCTACAACAAGGTCGTCGACGCCTGGTCTCGCTGCACGGACGAGGTGGCCGGCGCGATGATGAAAGAGATCAGCAAGCAGGAGATCGGCACGCCCACCAACTCGGTGTGGATGATGTCGCACTCCGGCGCCCG
>CAXTPG010000080.1:0-21231 GCA_964246015.1 uncultured Acetobacteraceae bacterium
GCCGCTACCTCGTCAACTCAGGATACGCTTCTACCTAAGCGCATCATGCTCTAGAGTTTTAGGTTGACGACGACCCGGCCGTGCGGCGCGGCCGGGTCCACCTGGATCGCCTGCGCCGCGCTGCCCTTCGCCAGCGACGCGATCAGCCGCATGCCCAACCCGCCACCCGGCCGTCCCGGCTTGAAGTCGGGGCCGAACCCCGGCCCCTCATCCTCGACCACCACCTGAATGCCAGCCGCCGCCCGCCCGACCTTCACCCGCACCCGTCCGGCGCCATACTTCAGCGCATTCGTCACGAGCTCCGACACGACCAGCCCCAAGGGCGTCAGATCATCGGCCGGGAGCATCAACGGCTCGGCCTGCAGCTCGATCGACCGCCCCTCGGCGCCCTCGTCGAGCATCGCCCGCATATCGTCCATCAACGCATCGAGATAGACGGCCGCGTCGCCCTCGGCGACCGATCCGCCCTGATACAGACGCCGATGCACCGCGGCGATGCTCATGATCCGTGCCGCCGCGGCATCCAGTTGCACGCGGGTCTCGTCCGGCGCCCCGCGGGACTGCAAGCCCAGCATCGTCCGCACCAGTTGCAGGCTGTTGGAAACGCGGTGATGCACCTCCCGCATCAGCATGTCCTTGTCCCGCAGCAACTGATCCTTGGCTTCCTCGGCCGCAAGGCGGACGAGCCCGGCCGCCAGCACGTTCGCCAAAGCCTGCAGAAACGCCGTATCCGCCGCGATGAATTCGTGCCGGCGGCTGCTATCGACTTCCAGCACGCCGTACGGATCCTCGTTCACGGGTCCGATGACGACGTTGATCGCGCTCTGCACCCCATGCTCGGCCAGCAACGCGGGCACCCGGAACCGCTGCTCCTGCGCCAGGTGGTTGGACAGCGTGGGCAGCCCCGTATGCATCGTGAACCCGGCCGGGCTGTCCAGCCCGGCCCCAAGAGTGCTGTGCCCCACCACCCCGGCATGCCACCCGACCCCGGCGACGACAAGAAAATCGTTCACCACCGGCCGGTACTGCAGCACCTTCGCAAACTGCGACCGAAGCCCCTCGGCCGCCACCCGCGACGCCTCCGCCAGCAGCCGCTCCAACGGACCGGGCACCAGCGCGAACAGGCCGAAATCGGCGACCAGTTGCTGCTGTTGCAGCCGCAGCGCAAGCTCGTCGGGGGACAGTTGTGCCGGAACAGCGCTCATGAACTCGGGACCATGCGGTGGGGGACGACGCAGCACACGATCCTTACACGCCTGAACCTCACCTTTCCAGGAGCAAAGCCCCCGTCACGCCGCTGCGTCGGACAGATAACGGGCCGACAGGTGCGCCTCGAAGAACGCGGGATCGAGCGGTGACCCGGTTGCCGCCTCCAGCAGCGCGTTGAAGCCCAGCCGGCTGCCCTGCCCATGCACGCGCTGCCGCAACCACGCGACCAGCGGCTGCAGCTCACCCCGCCCCAGCGCCTGGTCCAGATCAGGCACGTGGCGCCGGGCCGACGCCATCATCTGCGCGGCGCCCATCGCGCCCATGGTGTAACTGGGGAAGTAGCCGAACGCCCCATCATACCAATGGATGTCCTGCAGGCACCCCCGCGCATCGTCGGGCGGCGTCACGCCCAGCAGCGACTGCATCCCGTCCCGCCATGCGCCAGGAAGATCGACAACCTGCAGGTCGCCCGCAATGAGCGCCTGCTCCAGCCGAAACCGCAGGATGACATGCGCGGGATACGTCATCTCGTCGGCATCGACGCGGATGAATCCCCGTTCGACGCGCCGCCACAGGCGTTGAAGGTTGGCCGGCTCGTATGGCGCGGCCGCCCCGCCGAACGTGCCGTGCAGCTCGGGGCCCAGCCATGCCAGGAACGGGTCCGACCGGCACGCCTGCATCTCCAGGATCAACGACTGGCTCTCATGCGCCGCCATCCCAGCCGCCTCTCCCACGGGTTGCCGCGCATGCGCCACCGGCAACCCGCGCTCATAAAGGGCGTGTCCCGTCTCGTGCAGCACTCCCATCAACGCCATCGCCGGATCGGCCTCGTCGTATCGCGTCGTGATCCGCACATCGGTCGGCGTCCCGCCGCAGAACGGGTGGGTGGAGCGGTCGAGCCGGGCATGCTCGTAATCGAGCCCCGCCCGGGCGGACAGGTGCCGGCACAGCCCCTCCTGCCGGTCGGCCGGGAACACACCCTCCAGCGGCAAGGGCGCCGGCGCCGCGCCCTGCCGCGCCTCGGCCCGCGGCAACGCATCGGCCAGGAACGCCTCGTAGCGCGTGAAGATCCGCTCCACGTCGGCGGCGCCGATTCCACGCTGATACCCGTCCATCAAGGCGTCATACGGCGACAGCGTGAGCGCGGGCCCCAATGCGGTCGCCGCCTGCCGAACCAGCGACACGACCTCGACCAGATAGGACGACACCATCGCAAAATCGCTGGTTCGCCGCGCCTCGCGCCAGACCTTCTCGCACGCCGAATTGGCCCGGCTCTGCGCTTCGACCAGGTCCGCCGGCAACGCCGTCGACCGCACATGGGCGTGCCGCATCAACGCGAGGTTTGCCGCATCCCACTCGTCCTCGGGCGGGGCGGCAGAGGCCTCGGCCAGGTCATCCGCCGTCTTGGGATCCGTCATCAGCCCGTGCGCGAGGCCGGCCAGCACGGCCAACTGATCGCCCCGCGCCGCCCCGCCCCCCGCCGGCATCACCGCCGCCGCGTCCCACCCGAGCATGGACTGCGCTTCGTTGATGGTGGCGATCCGGGCGAACCGGGCAACCAGGCGAGAATAGGCGCTCATCTCGGTCGATCCTCGCGCAGCGTCCGGCGGACATGGATGGAAAAGATCACGAGCAACGCGGCTGCCAACCCGAACCACGTGATCGCATAGGACAGATGGTTGTTCGCCGGCCGGGGCAGCGCCACAGCCGGCTCCGGCAACGAACCACCAGGCCCCATGGCCACGAGCGTGAACGGCGCGACCCGGTCGAGTCCGAGTGCCGCCCCGATGGCTTCGGGATCGAGGGCGTAGAAACGCCGGGCAACGGGATCGTCGACCGCGCCGAACCGGACGGGCTTCTCCGCCGCCCTGACATAGCCCTCGATCCGAACGGGACCGGCGGGCGGGGTCGTATCGAACTCGATCGGCGCCCATCCACGATCCACGATCACGGCAACACCGCGGGCCCGCTGCAACGGCGAAAGGACATGCGCCCCCATCGCTGGGCCGCTTCGTGTGCTGCGAACCTCCGCCCCGTATCGCGCGACGGCAGGAAGGAACGTGCCGTCGGCGACCACGCGCGTGAATGGAGCCGGGTTGTCCTGCAAGGGGACAGGCGCTCCCGCCTCACCCCGATCGATATCGGCCAGCAGCCCCTGTTTCCAGTGCAGCCGCTGCACCTGCCACACCCCCAGCCCGACCGTAAGCGCCAGCATCGTGGCCGTCATCGCGGCGGGAAGGAGAAGTCTCCTTCGTGTCAGCGCCCCTGCTACTCCGAAACCGCCGAGCCGGCGCCCCACAGATAGATCGCGACGAACAGGAACAGCCACACGACGTCGACGAAGTGCCAGTACCAGGCCGCGGCCTCGAACCCGAAATGCCGCTCCGGCGAGAACTGCCCGGCCCGCGCCCGGAACCAGCAAACGATCAGGAACGCCGTCCCGACCATCACATGGAACCCATGGAACCCGGTCGCGAGGAAGAACACGGACGGATACACGCCCCCGCCGGCAAACTTGAACGGCGCCTCGGAATACTCCAGCGCCTGGAACGTCGTGAACAGCAGGCCCAGCAGGATGGTGAAGCCCAACCCCATGATCAGGTGCTTGCGGTCGTTGTGGATCAGCGCGTGATGAGCCCACGTGACCGTGGTGCCGGACAGCAGCAGCAGCAGCGTGTTCATCAGCGGAAGCTGGAACGGATCGAACGTCCGGATGCCGACGGGCGGCCACACCGCCCCACCATCGCCCAGGACATGCTGCGGATAGAGCGCGAAGTGGAAATACGCCCAGAAGAACCCGACGAAGAACATCACCTCGCTCGCGATGAACAGCGTCATCCCGTAGCGCAGACCCAACCGCACGACCGGCGTATGGACGCCTGCCGTCCGGCTCTCCTTCAGCACGTCGCGCCACCACAGCGCCATCGTGCCCAACACCAGCAGCAGGCCGACGATGAACGGCAGCTTCCCGCTGCCATGCGCCCAGGTGACGATCCCGAACAGCATCACGCCGCCGCCCAACGCGCCGAGGATCGGCCACGGGCTGGGATCGACGAGGTGGTACGGCTGCTTCAGGCCGGAACTGTCCAACTCGTGCGCGGTCGAGACGTGTGCGTCGGTGCTCATCTGATCCTATCCGAAAGCAGGGGCATCATCGCGAAAAGCGGCCCGGGTTCAAGGCGGAAACCGCACCGGCGTCCGCCCGTGGTCCGACATGCGGGCCAGCCCGGTCCAGGCCACCATTGCGGGCCGCATCGTCGAGGGTGCGGAAGAACGTGTAGGACAGCGTTATGCTTCGCACATCCCGCGTGTCGGGGTCGGTCCTGATCGCCGGGTCCACCCAGAAGCTCAGCGGAAACGAGAGCCGCTGCCCGGCCGCCAACGTCTGCTCGTCGAAGCAGAAACACGCGGTCTTGTGGAAGTATTTGGCAGCCTTCTCGGGCGAGACGTTATACGTCGCCACGCCCGTGACCGCCTGGCTCGCCTGGTTGGAGCCGGTATAGCTGGCCAGGTTATCCTCCCCCAAGGGCACCGTGACGGCCCGCTGATCGGCCACGAAACGCCAGGGCAGACCCGGATTCGTGTTGGCGTCGAAGCGGACCTCGATTGTCGCCCCGCTGCCACCAGGCGCCCGCGAGGCGCCGATCTGTGGCGTACCGTCATAGCCGGTCGCCTGGCAGAACAGCCGATACAGCGGCACGGCGGCGAACGACACGCCGACCATCGCAAACACCAGCGCGGCAAGCCCGCCTGCCATCACGCCGTTGCCCGGCCGACGCATCAATGCACCTTGAACCGCACGACGGCGATTGCGTAGAACAGCGCCGCGACGGCGATCAGCACCACCAGCATCGCGATGTTCCGTCCACGCTGCCGGCGCCGCAGCTCGGCCGCAGCCTCCGGCGACAATGGCGGCGGAAATGCCTCGTCCAACGCGCTCACCACACCCAGTGATCGACAGCGAGCGCCATGAACAACACGAACAGATAGGCCAGCGAGTACCGGAACGTCTGCTTGGCCGGTGCGTCCTTCGTCAAGCTGCGGCCCTCCCCGTCCTGCGCATCTCTCACCACGCGCACGGCGCTGACCACGAACCCCACACCCAGCAGCGCGGCCGACACCCCATAGACCGGTCCGGCATACCCGAACGCCCACGGCGACAAAGACACGAGTGCGAGCAGGACCGTATAGACCAGCACCTGGCGCCGCGTCGTCCGCGCGCCGGAAACCACAGGCAGCATCGGCACGCCCGCCCGCGCGTAATCGGCATGGGCATACAGTGCAAGCGCCCAGAAATGCGGCGGCGTCCACAGGAACACGATCGCGAACATCAACACAGGCATGACATCGATGCCGCCCGTCACCGCGGCCCACCCGATCATCGGTGGAAACGCCCCGGCAGCCCCGCCGATGACGATGTTCTGCGACGTCCGGCGCTTCAGCCACATCGTGTAGACCACGACATAGAACAGGATGGACACGGCAAGCACCACCGCCGCGACCGCATTCGTCGCGAGATACATCAGCAACACGGACGCACAGGCTAGGAACACGCCGAAGCCCAGCGCATCCCCGGGCACGATCCGTCCGGCCGGGATCGGCCGCTTGGCCGTACGACGCATGATCGCGTCGATGTCACGGTCGTACCACATGTTCAGCGCGCCCGCCGCCCCGGCCGCGACTGCGATGCACAGCACCGCGGCGATCGCTAGCACCGCATTCAGGTGACCGGGCGCGACGATGACGCCAACTGCCCCGGTGAACACCACCAGGCTGATCACCCGCGGCTTCAACAGCACGATCCAGTCGCGCACCTCCGCCGGCATCCCGTCGGAAGCCAGAAGGGGGGCCGAAGCCCCCCCGCTGTCGATCATGGTGACCGGGCCCTTCATCATCGCACCCGCGGCAGCTCCGCGAAGGTGTGGAACGGCGGCGGCGACGTGACCGTCCACTCCAGCGTCGTAGCGCCCTCACCCCAGTAGTTGTCGGCGACCGTGACCTTCGACGTGAAGGTCCGGAAGACGACATACAGGAAGATCAGCACGGAAAACCCACCGATATAGGCCCCGATCGAAGCGACATGGTTCCATCCGGCAAAAGCGTCGGGATAGTCGGGATACCGCCGCGGCATGCCGGCCAGGCCCAGGAAATGCATCGGGAAGAAGGTCAGGTTCACACCGACGAACGTCACCCAGAAATGCACCTGCCCCCAGAACTCCGGATACTGCCGCCCCGACATCTTGCCGATCCAGTAGTAGAACCCCGCGAAGATCGAGAACACGGCGCCCAGGCTCAACACGTAATGGAAGTGCGCGACGACGTAATAGGTGTTGTGCAGGATCTGGTCGATGCTCGCGTTGGACAGCACGATCCCGGTCACACCACCAAGCGTGAACAGGAAGATGAACCCGATCGAGAACAGCATCGGCGTCTTCATCTCGATCGAGCCGCCCCACATCGTCGCGATCCACGAGAAGATCTTGATCCCCGTGGGAACCGCGATGATCATCGTCGCAGCCATGAAGTAGGCCCGCGTGTCGACGCTGATCCCCGACACGAACATGTGGTGCGCCCACACCACGAAGCCCACGACCCCGATGGCCACCATCGCGTACGCCATCCCCAGATACCCGAAGATCGGCTTCTTGGAGAAGGTCGAGACGATGTGGCTGACCATGCCGAAGCCCGGCAGGATCATGATGTAGACCTCGGGATGCCCGAAGAACCAGAACAGGTGCTGGAACAGCACCGGATCGCCACCACCCTGCGGATCGAAGAACGACGTGCCGAAGTTCCGGTCCGTGATCAGCATCGTGATCGCGCCCGCCAGCACCGGCACCGCCAGCAGCAGCAGGAACGCCGTCACCAGCATCGACCAGACGAACAGCGGCATCTTGTGCAGCGTCATCCCCGGCGCGCGCATGTTGAAGATCGTCGTGATGAAGTTGATGGCGCCCAGCAGCGAGCTTGCGCCCGCCAGATGCAGCGCGAACAGCGTGTAGTCCATCGCCGGCCCGCCCATGTAGGTCGAGTTCGACAGCGGCGGATACAGCGTCCAGCCCGGCCCGGCGCCGTCGCCCGTGAACAGCCCCATCATGATCAGGATGAACGCAGGGATCAGCAGCCAGAAGCTGATGTTGTTCAGCCGCGGGAATGCCATGTCCGGCGCCCCGATCATGATCGGCACGAACCAGTTGCCGAAGCCCCCGATCATCGCCGGCATCACCATGAAGAAGATCATGATCAACCCATGCGCCGTCACGGTCGCGTTCCAATCCTGACCGGACTTGAAATACGCGAGACCGGGATGCGACAGCTCCATCCGCATATGGATGCTCAGCGCGACGCCCACGATCCCCGCGATGACGGCGAAGATCAGATACAGCGAACCGATATCCTTATGGTTCGTGCTGAACAGCCACCGATGCACGAAGCCGGGCGCGTGCCCGTGATCGTCATGCCCGTGGCCATGGTCATGAGTGGTTGCCGACATGTCCCGTACCCTTCCTCGCGCCAACCCGATCTGGGTCAGCGCCCCGATTCCACAACCGCTGCCAACCGCTGCGGGCTGGCAGGCACGTCACCCGACGCGAACTTCGTCTTCGCCTTCTCGACCCATGCCGCGAAATCCGTCTCGGTCAACGCCTCGACCGAGATCGGCATGATGCTGTGGTTCGTCCCGCACACCTGGTTGCACTGGCCGTAGTAGACGCCGGGCTTGTCGACCCGCACCCACGTCTCGATCGTCCGGCCCGGGATCGCATACCGCTGGACGCCGAGCGACGGGATGAAGAAGCTGTGGATCACGTCTGCGCTGGTCGTCAGGATGCGGACGTTCTTCCCGGCGGGCACCACGACACGGTTGTCCACATCCAGGTTCCGAAGCTGCCCCTGCTTCAGGTCCTCCTCCTTGACTGGATAGCTGGAGAAGTTCAGCCCGCCCTGGTCCGGATACGTATACTCCCAATACCACTGATGCCCCGTCACCTTCACCGTCAGGTCAGCCGCGTCGGTGCGGTCCTGGAAATAGATCAGCCGGAACGACGGAATGGCGATGACGACAAGCACAAGGACCGGAATGACCGTCCACGCGACCTCGAGCGCCGTATGGTGACTGACCCGGCTTGCGACCGGATGCTTGCTCGCCCGATATCGCCACACGACGAACGCCAGCAGCGCCGCGACAAAGATCGTCACGAACGCCATCAACCACAGAACCAGCGCGTGCAGCCCCTCGATCCCCGCCTGGGTCGGGCTATGCGCCGGCTGAAAGCCCAGCTGCCAGTTCGTCGGCGCCTGCGCCCATGCCGGCCCCGCAAGCACGATGCCGGCGAGTGCCGCGAGAATGCGTCCAGTAGCTTGCATATCCAGGTCCAATCCGCGTCGTGCTCGCACCCGTGCTTGCCCCCATGCTCGCCACTGTGCGCTGCAACAGGGACTATCGGACGTGTGTCCCGAGATCAAGTAGCGTCACATGTCAGTTCGGCAACTGCACCAGTGTGAACAGCCCGAACGGCGGCACCGTGTCGAACCGCGCCCGTGCCATATCCTCCGGCGGCAACAACGCCTCCTTCGAAAAGTCGGGATGCCACCCAAGCTTGCGCGAGGCAGGGGCCAAAGCCCGCTCGGCCCACCAGCGTGGACCCCGCTCCGCCGCAAAATGGTTGACGAACAGCAGGTGGCCGCCGGGGCGGACGACCCGCCGCATCTCAGCCAGCAATTCCCTGGGGTGCGGCACCACCGAAGCGACGAACATCGCCACCGCGATGTCGAACGACGCAGCTTCGAACCCGGTCGCCTCGGCATCGACCTCGTGCAGCGCCTCCACGTTGGCCAGGCCGCTCTTCTCGACCCGCTCCCGCGCCAGCGCCAGCATCTCGGCCGACAGGTCGATCCCCGTGATCCGTTTCCCGCGCCCATAGTGCGGAAGCGCCAGGCCGGTCCCGACCCCCACCTCCAGCACACGAGTGCCGTTCAATGCATTGACGGCCGCGACCGCCCGGCGGCGCCCGAAAGCCGACACACCCCCGAACACGAGGTCATAGATCCCGGCCCACCTCGCATAGGCCGCCCGAACCGAATCGGCGTCGAGCGAGGTGTGGGGCACGATGGTTGGGCCGCGGGCGACCGCGTCGTCACTGGGTGGCATGATGTCTCCGCACGTTCCCTACGCCCCGCCCCGCCTTCAATCAAGCGTGCGAGACAATCAACAGCGGAACGTGAGCCGGGTTCCTGTCCTCGCCCCCGCACCCTCAGGCCGCATCCTCCCGCCGGTCGCGCACCTTCACATAGGCGATGGACGCATGCTCGGCGCAATACGGCCGCCCATGCATCGCGGCATCGCTGCAGAAACGGAAGCTCGGCGTCCCCGGCTCCCCGATGGGCCAGCAACAGGCGGACACCCGCCCCGGCGGCCGCGGCGCAGCCGGCACGGCCCGCAACGCAACCTGCGGCCGCACCGTCTCCTGCGGCCGGGCAACCGGCGTCGCAATGGCGAGAAGCGACGGAAGCGTCGGTCCGCTGATCCGTCGCGGCGCCGTCCGCCTGGGCGTGCGCGCCTCCCCGGGCGTGCGTCGGATCGGCGATGGCCGCGCCGGCAGGCTCAGCCGATGCGCCTTGCCCACCACCGCATTCTTCGTGATCCCAAGCCGCCGCCCGATCTCGGCCGTGGAATGCCCTTCGTCCCACAACGCCCGGAGCCGGCCGATCGTCTCTTCGTTCCAGTCCATCGCGCCCGCTCCATGCCCTCGACAATATCCAAGCTAACGGAGTTCCGACCACAAGGGCTAGTCAGATTCGTGCCGGGCACCACAAAATACTGTGGATAACCGCAATTTCGGCGACTCGGGCAAAATCAGAATAGAAGCCCCTTCCGCAGCATTCCGTGCACGCCCTTCTCCCCGTTCACCGTCTGCGTGACATGGAAATCCACCGCCAGCGAACAGAACTGATAGGCCTCGTCCCGCGAAAGGTTGGACCGCGCGCAGATGAACGCGATCATCTCCCGCAATGCCTGTTTCATGGCCAGGTCCAGATCTTCGTTCATGCCCATCGAGATGAAATGCGTCCCGCTCTCCCCGCGCGGATGCCGAAGCACCGGGTTCCGTTCGCCGCCCCCCTTGTGCAGCACCAGCGTGAACGTCCCGGTCAGGCACATCTCCAGCGCGTTGATGCAGACCTCGCCGTCACCTTGCACGCCATGCCCGTCCCCCGCCGAGAAATTGGCGCCGGGCACGAACACCGGCAGGAACAGCACGCTTCCCGCACCCAATTCCTTGTTGTCCAGGTTGCCGCCGTGCTCCCGCGGTTCCTTGGTCGAGATCACGCCGTACCCCGGCTTCGGTGCCACCCCCATCACCCCGAAAAAGGGCGACAACGGCAGCACGGTGCCCCACGGCATCGTGCACGTGCGGGCCGCCCGGTCGACGGTGATATGGCTCAGGAACCGCTCCTGGAAGTCCTCGGGCAGCGTGCCGGCCAATGGCCGATGCCCGCAGAACCCCCAATCCGCACCGAGTTCGATCGCCTCGATCCGCACCTCCAGCATGTCGCCCGGCTCCGCCCCACGCACGGCCACCGGCCCGGTCAGGATATGCGGCCCCAGGCGGGGCGGAGTGGCAGCATGGATCGCGGCCAGCGCTGGCGGCACGACCAGCCCCGAACCCGCTGGCGGCATGACGTCGGGCGCGCCGGACACGCACTCCAGCACGACAGTCTCGCCGCTATCGATGGTCAACTTCGGCGCATGATCGGCGCTGAAGCTTCCCCAATGGATGGTGTCGGGGGTGGCAGACAGACGATGCGTGGCCATGCGAGCGGACTCCGGCGGGGTTCGCCCGATCCTCCCCGCCTTACGCCCGCAGTCAACCCGAGGCGGCCGAAGCCGCCCCGGTCGAACGTCAGACCGGCCGAGCCGTCGTCGTGTCCCGTGCCGCCGTGGTGTTGGTGGCACCCGGCGCCGCGATCGTCCCCGCCGGACGATCGGCCGCACTGGCCTCCATTGAGGCGTCCGGCTCCTCCGCCATGTTCTTCTTGAACGACTTGATGCCCTTGGCGAAGTCGCCCATCAAATGGCTGATCTTCCCGCTGCCGAACAGCAGCAGCACGACCAGCAGCACGACCATCCAGTGCCAGATGCTGAAGCTACCCATGGTTCCTCCGTAGGGGCATTCGCCCCGAGCGTCTCCTGGCCCTCACATGGCCCGGCTTCGCGACGCATGCAAGCGCTTTACGGCGCCGCCAACCCCGCCAGCAGATCGCTGCGCGAACGCGCCCGCAGCGGCGCAATGAACCCGTATGTCGGATAGATCGTCGTCCCGATCGTGTTCGACGGCGCCCACCACACGCGCACCCGGCTCCAGTCGTTGCGCGGCGACACGTCCAGGACCGACTCGTCCCGGGTGATCCGCCGATGCACCCAGTTCGCCTGCGTCACGCGGATCTCCCGGTCCGATACCCTGCGCGCCACGACAGACACATGCCCCGACGGCAACCGGCTCGACCGTCGGAACACCAGCACGCCACCCTCGACCGGGTCGGCCGTGCGATCATACCGCCCGCTCGCCTGGTCCCACCACGAATACGCCTCGCCGAAGAGCTGGATCCCCGTCACCTGCCGCGCGAACGGCGCGCACTCCAGCGACGTCGACGACCCGACAGCCCCGCCCCCCACGGACCCACCGCCGCCACACCCGGCCACCAGCAACAAGATGACCAGCCCCACCGCACGCTTCATGCTTCACCGGACAGTCCAATGTCCTGAATCTACAACAAACATCATGGCAGGACAATGACGATCACCGCCGCGCGAGCAGCACCGCCGCAACGCCGCACGCCAGACCCGCCGCGAACAGCGGCCAACCAGGTTCGCCGCCCCCAGCGCCCCGGCCGCCCCAGGCCCCAGCCATCCCGCCAGAACCATCGCCGGCAGCAACGGCGCATACGAGAACCGCTGCAGCCCGACGCCCAGCAGCGTGGCGCTCGCCCCCGCCAGGACCGCACCCGTCACGGGGCGCATCGTCACCCCGCCACCCACACCACCCACGCCGCCGCCGTTCCGCCCAGGATCGCCACCGCCAGCTTCCGCGTCGCCAGCATGATCGCAAGCGTCGCCGCCGCCCCAACCCATTGCTGCACGCCGCCCACCGCCAGCGCCGGCACCACATAGCTGACGAACAGCGCCCCGGGGATATACCCCAGCATCTCCCGCACCAACGGCGGCGGGCGCATGGCCCGGAACAGCAGATAGCCGCCCGCGCGCGTCGCATACGTCGCGATCGCCATCCCGATGATCGCCGCCAGGACCCACGGGTCGACCGTCACGCCCGCCGATCCCTCAGCACACCGACCACCGCCCCCGCCAACGCACCCGCGAGGATATACCAGGTGCCGTCCACCACCTTCGACACCAGCACCGACACGCTCGCCGCAACCACCCACGGCAGCACGTCCCGCCGCCCCCGCCACATCGCCGCCGCGATCGCGACGAACACCGCCAGCGCCGCGAAGAACAGCGGGTGCCCCGGCGCGGGCCGCATCGTGGCACCCATCACGTGCCCCACCCCGGTCCCCGCCACCCACACGGCCCACATGATCAGCCCGGACCCGAACAGGTAGCCGGCATCCCACCGCCCCGCCTGCATCTCCCGCACCGACATCGCCCAATTCTGGTCGGCCATCAGGAACAAGGTGCTCCACAACCGCCAGCCCCGCAGCCGGTCCAGCCACGGCGCGATGACCGGTCCCATCAACGCCATGCGAAGATTGACGACGAACGCGGCAAAGCTCGCCGCCAGCACCGGCGCCGGAGCCCCCCAATGGCTCAGCGCCAGCAACTGGGCGGACCCGGCGTAGCAAAGCCCGCTCATCAGCATCGCCTCGGTCAGCGACAACCCCTGCCCCTGCGCGATGATCCCGCACACCAACGCGAACGGCACGAGCGCCACCTGCAACGGCAAACTCGCGCGCACCCCCGCCAGCACGCCCGCCCGGGAAAAACGAGGCCGCTCCGCCGCCACGTCAGCGCCGCTTCAACGCCAGCACGATCGCCGCAGCGTCGTCCGCATCCATCGCGAGCGCACGTTCCGCCACCTCCCGCGGAAAACCCGCCCGCGCCAGCGCGCCCATGTCCCGCACCCGCGCCTCCGCATCGGCGGTCCCGCGGAACGGCCCGATCCGCCGCCGCCGGGCGAACGCAAGCGCCGACGGCAACTCGTCGTCGCCGGGCAAGGCCTCGTGCGCCATGCCGGCCGGCACGCCCTTCGCCAGCAGGTGCGCCGACGTGGCCCGCCGCGACCGTCCCGCCCGGACCAGCCGCGCGGCCCGCGCGGCGGCAAAGGCGGCGTCATCGATCACCCCCGTCTCGACCAGCGCCCGCGCGACCAGCCGTGCGTCCGCCCGCGCCACGGGAACATCCTGCTCGATACCCTGGCCCTCGGCCGCCGCCGCCCGCGCCCAGCGCTGCACGCGGCGGTCCAGCACCCGCACCAGCCCGGCCTCGGTCGTCGCGAACCGCGACAGGTGCCGCAGCGCGGCCTCATGCAACTGAGCACGGGTCGGCGCGCGGCCAGCGGGCTTGGGCGGGGGAGCCATCAGCCGACGATGCCACGCGCCGCCCGCGGCCGGAACCCGGGGACGCCCCGCTACGTTGCCATGCCAGACCCGCTTCATACGCCCACAAAGCTCGGAGAACCCTGGTGACCAACCTGCGATCCCTTGCGGCGATGGCTCTCGCCACCGCCATCGTCGCCCTTCCCGCAACCGCCCAGCAACCGGCGCCAGCCTCGGGCGTGGTTGCGACAACCAACAACCCCAACCTGGCCGTCGCGACCGTGAAGCTCGAAAACGGCGCCCGCACCAGCAAGATCGTCGGAACCGCCGTCTACACCGACGCCAACGAGAAGATCGGCACCGTCGATGACCTGATCCTGACCGAAGGCGACAAGGTCACGGTGGCGATCATCTCGATCGGCGGCGTGCTCGGCCTCGGCAGCAAGCTCGTGGCGCTCCCGTTCGACCAGTTGAAGCGCGAATCCGACAAGGTGGTGCTCGTCGGCGCCACGAAGGACTCCCTGAACGCCATGCCCTCGTTCGTGTACTGATCTGCCCGGGCCCGCCGCGGCAAACGTTGACTTCCACCGCCCGGGCCACGCATCCTCCGGCCTTCGTCATGCGCGCCAAGCGAGTGTTCGCCTGGCGCGTATGACGTTCCAGCAATCGAGGTGCAACAGCTTGCCATGATCTCCGCCCTGATGCCGACGTACAACCGCGCCGACCTCGCTTTCGAGCGGGGCGAGGGCGCCTGGCTGTTCGCGGCGGACGGCCGACGATTCCTCGACTTCGGCGCCGGCATCGCCACCTCGTCCCTCGGCCACGGCCACCCGCACCTCGTGCAGGCCATCGCCGACCAGGCCGCCCGCGTCATGCACACCAGCAACCTCTACCGCGTCCCCCAGGCGGAACGCCTGGCCGCGCGCTATGTCGAGGCCACGTTCGCCGACAGCGTCTTCTTCTGCAACTCGGGCGCCGAGGCCAACGAGGGCCTCGTCAAGATGATGCGCAAGGCCATGAGCGAAACCGGCCGCGGCGAACGCTACCGCGTCATCTGCTTCGATGGCGCCTTCCACGGCCGTACCCTGGCCATGCTCGCCGCGACGGGAAACGCCAAATACCTGAAGGGCTTCGGCCCCGAGGTCGACGGCTTCGACCACGTACCGTTCAACAACATGAACGCCGTGCGCGACGCCATCGGGCCACAGACGGCCGGCATCCTGATCGAGCCGGTGCAGGGCGAAGGCGGCATCCGCCCGGCGCACCTGCAGTTCCTCAAGGACCTCCGCGCCGCCTGCGACGAGTTCGGAATCCTGCTGGGCCTCGATGAGGTCCAGTGCGGCATGGGCCGAACCGGCAAGCTGTTCGCCTATGAATGGGCCGGCATCGAACCCGACGCGATGTCGATCGCCAAGGGCATCGCCGGCGGCTTCCCCATGGGCGCCATCCTGGCCAAGGAAAGCGTCGCCAAGCACCTCTACGCCGGCTCCCACGGCACGACGTTCGGCGGCAACCCGCTCGCCTGCGCCGCCGCCAATGCCGTGTTGGACGTCGTCCTCGCGCCCGGATTCCTGGACGGCGTGGACCGCAAGGCCCGGCGTCTGTGGAACATGCTCGGCGAAGTCGTCGCCGACGTGCCGACGGTCCTGGAGGAAGTCCGCGGCGCCGGCCTGATCCTGGGCCTCAAGGCCCGCATCCCGAACACCGAGCTGCAGGACGCCTTCATGGCGGAAGGCCTCCTGACCGTCGCGGCCGGTGAGAACGTCGTGCGCCTGGTGCCGCCGCTCGTCATCACCGACGCGGATATCGACGCAGCGGTCGAGATGATCCGCCGCGGCGCCCGCCGGTGCCAGCCCTCCTCGATGGCGGCCGCCGCCAAATGAGCAGCGCGTTGCGCCGGACGCACCCGGTGGACACGCACGGCGCGGGGGGACCACCCCCGCGCCACTTCCTCGACCTGCGCGACTTCGACGCCGCAACCCTGCGCGACATGCTCGACACGGGATCGGCCTTCAAGCGCGGCCGCGGCGCCCGACCTCTCGAAGGCAAGACCCTTGCCCTCATCTTCGAGAAGCCAAGCACCCGCACCCGCGTCAGCTTCGAGCTCGCCATGCGGCAACTCGGCGGCGAAGTCGTGAACCTCAGCGCGTCCGAGCTCCAGTTGGGCCGCGGCGAAACCGTCGGCGACACCGCCCGCGTCCTGTCCCGCTACGTCGACGCCATCATGCTCCGCACCGACAACGCCGCCCGCCTCCATGAAATGGCCGACGCCGCCACCGTCCCCGTCATCAACGGCCTGACCAACATGAGCCACCCCTGCCAGCTCATGGCCGACATGATGACGTTCGAGGAGCATCGCGGCCCCATCGCCAACCAGGTCGTCGCCTGGGTCGGCGACGGCAACAACGTCGCCTGCAGTTGGATCGAGGCCGCCGTCCGCTTCGGCTTCACCCTCCGCATCGCGACCCCCGAGATGCGCCGCCCGCCACAGAAGCTGGTCGACTGGGCCCGCGCCCAGGGCGCCCGCATCGAACTGACCGACGACCCCGCGGCCGCAGTCGTCGACGCCCGCTGCGTCGTCACCGACGCCTGGGTGAGCATGGCGGACGACCCGAACGTCAGCCGCCACAACCTGCTGGCCCCCTACCGCGTGACCGCCGGCCTGATGGATCAGGCGGCCCCCGACGCCATCTTCATGCATTGCCTCCCCGCCCATCGCGGCGAGGAGGTCACGGCCGAGGTCATCGACGGCCCGCAATCCGTCGTGTTCGACGGCGCCGAGAACCGGCTGCACGCGCAGAAGGGCATCCTGGCCTGGTCCCTCGGCGCGCTGTGACGGAAGACATCGCCGGAACGCCCGGCTGGGTGGACCAACGCCTGGACGACGTCTTCGCCACCCTCCCCGCCTCCCCCGCAATCCTTGCGGCCCGGCGCGCCTACGCCGACTGCCTCGCCGCCCAGAAGTCCCCCGCTGCGCCCTCCGACATCCTGGGCGCCGAGTTCGCGCCCTGCCGCCCGGGCCTGCACCAGGCCCTTCGCGCCGCCGGCATCGACCAGGCCGCCGTCGCCGCCCTCGAAACGACACTGGAGGCGCTCGAGGCCGAGATCGCCGGCGAAAGCTGACCATGGCCTCCCCGTCGCTGCCCCTCTGGACATGGGGCGTTCCGCTCTCGGCCCTGCTGTGCCTCGCCGCCGCCTTCGTCATCGGCCTCAACCCGGCCGTCTTCCTCGCCTGCTCCATCGCCCTGGTCGGCACCGTCTTCGCCGCCGTCCATCACGCCGAACTGGTCGCCCACCGCGTCGGCGAGCCCTTCGGCACCCTGGTCCTCGCCGTCGCCGTCACCGTCATCGAGGTCGGCCTCGTCGTCTCCGTCATGCTCGGCGGTGGCGAGGACAAGGCTGCCCTGCCCCGCGACACGGTCTTCGCCGCCGTGATGCTCGTCTGCAACGGCGTCGTAGGCCTATGCCTCCTGCTGGGCGGCGTCCGCCACGGAGAACAGGGCTTCCAGGTCCAGGGCGCCAGCGGCTCCCTCGCCGTGCTGGGCGCACTCACCGTGCTCACCCTCATCCTTCCCAACGTCACCCTGACCGCCCCCGGCCCGGTGTTCAGCACCTCCCAGCTCGTCTTCGCCGGCGTCGTGTCCCTCGTGCTCTACGGCACCTTCGTCTTCGTCCAGACCGTCCGCCATCCCGCCGACTTCGTTGTGGCCCAACCGGACCTGCCCGGACACACGCCCTCCATGCGCGACACGGCGATCGCGTCGGCGATGCTCCTCGTCTCCCTCGTCACCGTCGTGGGCCTGGCGAAGTTCATCTCCCCCGCGCTCGACCGCGGCGTCGCCGCCATGGGCGCGCCCAAGGCCGTCGTCGGCATCGTGATCGCCGCCCTCGTCCTGCTGCCGGAAGGCGTCACCGCCATCCGCGCCGCCCGCGCCGACCGGCTGCAGACCAGCCTCAATCTCGCCCTCGGCTCCGCCCTCGCCAGCATCGGCCTCACGATCCCCGCCGTCGCCGTCGTCAGCATCGTCCTGGGCCAGGAGCTGATCCTGGGGCTCGACCCCAAGGAGGCGGTGCTGCTGATGCTGACCCTCGTGACAGGCGTCGTCACGCTCGGCACCGGTCGCACCACCGTGCTGCAGGGGGCCGTCCACCTGACCATCCTGGCCGCCTTCCTCTTCCTGGCCGTCGTGCCCTGACCTACAGCAGCTTTTCGGCCTCGACATAGGTCGGCGCCGGGTAACCTTCATGCGCCCGCAGCGCCGTTTCCCGGAACCCCGCCGCCGCGAACAGCCTGCGATTGCCCTCCAGCGCCAGCCGCACGGCCAGCGTGACCCGCACCAGGCCACGCCGCCCCGCCTCCTGCTCCGCCCCCCGGATCAGCGCCCGCGCGATCCCGCGCCGCTCCCGCCCCGGCCGCACCGCGAGCCGCCCCAGATACAGCGCCCCCTCCTGCTCCCGCCACAGCACGCATCCCTGCACCGCCGCATCGATCCACACGGCACCCCCGCCCGCCTCGATCTGTCGCCGCACGCTGTCACCGCTCTCCCGAAGCGCGCTGGGCGCCGGGTCGAGCGGGGTTCGGATAGCCCCGAACGCGACCCGTATCAGCTCGGCCACAGCCTCGGCGTCCTCCGCCCGCATCGACCGGATCATGCCCATCGCCGCTGCATCCACTGGTGCGTATAGTAGATCGGAATCGCCAGCGCCGACAGCGCGGCGCCCGCCACCAGCGCCCCGGCCGGTGTGCCGGACAGGTCCGCCGCCGCCCCGCACACCGCCGGCAGGAACGCGCCGCCCAGGTAGTATGTCGTATAGAACATCCCCATCCCCACGGCCCTGTTCTCCGGCCGCGCCGACAGCGTTCCCACCGCGATGATCACCCCCGCATGCAACGCCGCCGCCGTGCCGAACAGCAGACCCCACAGCAGCGGCGCATCCCACATCGCAGGTCCGGCCACCGCCGTCACCCCGGTCAGCGTCCCCAGCAGAAACACCCGGCTATTCCCGAAACGCACCGCCAGCATGCCGCCAATGACCGTCGCAGGCAGGTTGCACCAGGTCGCGATCGTCATCACCGTCGCCACCAGCGCCGGGGAGTGCTGCCGCGCCGCAAGCAATGACGGCACGTACGACAGGAACCCGTAATACCCCGCATTGTACATCGTCCAGACCAGCCCGGCGACGACCACCAGCGCGCACTCCCGCCGCGACGGCAGCGCCCACTTCGCCCCCGCCAGCGGCACATCCTCGACCGCCGGCAGGAACAGCAGCAACGACATCGCCGCCAGCCCCGCACCCGCGATGAACAACCCCGCCGGTCCCAACGCCCCCAGAACCAGGTCGTGCGTCAGGCCCACCAGCCCCGCCCCCACCGGGAACGCACCCACCAGCAGCCCCATGACCGGCATGAACCGCCGCCCCGGGAACCGGTCGCCCACCATCTTCCCCTGCATCACCACCAGCGCGACCGCCCCGGCGCCCGACAGCACCCGTCCCAGCCCGATGCCGACCGGCCCGAACAGCACGGCCGACAGCAGCCCGCCTCCGCACATCAACGCCAGCCCGGCGCCCACCACCACCCGCGCCCCGAACCGCCGCCCCAGCAACCCGCCCGGCAACGCGACGAAGATCCCCGGCAGCATGTACAACCCGATCAGCGTGCCCAACGCCGCGTAATCCAGCCGGAACCGCTCCACCAGCTCGGGCCCCAGGCTCGCCAGGCTCTGGAACTGGTAGCCGAACGCGACGCGCGCGAGGCACAGCGCCGCGACGAAACACCAGTCCTTCAGCATCGAACCTCCCATGGCGTCACGCTACGGCAGGCAGCAGGCGCCAAGAAGGTTCACGTCGGCAGGGCTGATCCCTATGTAGGGCAGATGACAACGACCCCAGCCTTCCTCGACAGCGCCCGCCCGGACGTGCCCGACATCGTCGTTCCCCGCGGCGTCACGCCCTTCTACCTCCCGGGCCGCCCCGTTCGCGGCCGCCTCGTCCGCCTCGGCCCCCTCGCCGACGCCCTCCTGACCCGGCACGAGAACCACCCCGTCGTCACCGCCCTCTCCGGTCAGGCCCTGGCCCTCGCCGCCGCCCTCGCCACCGCGCTGAAGTTCCGCGGCTCCTTCAGCCTTCAGGCCAAGGGCGACGGCCCGGTCCCGATGCTCCTGGCGGACTGCACCGAATCCGGCGCCCTCCGCGGCTACGCCCGCGCCACGCCCGAACGCCTGCAGGCCGTGCTGACCGAATCCGACGCCCCCTCCACCCGCACCCTGCTGGGCGAAGGCTATCTCGCCTTCACCGTCGACCAGGGCGGCGAGCAGGAACGCCACCAGGGCATCGTCGCCATCGAGGGCGACAGCCTGGCCGACATGGCGCTCCACTACTTCGAAACCAGCGAGCAGATCCGGTGCTTCGTCCACCTGGCCTGCGCCAGGACGGACGCCGGCTGGCGCGCCGGAGCCCTGATCCTGGAACGCGTCGCCGGTGAGGGCGGCATCGACCCCGACATGGACACGGCCGCCCAGGACGAGGCCTGGCGCACCGCGACCGCCCTCGCCGCCACCCTGCGCGACGCCGAGCTGCTGGACGACGCCCTGCCCGCCGAGCGCCTGCTCTACAACCTGTTCGGGATGGAAGGCATCGCGGCCGACCGCAACCGCGCCCTCGCCTATGGCTGCCGCTGTTCGCGGGCGCGACTCTCCGGCATCCTGGAAGGGTTCTCGACCGACGACCTCGACCACATGGCCGTCGGCGGCGACATCGTCATGACCTGCGAGTTCTGCAACCTGGACTTCCGCTTCGGCCGCGACGAGGTTCGTGGCCAGCCAGACCCCCAACCGGAAGGCTGACCCATGCTCCTGTCCCGCAGGCTGGCCGTCCTGGCCCCGCTTGGCCTGGCCGCATGCGGGGACGACGGTCCACAGCGGACCTTCGCCCCCCTTCGGTATGACTACCTGACCCCGCTCCGCCTCAACGTCGCCACCGTGGACTTCGCCGCCCTTCCCCAGCCCGGCCCCCTCGACGACGCGTCGCCAGCCCCGGCAGCCCCCGCGCTGCGGCAGATGGCGGAAGATCGGCTATCCGCAGGCGGCTCCAGCGGACGCGCCTTGGTCACGGTCGACGAGGCCCGGCTGGTCCGCGCCCGCGGCGGCCTGGACGGCACCCTGGCGATGCACGTCGACATCCTGTCCGCAAACGGAAGCCGGGCGGGCTTCGCCGAGGCCCGGGTGACGCGCCGCACGAACGATCCCGGACGGGACCTTCGTGCCGCGCTCTATGACATCACCAAGCAGATGCTGGACGACATGAACGTGGAGCTGGAGTTCCAGCTCCGCCGTTCCCTGCGCGACTATCTGCAGACGACCTCCACCGCACCGGCACCGGCGCCGGTGCAGCGGCAGGACCTGTCCGCACCTACGCTTTAGAGCATGATGCGCTTAGGTAGAAGCGTATCCTGAGTTGACGAGGTAGCGGCCG
>CAXTPG010000081.1:0-20643 GCA_964246015.1 uncultured Acetobacteraceae bacterium
AAGATGTACAACCGCACCAGCGGCACCACCAGCAAGCCGAAGCTCATCCCCGTCAGCCCCTGGACCATCAAGGGCAATGCCACGACGCAGAAGCTCTGGGCCTTCCAGGCCATCCAGCGCCACCCGAAATTCCTCCACGGCAAGGCCATCCCCATGGTCAACAAGGCCGTCGAGGGCCACACCGACGAAACCAGGACTCCGTACGGCAGCGTCTCCGGCCTCATGTTCCGCGACGCCCACCCCATCGCCAAGAAGCGCTACGCCTACCCCTACGACGTCGTCGAGATCCCCGACTACCGCGCCCGCCGCTACGCCCTCATGCGCCTCGCCGTGCCGGAAGACGTCAGCTTCATCCCCGGCAGCAACCCCAACAGCATCCTCAAGCTGTTCGAGATCGCCGACGAGGAGAAGGCCGCCCTCGTCCGCGACGTCCACGACGGCACCATGGCCCAGGGCTTCGACATCGCCCCCGCCACCCGCGCCGCCCTCATCCCCAAGCTCACGCCCAACCCGGAACGCGCCCGCGCCCTGGAACGCATGGCCGCCGCCGGCCCCCTCCGCCCCGCCGACTACTGGCCCAACCTCAAGCTCATCGGCTGCTGGAAGGGCGGCACCGTCGGCCAGTTCAGCAAGCAGCTCCACGACTGGTGCGCCCCGGGCCTCGTCCTCCGCGACACCGGCTACATGAGCAGCGAGGCCCATGTCAGCATCCCCATCACCGACGACGGCAGCGAGGGCCTGCTGACCATCCACACCAACGTCTTCGAGTTCGTGCCCGAGGACGAATGGGGCCAACCCGGCGCCCGCGCCCTCTTCGCCGACGAGATCGAGGTCGGCCACACCTACCAGATCCTCCTCACCACCCCCTCGGGCCTCTACCGCTACGCCATCAACGACGTCATCGAGGTCGTGGGCATGTTCGGCGGCGCGCCCCTCATCCGCTTCCTCCGCAAGGGCCGCGACGTCATCAACATCCACGGCGAGAAGGTCAGCGCCAACCAGGTCATCGCCGCGATGGACCAGGCCGTCTCCGAAACCGGCGCCAAGGTCTGCCACTTCATGTTCGTCCCCGCCGACCCCGCCGACGGCTACCTCCTCCACGTCGAGTTCGACGGCACGTCCAGCAGCGAGGCCGCCCTCGTCGCCGCCTTCGACAAGCACCTCGGCGCCAACAACCACGTCTACCGCGGCGCCATCGCCGTCGGCATCCTGAAACCCACCCGCCTCCGCGTCATGCGCCCCGGCTGGTTCGCCGCGATAACGGATGAGCAGATCGCCGCCGGCATGCGCGACACGCAGTTCAAGCCCTCGGTGCTGGGCTCGGCCGTCGTCTGCGGCGGACATTTCGAGCGGGAGCTGGGCGCCGTCCACTGATGCCCACCTCCCCCGGCGTCCGCGTCGCCCTGCTGGCGCTGGCCATCGCCGTCAGCCAGCTCGCGACCAGCCTCTATCTTCCGTCGCTGCCCGCCATGGCTGCCGAGCTGCGCGTGGGCCCGGCCGAGGCAAGCTGGACGCTCACCGCCTTCTACATCGGCTTCGCGCTCTGCAGCCTCGCCGCCGGGCCGCTGACGGACCGCTTCGGCCGCCGCCCCGTCCTCCTGGGCGGCCTCGTCGTCTACGTCGCCGGCACCCTTGCCTGCGCGCTGGCGCCGTCGATCCTTCCGTTCCTGCTGGGCCGGGTCGTCCAGGCGGTGGGCGCCAGCGTCGCACCCGTCGTCGGCCGCGCCATGCTGCGCGACGTGCAGGGCAGGGACGGCGGCACGAAGGCGATGATCTGGCTCAGCATCGCCATGGCGGCGTCCCCGGCCCTCGGTCCCCCGCTGGGCGGCCTCGTGCTGCAGGCCCTGGGTTGGCGCGCCAGCTTCTGGATCCTCGCCGCCGCGGGCCTGGCGATGCTCGCCGCCATCACCTGGATGCTGGACGAGACGCTGCCCGCCGCCATGCGGACCCGGGCGCAGGGCCTGGCCCGGCGCTACGTCTCGTTGCTGCGCGACGGCGTCTACTGCCGCAACGTCGGCGCGCTGTCCTGCCTGTTCGCCGGCCTCGGCGTGTTCTTCGCGACCGGACCGTTCCTCTTCATCCAGAAGCTGGGCTTCTCCCCCGTCGCCTACGGCCTGTTGAACCTCGCCAACGTCGCGGGCTACCTCGCCGGCAGCACCATCGCCGGCCGCCTGTCGAAGACCGTGAACCCGGCGGGGCTGGTGCGCGGCGGCACAATGGTGTCCCTGGCGGGAGGAGTGGCGATGGTGGGACTGGCAGCGGCAGGGATCGAGACGGCATGGAGCATCCTCGCCCCGGTCGTCGCCATCACGACGGGGTTCGGCATCGCGCTGCCGGCCGCCACCGCGGGCGCGCTGGACCGCCACCCCGCGCAGGCCGGCCTCGCCTCCGCGCTGCTCGGCTTCATCCAGATCGGCGCCGCCGCCATCGGCACCGCCGTCGCCGGCGCCGTGCTGGGCCACGGCGTGCTGCCCGTCGCCTGCGTCTTCCTGGTCTTGACGGTGCTCGCCGCGCTCTCCGCCGCCGGGCTGAGGCGCCCATGACGATCGAGGAAGCCGGCGGCACGGTCCACTGGCTCGATGGCCCGAACGGCCTGCGCCTGCGCGCCGCGCACTGGCCGAACGGCGCCCGCGGCGTCGTCCTGCTGCTCAACGGCCGCACCGAGTTCATCGAGAAATACCTGGAACCCATCGCCGAGCTGCAATCCCGGGGCTTCGCCGTCTGGACCCAGGACTGGCGCGGGCAGGGCGCATCCACCCGCCCGCTGCCGGACCCCCATGCCCACCATGTCTGGCACTTCGAAGAATACCTCGGCGACCTCGGCACGCTGCTGGACCGCCACGTCCGCCCCGGCCTGGCCGGCCGGCCCCTGCTGCTGATGGGCCACTCCATGGGCGGCCACCTCGGCGCCCGCCTCTTGGCCAAGCGCCCCGAACCCTTCGCCCGCGCCATCCTCTGCGCCCCGATGATCGACTTCCTCCGCGGCGGCCCCATGCCCGCCTGGCTCGCCCGCGTCCTCGTCGGCACGATGTGCCTGCTGCCCGGCGGCGCAACACGCTATGGCCCGGGCGCAGGCCCCATGCCCGCCGCCGATCCGCCCTTCGAGGGCAACAAGCTCACCTCCAGTCCCGAGCGCTACGCCGCCGACCTGGCCCTGGTCCGCGCCAACCCCACTCTCGCGCTGGGCGGCGTCACCTGGGGCTGGCTCCGCGCCGCCATGGCCAGCATCGCCGTGCTCCGCCGGCCCGAGGTGCTGAACAAGATCGACATGCCCGTCCTCGTCGCCATCGCCGGCGCCGACACCATCGTCGACAACCGCGCCATCCGCCGCTTCGCCATGAGCCTCGCCCGCGGCAAGACCGTCGTCATCACCGGCGCCCGCCACGAGCTGTTGCGCGAACGCGACGAATACCGCCACCTCCTCTGGTCCGCCATCGACACCTTCCTGGAGCCCATCCCGTGATCGGCGTCGCCGAGTTCTCGCGGGAGGACACGCTGCTCTGGCTGCAGCACCTCGACATCTTCTCCGACGTGCCCCCGCACGAGCTGGAAATCCTGCTGGACGGCATGGCCTGGATCGAACTCCGCAGCGGCGACCCGCTGCAGGCCGAGGACGACGACCGCCACGTCTTCATCGTCCGCTACGGCAGCCTCGGCAGCACCCTGAAAGGCGGCGCGCTGGGCACCTCGATCGAGCTGGCCCCCAGCGGCCCCGGTGAGATACTGGGCGAGATCAGCGTCATCGCCGGCGTCGCCCGCCCGACCCAGGTCGTGGCCCTGCGGCACTCCGGCCTGCTGCGGGTGGAAGGCGGCGCGTTCCGCAACTTCCTGGAGAAATCCCACCGCGGCACCCTCCAGGTCACGCAACATCTCGCCCGGCGCCTCGCGCAGAACCTCCGCCCCCGGCCCCGCGCCGTCCGCCCCGGCAGCATCGCCCTCGTCGCCGTCGCCGCCGGCGTCGACCTCATGGCCATCGCCCGGGCCATGGCCGCCGACGCCGCCGCCCAGTCCCTGGCCGCCGAGGTCCTCTCCAACCTCGACCTCGGCCTCACCGCCGCCGAGGTCTCGGCCGCGCAGATGCTCAACGACCTCACGATCCTCGTCACCTGCGAGGAGGATCCGCAATGGAACGACCTCTGCATCGCCAACGCCGACCGCCTGCTCTACATCGACGCCGCCGGCCACACGCCGCTGCCGGAGCCGAAGCTCGAGCGCATCCTGGGCGCCGGCCGCCGCACCCAGATCGACGTCGCGACCCTGTGCCCCGAGGCCAGCGCCCCGCAGCCCGTCGCCAAACGCTGGCTCGGCCGCCCCGACATCGCCATGCACGTCCATGTCCGGCAGGGCAGGGCGGCCGACCTCGCCTTCCTGTCCCGCGTCGTCGGCGGACGCGCCATCGGCCTCGTGCTCGCCGGCGGCGGCGCCCGCGGCTTCGCCCACCTGGGCGTCATCCGCGCCCTGCGGGAGGCCGGCATCCCCATCGACCTGCTGGGCGGCACCAGCATGGGCGCCATCATCGCCGCCGGCGCCGCCTTCGAATGGGACGACGACGAGTTGCTGGAGCGCATGCGCCAGGTCTTCGCCATCACCAGCCCGGTCAACGACTACACGCTGCCCATCATCGCGCTCACCCGCGGCAACAAGGTCGCGACCCGGCTCCGCCACCACTTCGGCGACCTGCGCATCGAAAGCGCGTGGCGCCCCTTCTTCGCCGTCTCGACCGACCTGTCGACCTGCGCCCCCCACGTCCACGACCACGGCCCGGTCTGGCGGGCGCTGCGCGCAACCTCCGCGTTGCCGGGCATCCTCCCGCCCATGGTCGAGGACGGCCACGTCCTCGTCGACGGCGCCATCATGAACAACTTCCCCGTCGACGTGATGCGCGACCTCCGCCGCGGCCCCGTCATCGGCATCGCCATGCCCCACGACGACCGCTTCGCCTCGGACGTGGGCGAGTTCGAGTCGATGAGCACCTACCGCATCTTCCGCGAACGCTCGTCCCACCCCGTCAACGTCTTCAGCGTGATCAGCCGCACGGCCACGGCCTCGAGCCTTGTCCACATGCTCCATTGCCGGACGCTGGCCGACCTCATCATCGACCCCGAGGTGAGCGACGTCGGCCTGCTGAACTGGCGCAGCCTGGTCGGCACGGCCGAAGCCGCCTACGCCTACACCAAGGCGCAGATCGAACAGCGCGGCATCAGCTACGCCAGCCTGATGGAAGCCGCGGCGCCCCCGGGCTGAGCGCACCGCCCTCTCGTATCGCCGGCGTCCCGCCGGCTTGTCCTACCTGGGAAAGGGAAGGGCTCCGCCCTTCACCCGCTGGGGCCTAGGCCCCAGACCCCGATCCATGGAACCACACAGGCTCGCCTTTGATGGGGTTCCTAGGGGCAAAGCCCCTTGGACTTTCTCCTCGGCAGCCCGTCAGGCCGCCTCCTCCGTCTCCGGCGGCGGCGGCACCGGCACCGCATGACCCTCCCGCACCAGCCGCTCATTGGCCGCCGAGACCATCGCGTTCAAATCCGACTGGCTGCACAACCCCAGGATCACCGGGTCCCGCGGCTTGATGTTCGCGCTGTTCCAGTGGCTGCGCTCCCGCACCTTCTGGATCGTGTCCTTCGTCGTCCCCAGCAGCTTGATCACCTGCGCCTCGCTCAACTGCGGGAAGTTCCGCAGCACGAAGGCGATGGCGTCCGGCCGGTCGTTGCGCTTGGCCACGGGCGTGTAGCGCGCGCCCTTGCTGCGCTTGTTGATGGGGTTGCTCGGCGGGATCATCTTCAGCCGTGCCGCCGGGTCCGCCTCGCAGCGCTTGATCTCCGCCGCCGTCACCTGGATGTTCGCCACGGGATCATAGCCCACGATCCCTTGCGCCACCTCCCCATCCGCGATTGCCTGCACCTCCAGCGGGTGCATGCCGCAGAAATCGGCGATCTGCGTGAAGGTGAGGGCGGTCTTCTCGATCAGCCACACGGCTGTGGCTTTCGGCATCAGGGGAAGTGTCATGTCGTCCTGTCCTGGCCCCGCTGGGTCATGAGGGCCGGGCGGAGCGTCTGAATGGGGAGCCACGGATATGGCCCCGCGCGCCCGCAGGGGTCAAGGGCCACGGACCTGCTATCCTGGCGGGGCAACCGACCGGAATACGCCGATGCTGATCGAGGACGACGCCCCCACCCCCCACACGCCCCTCCTGGCCACGCCCCCGCTCGACCGGCTGGGCATCGCCGAGCTGCAGGCCTACATCGCCGGGCTGCGGGCCGAAATCGCACGCGCCGAGGCCGAAATCCTCCGCAAGGAGGCGCTCCGCACCGCCGCCGACAGCGTCTTCCGCAAGCCCTGAACATGGAAAGGGGGGCCGGATCGCTCCGGCCCCCCTCCCGTCTGTCGACGCCTCAGGCGGCTTGCGCGGCCGGCTGGCTGTCGTTCGCCAGCGCCGGCTGCGACGGCGCGGCGCCGATCGCGATGCGCCGCGGCTTCAACGCCTCGGGCACGACCCGCTTCAGGCCGACATGCAGCAGCCCGTTCTGCAGGTCCGCGCCCTCGACCTGGATGTGGTCGGCAAGCACGAAGCGCCGCTCGAACGCGCGGCCGGCGATGCCGCGATACAGCACCTCGCCCTTCTGGGTTTCCGCCTTCACGCGGCCCGTGATGAACAGCGTGTTGTCCCGCACGACCAGCTCGATGTCGTCGGGGCTGAACCCGGCAACCGCCATCGTCAGGCGATAGCTGTCCTCGCCAGTACGCTCGATGTTGTAGGGCGGATACGCCTGCGTCGCCGCGGACTCCTGCGCGGTGTCCACCAGACGGGCCAGGCGGTCGAAGCCGATTGCAGTACGGAACAGGGGAGCGAAATCGTACGTCATTGGGAAACCTCCGGTAAAGCAAGGTCTGATCGGTAGGCCGCCCATACGGGCCGGCCCGGTTCACGCCCCGAAGCCCCATTGGGCACCTCGGACCCACCAAAAATAGCCAGTGCCCCGACGGCTTTCAAGAACGGCAAACGCCCTTTTTTCCTCCTCCCCGGGCCGGGGAGGGGCAAGGCGCGGGTCCGCCGGTCCAGGCGGACCCGGCACTCCCGCTCCCGGCAAGGCCCCCGCCGGACCGCGTGGCACAGCCGTTGCAGGCACCCCTCCATGATGCTGGACAGGGCCGGACGTGCGCGTTCTCCTCGCCGACGGCGACGCTGAGCGCGCCCCGGCGGTCGAGGCCGCGCTCGCCGCCGCCGGCGCAACCGCGCTCCTCCGACCCGGCCCCGGCGAACCCCTCCTCGACGCCGTCACCCGCCTCTCCCCCGACGTCGTCATCGTCGACATGCAGCGCCCCGACCGCGACGCCCTCGACGACGTCCGCCACGTCACCCGCCACGACCCCCGCCCCATCGTCGTCTTCGTCGACCAGGACGACCACGCCTTCATGGAGGACGCCATCGCCGCCGGCGTCAGCTCCTACAACGTCGTCGGCGCCCGCCTCCCCGACGTCAAACCCGTCATCCAGGCCGCCATCGCCATGTTCCGCCGCTTCAGCCAGATCGAATCCGAGCTCCGCCGCGCCGAAGCCGGCCTCGCCGAACGCGCCGTCATCGATCGGGCCAAATCCGTCCTGATCCGCACCCGCCGCATGACCGAACCCGACGCCTACCGGTGGCTCCGGCGACAGGCCATGGACCGCGGCCGGCGCATCGCCGACGTGGCGGCGGACGTGCTGGAGGCTGCGAATGGCGGTTGACCCCGAACACCACGGGCCCGTGCGCCTCGGAATGGTCCGCCTGACCGACGCCGCACCCATCGTCCTCGCCCAGGCCCGCGGCCTGTTCAAGGACGAAGGCCTGGCCGCGACCGTCGCCGTCGAGCCGTCATGGGCCAACGTCGCCGACAAGCTGGCCTGGAACCTGCTCGACGCCGCCATCCTGCCCGCGCCCCTCGCCGTCGCCATGGTCACCGGCCTCCGCGCCCCGGCCACGCCGCTCCTCATCCCCGCCGGCATCAGCCTGAACGGCAACGCCATCACCCTCGCCCGCCACCTGGCCGAACCCGTCCTGGTCGGCGGCCGCCCCCCGCCCGCGCGCGCGGCCGAACGCCTGCGCCACACCATGACCGCTCCGGGACGCCTCCGCCTCGCCGTCGTGCACGCCTTCTCCATGCACGACCTGCTGCTCCGCCGCTTCCTCGACCTGGGCGGCATCGACACCGAGGCCGAGGTCGAAATCACCGTCATCCCCCCGGCCGACATGGTCGCCGCCCTCGCATCCGGCCGCATCGACGGCTTCTGCGCCGGCGCGCCCTGGGGCGCCGTCGCCGCCCGGGACGGCGTGGGCCGAACCGTCGCCGTCACCTCCGCCCTCTGGCGAAACCATCCGGAAAAGGTCCTGGCCGTCCGCGCCGATTGGGCCGCGGCCAACCCGGCCCCGCTGCAGGCCCTGCTTCGCGCCGTGCTGCGCGCCGGCCAGGCCAGCGACCGGGTCGCCGGCGCCCCGGCCCTCGCCACCCTGTTATCCGCCCCCGACTGGGTCGGCGTCGCCGCCCCGCTCATCGCCGCCTCCCTCCCCGGCGGCACCGGCGGCGAGGTCGATCGCTCCGTCTTCGCCGCCCATTCCGCCGGCGTCCCGTTCCCCGCCCACGCAAGCTGGTTCATCCGCGAGATCGCCCGCTGGCGCGACGTCCCGCCCGAAGCCGAGGCAACAGCCGCCGCCGCCTACCGCCCCGACCTCCACGCCACCGCGGCCCATGCCATCGGCCTCCCCCCACCCCCCGAATCCCCTCCCCCACCCCCGCCGTAGAGTGGGTAAGCCCTCGCGCAACCCACCTCCACGCACGCAAACTACCCCCGCAACAACGCCGAACACGCCAGCAGGACCAGCAACACCAGGCAGCACCCCTGCCAGAACCGCACGGGATCCCGCGCCAGCAACGCCCGCCGTCCCCGCGCCACCTGCGGCCGCGCCGCCCCCGCCTCCAGCTCCAGCGCCAGCTCCAGCGCATCCCCCGGCCGCTCCCCGGGGTCCACCGCGATGGCGCGTGACAGCACCAGCTCCAGCCACCCCGGCAAATCCGGCCGCCGCTGCTGCAACGGCGTCGGCGCCCGCCACACAGGCCGCTGGAACGGCTCGATCTCGCCATACGGATACGCGCCGGTGAACATCCGGTACAGCGTCACCCCCAGCGCGAACACGTCGCTATGCGCATCCCCCTGCGCCCCGGCCAGCAGCTCCGGCGCCATGTAGCTGGGCGTGCCGGGGGCCGCCTGGTCGGGCGCCGGGGCGCCCGGCAGGTCCAGCCCCGGCAGCCGCACCACGCCGAAATCGATCAGCCGAGGATGCGGTGCGCCGTCCGCCCCCACCGTCAGCAATACGTTGTCCGGCTTCACGTCCCGATGGACGATCCCGGCCCGGTGCAGCGCCGCCAGCCCCTTCGCCAGCCCGATCCCGATCCCCAGCCCGTCCCGCAACCGGACCGGCGGCCCCCGCCGCAACCGCGCCTCCAGCGTTTCCCCGTCATAGTGCGGCATCACCGTATAGAGCCACGCCCGCCGCCCCGGGGCCGGCTCGATCGCGTCGCCCACCCACGGGCTGCGGACCCGCGACGCCACCCACCCCTCCCGCACGAACGCCGCGCGATACGCCGCATCCGCCGCGATCGCCGGCTTCGGGAACTTCACGACGACCCGCGACGCCGGGCGCGCCTGGTCGTCCACCGCGACGAACAGCGCGCTGTACCGCCCCTCCGCCAGCAGCCGCTCCAGCCGATAACCATCGACGACGTCCCCCGCCTCCGGCACCGCCCGCAGCGGCAGGCCGGTCGCCTCGGCCGCCAGCTCGTCCTGCGCCGCGGACGGCAGCGCCAGCACGTCCAGCACGAGCGCCGTCGCGTTGTCCTGCCCGCCCGAATCCAGCGCCGCCTGCACCAGCGCCCGCGCCGCCCGCCCCGGCGCCGCCTCCTGCCGCAGCAGCCGGGCCATCTCCACCGGCCGCAGCGGCCCGTGCACGCCATCCGTCGTCAGCAGCAGCCGATCCCCCTCCACCAGCGGCTCCGACGCGAAATCCGCCCGCAGCACGTCCTCCAGCCCCACCGCCCGCCGCAGCACGTGCCCCTGCTCCGGCCCCTCATGCACATGGTCCGTCGTCAACTGCACCAGCGACCCGGCCCGCAGCCGGTACAGCCTGGAATCCCCGACATGCAGCACATGCAGCGTCCGGTGCCGCAGCACCGCGACCGTGAGCGTGGTGGCCATCCCGGCGCGCGCCGGGTCGGCACGCCCCTGGGCATGCACCCAGGCGTTCATCGATTCCGCCGCCCGGGCCGCCGCGCGCCGCACGCCCACCGTTTCCGGCTGCGACAGATAGGCGTCCAGGAATCCCCGCGCCGTCGTCTCCGCCGCCACCCGCCCGCCGGCATGCCCGCCCACCCCGTCGGCAACCGCGACCACGACGCCATGCAGGGCGGGCCCGGCCAGCCAGCTTGCGACGTAGTCCTGGTTATCGGGACGCCGGCCCGCCTTGCTGTGCCACCCCGACGCGACCTCCAACTGCCTCATGGCCGGGCATCTGCTGCCATAATCGGCATTTTGTGTCTGAAAGCCCGGAAAAGCATCATGGTGCGTCGCAATATGGCTGGCGTGGTGGCACGCGGTTTGGCTACACATCTCGTCACGGCCAGCGCTCCTGGCCACGGATCAGCGGCCCCGTCAATGACGACGGGACCGGTCACGGGCCCCACCTCCGGGCCTTCTAATTCGATCGGCTGGCCAACGATGGCCGGTCAAGCCCGGCAGCCGCCGGCGCGGAGCGATACCGATGAACAAAGGTTTTTTGAAGGCCGGCCACCTGCCGACGCTGTTCGCCGCCTTCCTCTACTTCGACATCAGCTTCATGGTCTGGGTCGTCCTCGGCCCCCTCGCCGTGCAGATCGCCCGCGACCTCGACCTCAACGCCGCCCAGAAGGGCCTGATGGTCGCCGTCCCCGTGCTCGCCGGCGCCGCCTTCCGCGTCGTCAACGGAGTCCTGGTGGACTGGCTGCAGCCCCGCCGCGCCGGCATCATCAGCCAGGTCGTCGTTATCGTCGGCATGGCCGGCGCCTGGTGGTTCGGCGTCCACACCTTCACCCAGGTGCTGCTGGTCGGCTGCGTGCTGGGCGTCGCCGGCTCCTCCTTCGCCGTCGCGCTCCCGCTCGCCTCCCGCTGGTATCCGCCGGAGCATCAGGGCACCGCCCTCGGCATCGCCGGCGCCGGCAACTCCGGCACCGTCTTCGCGGCCCTCTTCGCCCCTGGCCTGGCGCTGGCCTTCGGCTGGAACAACGTCCTCGGCCTCGTCTGCCTGCCGCTGCTGATCGCCTTCATCGTCTACCTCGTCCTCGCCAAGGACGCCCCGGGCGCCCCGGCCGGCAAGTCTCTCCGCGAATACGGCGCCGTGCTGGCGGGCGGCGACGCCTGGTGGTTCATGTTTTTCTACGCCGTCACCTTCGGCGGTTTCGTCGGCCTCGCCTCCTCGCTCACCATCTACTTCAACGACCAGTACGGCCTCAGCCCGGTCGTCGCCGGATACTTCACCGCCGCCTGCGTGTTCGCCGGGTCGCTCGTGCGCCCCATCGGCGGTGCGGTGGCCGACCGCGTCGGCGGAGTCCGCTCCCTGTCGCTGATGTACGGCGTCGCCGCCGCCGCCCTCCTCGTCGTCTCCACAAACCTGCCGCAGGCCTGGATGGCCCTCGCCGTCTTCGTCGTCGCCATGCTCGCCCTCGGCATGGGCAACGGCGCCGTCTTCCAGCTCGTGCCCCAGCGCTTCCGCAAGGAGATCGGCGTCATGACCGGACTCATCGGCATGACCGGCGGCGTCGGCGGCTTCTACCTCGCCGCCAGCCTCGGCACGTCGAAGCAGATGACCGGCAGCTACACCATCGGCTTCGTCGTCTTCGCCCTCCTCGCCTGCCTCGCCCTCGTCGGCCTCACCGGCGTCAAGCGCCGCTGGCGCACCACCTGGGGCGCCGCCTCCATCTCCGCCGCCCGCGTCTAGGAAAGGCCCGCGCCATGAACATGATTGCCCCCGTGCGTCAGCGCCTCATCGTCGTCGGCAACGGCATGGCCGGAATGCGCACCGTCGAGGAAATCCTCGCCCGCGCGCCCAACCGCTTCGCCATCACCGTCTTCGGCGCCGAACCCCACCCCAACTACAACCGCATCATGCTCAGCCCCCTGCTCGCGAAGGAGAAGACCTTCGACGAGATCGTCATCAACTCCCGCGAGTGGTACGAGCAGAACGGCATCGAACTCATCGCCGGCGAGCGCATCTGGCACGTCGACCGCGCCGAACAGACCGTCCAGGGCGAGCACGGCACCACCCGCCCCTACGACGTCCTGCTCATGGCCACCGGGTCCGACCCCTTCATCCTCCCCATCGTCGGCCGCGACCTTCCCGGCGTCATCGGCTTCCGCGACGTGTCGGACGTCGACACCATGATCGCCGCCGCCGCACAGGGCGGACGCGCGGTCGTCATCGGCGGCGGCCTCCTGGGCCTTGAAGCCGCCAACGGCCTCGCCGTCCTCGGCATGGACGTCACCGTCCTCCACCTCATGCCCACCCTCATGGAACGCCAGCTGGATCCCACGGCCGGCGCCATGCTCCGCGCCGACCTCGAACGCCGCGGCATCCGCGTCATCACCGAAGCCCACACCAAATGCATCAACGGCACCGAGGACGCCGTCCACTCCGTCGAGCTCAAGGACGGCACCATCCTCCCCGCCGACCTCGTCGTCATGGCCGTCGGCATCAAGCCCAACACCAAGCTCGGCAACGAGGCCGGCCTCCTCGTCAAGCGCGGCATCGTCGTCGACGACCGCATGCGCACCACCGACCCCCACATCTTCGCCGTCGGCGAGTGCGTCGAGCACCGCGGCCTCACCTACGGCCTCGTCGCCCCCCTCTGGGACATGGCCAAGGTCTGCGCCGACGCCATCACCGGCGCCGCGCTCAGCGAATACGAGGGCAGCGTCACCGGCACCCGCCTCAAGGTCACGGGCATAGACATGTTCTCCGCCGGGGACTTCGGCGGAGGCGAGGGCACCGAGGAGGTCGTCTTCCGCGACCCGGCCCGCGGCGTCTACCGCCGCCTCGTCCTCCGCAACGACGCCCTCATCGGCGCCGTCCTCTACGGCGACGCCAAGGACGGCGGCTGGTACTTCGGCCTCATCCGCGACGCCCAACCCCTGGGCGACCTCCGCGACGGCCTCATCTTCGGCCAGGACGTCGCCACGGCCGCATCCGGAGCCGACCCGAACGCAGCCCTCCTCGCCATGCCCGACACCGCCGAGATCTGCGGCTGCAACGGCGTCTGCAAGGGCACCATCACCAGCGCCATCGCCGAGAAGGGCCTCGCCACCCTCGACGCCCTCCGCGCCCACACGAAGGCCTCCGCCTCCTGCGGAAGCTGCACCGGCCTCGTCGAGGGCCTCCTCACCCTCGCCCTCGGCGACGGCTACAAGGCCCCCGAAGGCGAGAAGGCGATGTGCAAGTGCACGTCCCACGGCCACGACCACGTCCGCGCCGAGATCGTCGCGCAAGGCCTGAAGACCATCCCCGAAACCATGCAGGCGCTGGGCTGGACCACCGCCGACGGCTGCCACCACTGCCGCCCCGCCCTCAACTACTACCTCCTCTGCGCCTGGCCCGGCGAATACGTCGACAGCGCCCAATCCCGCTTCGTCAACGAACGCATGCACGCCAACATCCAGAAGGACGGAACCTACTCCGTCGTCCCCCGCATGTGGGGCGGCCTCACCAACAGCCGCGAGCTCCGCGCCATCGCCGACGTCGTCGACAAGTTCGCGATCCCCACCGTCAAGGTCACCGGCGGCCAACGCCTCGACCTCCTGGGGGTCAAGCGCGAAGACCTCCCCGCCGTCTGGAAGGACCTCAACGCCGCCGGAATGGTCAGCGGCCACGCCTACGGCAAGGCCCTGCGAACCGTCAAAACCTGCGTCGGCTCGGAATGGTGCCGCTTCGGCACCCAGGACAGCACCGGCATGGGCGTCACCCTCGAACGCATGACCTGGGGCGCCTGGTTCCCGCACAAGGTCAAGCTCGCCGTCAGCGGCTGCCCCCGCAACTGCGCCGAAGCCTCCATCAAGGATTTCGGCGTCGTCGCCGTCGATAGCGGCTGGGAACTCTCCGTCGGCGGCAACGGCGGCATCCACCTCCGCGGCACCGACGCCCTCGCGAAAGTCACGACCGACGCCGAAGTCCTCGAATACTGCGGCGCCTTCCTCCAGCTCTACCGCGAGGACGCCCGCTACCTCGAACGCACCGCCCCCTGGGTCGAACGCCGCGGCATCGCCTGGGTCAAGGAACGCGTCGCCGCGGACGCCCACAACCGCGCCGCCCTCCACGCCCGATTCCTCCACGCCCAGACCTTCTTCCAGGACGACCCCTGGGCCGAGCGCACCCCCGAAAGCCAGGCCGCCCAACCCTACCGCACCCTGGCGCCTGCCCCCGCCTTCACGGAGCTCGCGTGATGGACGGCTACGCCCAACTCGCCGGCTGGCTCGACGTCGGCCACCTCGACGACATCCCCCGCCAGGGCGCCCGCGTCGTCGCCACCGCCCGCGGCGACATCGCCGTCTTCCGCACCATCGACGACGCCGTCTTCGCCCTCGACGACGCCTGCCCCCACAAGCAGGGCAAACTCAGCCAAGGCATCGTCCACGGCCACAACGTCACCTGTCCCCTCCACAACTGGGTCATCGGCCTCGCGGACGGCCAGGCCCAATCCCCCGACGAAGGCTGCGTCCACCGCCGCGGCACCCGCATCCAGGACGGCCGCGTCCTGCTCGATCTCACCTGATGGACGCCCTCGCCGCCGACCCCGGCATCCGCACCACCTGCCCCTATTGCGGCGTCGGCTGCGGCGTGATCGCCAGCCCCAACGGCCGCCCCGGCTCGTTCACGATCATCGGCGACCCCGCCCACCCCGCGAACTTCGGCCGCCTCTGCAGCAAGGGCGCGGCACTGGCCGAAACCGTCGACGACACCGGCCGCCTCCTCCATCCCACCATCGACAACGCCCGCGCCACCTGGGACGCCGCCCTCGACCTCGTCGCCACCCAGTTCAAGCGCACCATCGCCGAATACGGCCCCGACAGCGTCGCCTTCTACGTCAGCGGCCAATGCCTGACCGAGGACTACTACGCCGCCAACAAGCTCATGAAGGGCTTCCTCGGCAGCGCCAACATCGACACCAATTCCCGCCTCTGCATGGCCAGCTCGGTGGCAGGCCATGTGCGGGCCTTCGGCGCCGACATCGTCCCCGGCACCTACGAGGACCTCGAACAATCCGACCTCGTCGTCCTCGTCGGCAGCAACCTCGCCTGGTGCCACCCCGTCCTCTTCCAGCGCCTGCAGGCCGCCCGAGCCACCCGCGGCACCCGCGTCGTCGTCATCGACCCCCGCCGCACCGCCACCGCGGAAGGCATGGACCTCCACCTGAAGCTCGCCCCCGGCAGCGACGTCGCCCTCTTCGCCGGCCTCCTCGCCCACCTGGAATCCACCGGCGCCATCGACGCGCACTGGACCGCCCAGCACACCACCGGCCTCCGGGCCGCCCTCGATGCAGCGCGGGGCGTGGACGTCGCGACCGTGACGGGACTGAACGCGACGGAGATCGCCCAGTTCTACACCTGGTTCGCCGCCACGCCCCGCACGGTCACGGTCTACTCGCAAGGCGTGAACCAGTCCTCGGCCGGCACCGACAAGGTGAACGCCATCCTCAACGTCCACCTCGCCACCGGGCGCATCGGCCTGCCCGGCGCCGGGCCGTTCAGCGTCACCGGCCAGCCGAACGCCATGGGCGGCCGCGAGGTCGGCGGCCTCGCCAACCAGCTCGCCGCCCACATGCGCTTCGACCAGCCCGACAGCGTCGACCGCGTCCGCCGCTTCTGGAACGCCCCCGCCCTGGCCACCGCCCCCGGCCTCAAGGCCGTCGACATGTTCGACGCCGTCCACGACGGCCGCATCAAGGCCATCTGGATCATCTGCACCAACCCCGCCGACAGCCTCCCCCGCGCCGGCCGCGTCCGCGAAGCCCTCGAGGCCTGCCCCTTCGTCGTCGTGAGCGACATCTGGCCCACCGACACCACCCGCTACGCCCACGTCCTCCTCCCCGCCGCCGGCTGGGGCGAGCGCAGCGGCACCGTCACCAACTCCGAACGCCGCATCAGCCGCCAGCGCCCCTTCCGCGCCCCCCCCGGCGAAGCCCGCCCCGACTGGTGGATGCTCGCCGAGATCGGCCGCCGGATGGGCTGGCCCGCCGCCTTCAACTGGCGCAGCGCCGCCGCCGTCTTCCGCGAACACGCAGCCCTCACCGCCTTCGAGAATGCCCCCGGCACACAGGGCGCCCGCCCGCTCCACCTCGGCAGCCTCGCCACCCTCTCCGACGACGCCTACGACGCCATGGCCCCCCGCATGTGGCCCGCCCCCGCCGGCCACCCCGAAGCCGGCCGCCTCTTCGCCCAGGGCGGCTTCCCGACCCCGGACGGCCGCGCCCGCCTCGTCCCCACCATTTGGCGCCCCCCCGCCGCCGCCCGCGACGACGCCCACCCCTTCTGGCTCAACACCGGCCGGGTCCGCGACCAGTGGCACACCATGACCCGCACCGGCCTCGTCCCCCGCCTCGTCCAGCACGTCGCCGAACCCCTCGCGACCCTGCACCCCGACGACGCCCGCGCCCTCGGCATCGAGCCCGGCAGCCTCGTCCGCCTCGCCACCCCCCACGCCACGACGACCCTCCGCGCCGCCATCGACCCCGGCCAGCGCCCCGGCGAGGTCTTCGTCCCCATGCACTGGACCGACGCCTTCAGCTCCGCCGGCCCCATCGACCGCCTCGTCGGCGCCGCGGTCGATCCCATCTCCGGCCAGCCCGAACTGAAGGCCACACCCCTCGCCATCCACCCCGTCCCCACACGCTGGCGCGGCCTGTTGCTTCACGCCCACCCCGTCCGACCCACCGGCCCCACCTGGTCCCGCATCCCGGTCGAGCACGGCCACGCCTTCGACCTCGCCGGCGCCGACCCCTTGCCCGCGCCCGATGCCCTCTCCACTTTCGCGGAATCCCTGATGGCCGCGGGGGGCGCCGAGATCATGCAGATGGCCGACCCCGGCCGCGGCGTCTGGCGATACGCCGCTCTCCGCGACGGCCGCCTCCTCGCCTGCCTCTACCTCACCAACGGCCCGGCCGCCCTCCCCACCCGCCACGCCCTCGCCGCCCTCCTGGCCCGCCCGGTCGCGGAAGCCGCCCGCCGCACCGTCCTCGCCGGCGGCGGCACCCTCCACGCCGCCGAGAAACTCGTCTGCGCCTGCTTCTCCATCGGCCTCGACACCATCCGCGCCGCCGTCGCCACCCAGCGCCTCACCACCCCCGCCGAGATCGGCGCTGCCCTCCGCGCCGGCACCAACTGTGGCTCCTGCATCCCCGAACTCAGGGAGATCCTCCGTGACCAGCTCGCCCCCGCCTGACCGCACCCCGAACGAGTACGCCATTCCCGCCTCCAACCAGTACGTCATCCCCGGGCTTGACCCGGGGACCCCGTCCCAGCGGAAACTCCAGGTCCCCAAGCACCGGAAAGGCCGGGCCACCCTGGTGGGCGCCGGCCCCGGCGCGCCCGACCTCCTCACCATCCGCGCCGTCCGCGCCCTCGAATCCGCCGACATCGTCCTCTACGACAAGCTCGTCAGCCCCGAGATCCTCGCCATGGCCCGCCCCGGCGCCCGCATGATCGACGTCGGCAAACGCTGCGGCCGCCACGCCATGGCCCAATCCGCCATCGAGGCCCTCATCGTCAAACACGCCCGCGCCGGCCACCACGTCGTCCGCCTCAAGGGCGGCGACCCCTTCGTCTTCGGCCGCGGCGGCGAGGAACTGGAAACCCTCCGCGCCGCCGGCATCGAAACCCAGGTCGTCCCCGGCATCACCGCCGCCCTCGGCACGGCCGCCCAGCTCGGCATCCCGCTCACCCACCGCGGCCTCTCCCGCAGCCTCCATTTGATCACCGCCCACGGCGCCGACGACCGCCTGCCCGAACACGACTGGTCCGCCCTCGCTTGCGCCGGCGGCACTCTGGCCATCTACATGGGCACCCGCACGCTCCCGCTCCTCGCCCAACGCCTCCTCGCCGCCGGCATGGACCCGGCAACCCCCGCCATCGCCGTCGAGAACGCCTCGCTCCCCCACGAACGCCGCATCCGCGCCCCCCTCGCCACCCTCGCCGCCGCCGTCGCCGAGGCCGGCCTCGAAGGCCCCACCCTCGTCCTCATCGGCGCCGTGGTAGCCTTCGGCGACGCAACCACGATCGAGGACCGCCTTGCCGCCTGACGGACCCCAACCCCTCGCCCGCCCCGACATCGCCGCCGTCGCCGCCGAGCACGAATTCGCGCAATACGTCCGCACCCTCGGCCGCGGCCCCGGCCGCTCCCGTGCCCTCACCCGCGACGAGGCCCGAACCGCCCTCGGCATGGTCCTCCGCAACGAGGCCGACCCCCACCAGGTCGGCGCCTTCCTCATGCTCCTCCGCTACCGCGGCGAGGACCCGGCCGAAATGGCCGGCCTCGTCGAAGCCGCCCGAGCCCACTTCGGCGCCGGCCTCCCCGAGAACTGCCCCCCCATCGCCCTCGACTGGCCCAGCTACGGCGCGGGCCGAACCCGCGGTGCCCCCTGGTTCCTCCTCGCCGCCCTGGCCCTGGCAAAGGCCGGCCACCGCATCCTCATGCACGGCAGCAACGAGTTCACCCGCGGCACCGCCGTGACGCACGCCCTGTCCGACCTAGGCCTGCCCGTCTGCCAGACCCGGGAGGACGCGGTCCGCGAGCTGTCCCGGACCAACTTCGCCTACCTCCCCTTGGCCGCCTTCTGCCCGGCCCTGGACAAGCTCCTCCGCCTCCGCTCCATCCTCGGCCTCCGCTCCCCCATCAACACCGCCGCCCGCCTGCTGAACCCCTTCGACGCCCCCGCCGGAGTCGACGGCGTCTTCCACCCCCCCTACATCGCGCTCCACCTGGAAACCGCCTCCCTCCTCGGCCGCCAACGCCTCGTCGTCGTGAAAGGCGGCGGCGGCGAAGCCGAACGCAACCCCGCCAAACCCATGACCGCCCACTGGCTGAACGGGTCAGGAAGCGGGGCAGGGCAGGGCGAAACCCCGTTCCCCGCCCACCCCATCCCCCCCGGCGAGCCCACCCTCAAGGAAGCCTGGCACACCGGCACCGGCCCCGGCGCCACGATCGCCACCGCCACCATCGCCCTCGCCCTCACGGCCCTCGGCCAAGCGACCGACGCCCCCGCCGCCGACACGATGGCGACCGCCATCTGGAACTCCCGCGCCCCCTGACGCACCATGGCCCGGCTCGCCTCGACAACCGCCGCCCTCGCATGACAGGGGGGCCATCCCCTGTGCGTCCGCCCTTCAGGCCGGCCCATCGTCGCCTGACAGGGCGGCGATCTCCGCACGGCATGCAGCCTCCAACCGCGGAATGTCATCCCTCGCCACACGCCAAAGGATATCGTGCGCAATACGCTCATACTCGTGTCGCAGCACGTTCCCGATGCCCGCCACCTTGGACCACGGTATGTCCGGATGCCGCGCCTTCATGCCATCGGGAAGTCGGCGGCTTGCCTCGGATATGATCTCCAGTCCACGCTCGACAATCCAGCACTTGCGCCGGTCGGCTTCGAGATCCCGGAGAGTCACACCCTCCAACTCAGCGCGGATGATGCCGACCGCCTCGATGATGTCCGCAAGCCGTGCTGCAGGCAGCGCCGAACCCATTAGAACACGCGCTGCGCAGACGCCTCGATCTCCGGCCGCAGCACACGGTGCAGGCTGCGCCGAGTCATGATGTCGGCGCGCCGCCCCAGGATACGGCTCGCCGCTTCCTTCACGTCCATCAGCGCGAACAGCCCGAGCGACCCTTCCGGATGATCGAAGAACAGATCGACATCGGACTCCTCGCGCGCCTCGTCCCGCGCCACCGACCCGAACAGAAACAGATGCTCGACCCCAAGCTGCCGAAGCTCGGCCTCGTGAGCCTTCAGCACGGACAGGGCAAGATCCCTCTTCATCACTCGACGATACCACAAGCCCGTTCACCCCGAAACGGATCGCCCCGGCACGTCATTCCCGGCCTTTAGAAGTACGTCATCCCCGGGCTTGACCCGGGGATCCACGCAGCGCAGGCCCACCGTCCATCACCGCTGCAACCGCCGCACGATCTCAGCCCTCACCGCATCCCGGCGATCCCGCACCTCTCGAACCCACTCGACCGGCCACACCGTCTCAACAACGTCCAGACACGCCGTCCAGGCCGCCACCGCGTCCTCCAGCCGCCCCGTCCCGCTCTCCCGCTCCCCCAACGCCGATAGCGCCTCGCCAAGGTTGTTCTGCGTCATCGCCCAGTCGAGCGATACGCGCTCCCGCCTCCGCTCCTCCAGCGCCGCCCGATACGCCGCAACCGCCTCCTCCAAACGCCCCGTCCCGCTCTCCCGCCTGCCCAACGTACGAAGCGCGTTACCAAGATTGTTCTGCGTCGCCGCCCAGTAGAGCGGCACCCGCTCCTGCGTCCACTCCGTAAGCGTCGTGGCGGCGGCATCTGGCGCGTGACCTGCGATCCGTGATCCGAGT
>CAXTPG010000082.1:0-20546 GCA_964246015.1 uncultured Acetobacteraceae bacterium
TCATCAACCTGTTCTTCGAGGACAGCACCCGCACCCGCACCAGCTTCGAGCTCGCCGGCAAGCGCCTCGGCGCCGACGTCATCAACATGTCCGTCAGCACCAGCAGCGTGAACAAGGGCGAGACCCTGCTCGACACCGCGACCACGCTCAACGCGATGCGCTGCGACCTGCTCGTCGTCCGGCACGACCAGTCCGGCGCGCCCAACCTGCTCGCGCAAAAAGTCAGCAGCAGCGTCATCAACGCCGGTGACGGCACGCACGAGCACCCCACGCAGGCCCTGCTCGACGCGCTCACGCTCCGCCGCCGCCGCGGCAGCCTGCAGAACCTCACGGTCGCCATCTGCGGCGACGTGCTGCACAGCCGGGTCGCGCGGTCCAACATCCATCTGCTGACCACCATGGGCAGCCGGGTCCGCGTCGTCGGCCCGCCCACCCTCATCCCCGCGGCCTGCGCGAACCTCGGCGTCGAGGTGTTCCACGACATGGAGGCGGGCCTGGCCGGCGTCGACGTCGTCATGATGCTGCGCCTGCAACGCGAGCGCATGGCCCGCGGCCTGGTGCCCAGCGCCCGCGAATACTTCCGCTTCTTCGGCCTCGACCGCGCGAAGCTCGCCGGCGCCCGCAAGGACGTGCTGGTGATGCACCCCGGCCCCATGAACCGCGGCGTCGAGATCGACAGCGCCATCGCCGACGACCCGGCCCTCTCCGTCATCGGCGAACAGGTCGAGATGGGCGTCGCGGTGCGGATGGCGGTGCTGGACGTCCTGTCCCGGCGGGGGGCGCGGAATGCGTGAGCACACCCAACCCTCTCCCGGCGGGAGAGGGCTATGCCCATGACCGACCTCCTGTTCCAGGACGTCCGCCTGATCGACCCCGCCACGGGCCTCGACCAGCACGGCGGCCTTCTGGTCCGGAACGGCCGCATCGCCGATTTCGGCCCCGCCCTCGGCCGGCCCGACGGGGTCCCCGTGCTCGAGGGCCGGGGCGCCATCCTGTGCCCCGGCTTCGTCGACATGCGCGCCAACCTCGGCGAACCCGGCTTCGAATACCGCGAGACCGTCGCCAGCGCCGCCATCGCCGCATCCTCGTCCGGCATCACCACCCTCGCAGCCCTCCCGGACTCCCGCCCCGCCCTCGACGACCCGGCCCTCGTCCACCTCATGCAGAACCTGGGGCAGGAAACGGGCGCCCTCACCGTCCTGCCCTACGGCGCCGTCACCCGCGGCTGCCGGGGGGAGGAGATGGCCGAGATCGGCCTCCTGTGCGAGGCCGGCGCCGTCGCCTTCACCGACGGGCAGCGCGCCGTCGGCGACCCCCGCATGATGCGACAGGCGCTTTCCTACGCCCGCGGCTTCGACGCCATGATCGTCCAGCACCCGGAAGACCCGGTGCTCGCCGCCGGCGGCGCCGCCACCGAGGGCGAGCTCGCCACCCGCCTCGGCCTGCCCGGCATCCCCGCCGCCGCCGAGGCCATCCTCATCGCCCGCGACATCCGCCTCGCGCAGCTCACCGGCGGCCGCGTCCACTTCGCCCACATCTCGACGGCCGAGGCGGTCACCCTGATCGCCCGCGCCAAGCATGACGGCCTGCACGTCACCTGCGACACCGCGCCCCCGTATTTCGACCTGAACGAGACGGCGATCGGCGACTTCCGCACCTATGCGAAGCTCTCCCCGCCGCTCCGCCCGGAATCCGACCGCCTCGCGATCTGCGCCGGGCTCGCCGACGGCACGATCGACGCCATCGCGTCCGACCACCAGCCGCGCGACGCCGACGACAAGCGGCAGCCCTTCGCGCTCGCCTCCCCCGGGGGATCGGGCCTCGCGACCCTGCTGGGCGTTACGCTCGCGCAGGTCCACGGCAACGGCCTGCCGCTGCTGCGGGCGCTGGATCTGCTGACCGCGCGCCCCGCCGCCCTGCTGCGCGCCGCGGCCGGCCGGCTGGCGAAGGGCGCAGCCGCCGACCTTTGCCTGTTCGACCTGGAACGCGCCTGGAAGGTCGAGGCCGGGCAGTTGCCGGGCAAGTCGCCCAACACGCCGTTCGACGGCCGCGCGCTGGAGGGCCGGGTGATCGGCACCTGGAAGGCCGGGCGGCGGGTGTTCGGATGATCGCCGCGCTGCTGGCGGCTTCGGGCGGCTACCTGCTGGGGTCGATCCCGTTCGGCCTCCTGCTCAGCCGGCTCGCGGGCCTGGGGGATATCCGCGCCATCGGCTCCGGCAGCATCGGCGCCACCAACGTGCTGCGGACCGGCCGCAAGGACATCGCGGCGCTCACCGTGCTGCTGGACGGCGGCAAGGGCACGCTCGCGGTGCTGCTGGCCGCCCGCTTCGGCGACCCGATGCTGCCGCTGATTGCCGGGTGCGCCGCCGTGTTCGGGCATTGCACCACGATCTGGCTGGGCGGCCGGGGCGGCAAGGGCGTCGCGACCGGCCTCGGCGTGCTGCTGGGCTGGGCGTGGCCTGCCGGGCTGGTCACCGCCGCGGTCTGGCTCGTGGCCGCCTTCGCCACCCGGCGCTCCAGCGCCGCCGCACTCGTCGCCTGCGCCGCCGCCCCGCCTCTCGTGTTCGTGTTCGGCGGCCCCGGGCCCGCCATCGCCACCCTGCTCGTCGCCGCCTTCATCGTGCTGCGGCACCGCAGCAACATCGCCCGGCTGATGGCGGGGACGGAACCGCGGATCGGCGCCGGCAAGTGAGCGAAGCGCGGCTGCGTCTTGCCCGCACCGAGGGCGTCGGCCCCGTCACCTACCGCCGCCTCATGGCCCGCTTCGGCACCGCCGAAGCCGCCCTCGACGCGCTCCCTGGCCTCTCCACCCAGGCCGGCCGTGCCGTCGCCCCCACCATCCCAGACCCCGGCGCGATCCGGCGGGAGATGGACGGGGTCGCGCGGCTGGGCGGCCGCATGTTGTTCCTGGACGACGCCGAGTACCCGCCCTTGCTTGCGATGCTCGACGCAGCACCGCCTGTGCTGTCCATCCTCGGCGACCCCGCCCACCTGTCCGCCCGCGCCGTCGCCCTCGTCGGCGCCCGCAACGCGTCGGCCAACGGCCAGCGCATGGCCGAGATCCTGGCCGCCGACCTCGGCCTGCACGGCCTCGTCGTCGTCTCGGGCCTCGCGCGCGGCATCGACGCCGCCGCCCACCGCGGCGCGCTGCGCACCGGCAAGACCGTCGCCGCCATCGCCGGCGGGATCGACGTGGTCTACCCCCCCGAGAACGCCGCCCTCCAGGCCGAGATCGCGGAATACGGCGCCGTCGTCGCCACCGCCCCCCTCGGCACCGCCCCCCAGGCCCGCCACTTCCCTCGCCGCAACCGCATCATCGCCGGCCTGTCCCTGGGCGTGGTGGTCATCGAGGCGGCGCCCCAGTCCGGCAGCTTGATCACCGCCCGCATGGCGCAGGAGGCCAGCCGCGAGGTGTTCGCCGTCCCCGGCTCCCCGCTCGACCCGCGCTGCCGCGGCTCCAACGACCTCATCCGCTCGGAAAACGCGCATCTGACCGAGAACGCCGGCGACGTCATCGCCGCTCTCTCCGACCGCCTCCTGGTCGACGCCATCGCCCGCGGCGAGGCCCACCTGCCCGGCCTGGCCGAGGTCCCGACACCGTTCGAGGACCCGGTCGCCGCCCGGCTCTCGCTGCTGCCGCTGCTCGGCCCTGCACCCGTACCGGTTGACGATCTGGTGCGGCGCTGCCAGTTCTCCGCATCGGCGGTACTGGGTGCGCTCCAGGAGCTGGAGGCAGACGGGCTGGTCCAGTTGGTGGGTAGCCAGGTCTGCCGCATTGCCGAATAAGGACCTTATGACAGACGTCGTCGTCGTCGAATCGCCCGCCAAGGCCAAGACAATCAACAAGTATCTCGGCGGCGGATACACCGTGCTGGCAAGCTTCGGCCACGTGCGCGACCTGCCGCCCAAGGACGGCAGCGTCCGCCCCGAGGAAGGCTTCGCCATGGACTGGTCGGCCGACGAGCGCGGCGCCAGGCAGATCGCCGCCATCGCCAAGGCCGTCAAGGGCGCCGGAACGCTCTACCTCGCCACCGACCCGGACCGCGAGGGCGAGGCCATAAGCTGGCACGTCCGCGCGATGCTCGAGGAAAAGAAGGCGCTGAAGGGCGTCCAGGTCCGCCGCATCACCTTCAACGAGATCACGAAATCCGCGATCACCTACGCCATCGCCCACCCGCGCGAGCTGGACCAGCCGCTGATCGAGGCCTACCTCGCGCGCCGGGCACTCGACTACCTCGTTGGCTTCACCCTCTCCCCCGTTCTCTGGCGCAAGCTGCCCGGCAGCCGCAGCGCCGGCCGCGTGCAGTCCGTCGCCCTCCGCCTGGTGTGCGAGCGCGAAGCCGAGATCGAGGCCTTCCGTCCGCGCGAATACTGGACGGTCGAGGCGCAGTTCCTGACCCCCGCCGGCGCGCCCTTCACTGCCCGCCTCACGCACCTCGACGGCAAGAAGCTCGACCAGTTCGACCTGAACGACGAACCCGGCGCCATGGCGGCCAAGGCCGCGGTCGAGGCCGGGACCTTCAACGTCGCGACCGTCGAGCGCCGGCGCGTCAAGCGCCACCCCCCGGCCCCCTTCACCACCAGCACCTTGCAGCAGGAAGCCAGCCGCAAGCTCGGCATGGGCGCCCAGGCCACCATGCGCTGCGCCCAGCAGCTCTACGAAGGCGTCGACCTCGACGGCGAGACGACGGGCCTCATCACCTACATGCGGACCGACGGCGTGCAGATGGCGCGGGAAGCCATGATGGCCATCCGCGAGCACGTGGGCGAGACCTATGGCCGCGACTACGTCCCTGCAGCCCCACGCGAATACAGCAGCAAGGCCAAGAACGCGCAGGAAGCGCACGAGGCCGTCCGCCCGACGGAGGTCAGCCGCACCCCCGACAGCGTCGCCCGCTACCTGACGCCCGAGCAGCGCCGCCTGTACGAACTCGTCTGGAAACGCGCCGTCGCCAGCCAGATGCAGTCGGCCGAGCTGGACCAGGTCGCCGTCGATGTCGCCAGCGGCGGGACGCGGTTGCGCGCCAACGGCTCCATCGTCGCCTTCGACGGCTATCTGAAACTGTATCGCGAGGACGTCGACGACGCCCCGGACGGCGCCGCCGACGAAAGCCGCATGCTGCCCCCCATGCACGAGCGCGACCCGGTCAAGCGGGAGCGTGCGACGGCCGAGCAGCACTTCACCCAGCCGCCGCCCCGCTTCTCGGAAGCGAGCCTGGTCAAGAAGATGGAGGAGCTGGGCATCGGCCGCCCCAGCACCTACGCCAGCATCCTGACCGTGCTGCGGGACCGCGAATACGTAAGGCTGGAGAACCGCCGCTTCATCCCGGAAGACCGTGGGCGCCTGGTCACCGCCTTCCTGACCAGCTTCTTCGAACGCTACGTCGACACCGGCTTCACCGCGGGGCTCGAGGAGCAGCTCGACGACATCAGCGGCGGCCGGGCCGAGTGGCGCCAGGTGATGCAGGCCTTCTGGGACCATTTCAGCCTTGCCGTGGAACAGACGCGCGAACTGAAGATCTCCGACGTCATCGACGCGCTGGACGCCGACCTCGGCGAGCACTTCTTCCCGGTCCCCCAGGACGGCGGCGACCCGCGCCTGTGCCCGGCCTGCCACGCCGGCCGCCTCGGCCTGAAGCTCGGGCGGCACGGCAGCTTCATCGGCTGCTCCAACTACCCGGAATGCCAGTACACCCGCCGCCTCGCGATCGACGCCGGCGATGATTCGGGGGAGACGCTGAAGGAGGGCAAGCGCGAGCTGGGCCACCATCCGCAGACCGGCGAGCCCGTCACCGTCCGCCGCGGCCCCTACGGCCTCTATGTCCAGCAGGGCGAGCCCGACCCGGCCGACAAGAAAAGCAAGCCGCGCCGAAGCTCCCTGCCCAAGGGGGTCGAGGGCGATACCCTGACCCTGGAACAGGCATTGGGCCTTCTCTCCCTGCCGCGCCTGGTGGGCGCCCACCCCGAGCGCGGCGACCCGATCGAGGCCGGCATCGGCCGCTTCGGCCCGTTCGTGCGCATGGGCAGCATCTACGCCTCGCTCGACAAGGACGACGACGTGCTGACCGTGGGCCTCAACCGGGCCGTGGACGCGCTGGCGAAGAAGCTGGACAGCGTCCGCAGCCTGGGCATGCACCCCAAGGACAAGCAGCCGGTGATGGTCAAGAAGGGGCGGTTCGGCCCCTATGCCCAGCATGGCAGCACGGTCGCCAACCTGCCGAAGGAAGCCGACATCGACGACTTCTCGCTGGACGAGGCGGTGGCGCTGCTGGCCGAACGCGGCAAGGCGCTGAAGGGCAAGGGCCGCAAGCCGGCGCCGAAGAAGGCGGCCGCGCCGAAGGCCGCCGCACCGGCCGCCGCGGCCAAGAAGCCGGCGGCCAAGAAGAAGCCCGCCCGCAAGCCGGCGGCCAAGAAGGCGCCCACGCGCAAGGCCGGGTAGTGCCGCGGAAGCCGCGCCCGCCCGCCACGCTCCCCACCCGGGACGCCGTGCGCGCCTTCATCGGCCGGGCGGGCGGCCGGGTCGGCAAGCGTGAGATCGCCCGCGAATTCGGCGTCGGCCCCGAACTGAAGGGCGAGTTGCGCGCTCTGTTGCAGGACCTCAGCAGGGAGGGCGTGATCGCCCCCGCCGGACATCGCCGCTTCGCCCCAGCCTCTGCTCCCGGCGGCCGCCTGCCCGACGAGACGGTCGTGCGCATCACCGGCACCGACCCGGACGGCGACGCGGTGGCCCGGCCCGTCGAATGGACCGGCGACGGTCCGCCCCCCACCATCCTGATGCACCCGGAACGCCGCGGCGACCCGGCCCTGGCGCCCGGCGAACGCGTCCTCGCCCGCATCCGCCCCATCGGCAACGGCAAGTACGAGGGCCGCACGCTCCGCCGCCTGAGCGAAGCCTCGGGCCGTATCCTGGGCGTGTTCCGCCCCTCGCCCGAGGGCGGCGGACGCCTCGTCCCCACCGACCGCCGGGCCAAGGCCGAATGGCGCATCCCCCCCGGCGAGGACGACGGCGCCGAGGAGGGCGAGATCGTCGCCGCCACGCCGTTGCCCGGTTCCGGCTATGGCCTGAAGCCCGCCCGCATCGTCGAGAAGCTGGGCCGCATGGGCGACGCACGCTCCGTCAGCCTCATCTGCATCCACACCCACGACATCCCGCAGGACTTCCCAGAAGAGGCGCTCGCCGCCGCGAAGCGCGCGCGTGCGACGCCCCTGGGGAAACGCGAGGACCTGCGCGCGCTCGGTCTGATCACCATCGACGGCGAGGACGCCCGCGACTTCGACGACGCCGTCTACGCCGAACCCGACGGCGAGGGGCATCGTCTCGTCGTCGCCATCGCCGACGTCGCCCACTATGTCCGGACGGGCGCCCCGCTCGACCGCGCCGCCTGGACCCGCGGCAACAGCGTCTATTTCCCCGACCGCGTCGTCCCCATGCTGCCCGAGGCGCTGTCGAACGGCTGGTGCAGCCTGCGCCCGCACGAGGACCGTGGCTGCCTGTTCGTCGAGATGTGGATCGACGCCGCCGGCCGGAAGACCCGGCACCGCTTCGGCCGCGGCCTGATGCGCAGCGCCGCCCGCATGACGTACACCGCCGTGCAGGCGTCACACGACGCGAATGAGCCGGCCTTCGCCCCCCTCTATGCAGCGTTCCGCAGGCTGCTGGCCGCCCGGATCGAGCGCGGCACGCTCGACCTCGACCTGCCGGAGCGCCAGGTGATCCTGGACGAGGGCCGGGTGGAGCGGATCGTGCCCCGCCCCCGCCTCGACAGCCACCGCCTGATCGAGGAGTTCATGATCCTCGCCAACGTCGCCGCCGCCGAGGAGCTGGAGCGGCTGCACCGCCCCTGCATGTACCGCGTCCACGCCCCGCCCAGCGACGAGAAGCTGGAGGCGCTCCGCACCATCCTGCACGGCATGGGGGTCAACCTGCCGCCCGGCAACGACCTGCATCCCCGCGACCTCGACCGCGTGCTGCGGAAGGTCGCGGGCACCGAGGAAGCGCCGCTGGTCAACGAGGTCGTGCTGCGGAGCCAGATGCAGGCCTCCTACAGCCCCGACAATATCGGCCATTTCGGCCTGGCCCTGCCGCGCTACGCCCACTTCACCAGCCCCATCCGCCGCTATTCCGACCTGCTGGTCCACCGTGCGCTCATCAGCGGCCTGAAGCTCGGCCCGGGCGGGCTGGAACCCGAGGAACCCGCCCGCTTCCCCGAAACCGCGGAGCACATCAGCGCCACCGAACGCCGTGCCGCGTTGGCGGAGCGCGACGCGGTCGATCGCTACCTCGCGGCGTTCATGGCCGACAAGGTCGGAGCCAGCTTCGCTGCCCGCATCTCCGGCGTGCAGCGCTTCGGGATGTTCATCACCGTGCTGGACAGCGGCGCCAACGGGCTGATCCCCATGTCCGGCCTGGGCGACGACTACTGGATCTACGACGAGCCGACCCAGTCCCTGTCCGGCCGCCGCACCCGCATGACGTATCGTCTGGCGCAGGAGGTCGAGGTGCGCCTGGTCGAGGCCAGCGCCGTCACCGGCGGGATGATCTTCGCGATCGACGGAGCCGCTGCCAAGACCGGGTGGCGCGCGCATCGACGGCCGCGGTGAGGACGGCCGTCGCCCTGCTGCTCCTCATCGTCGCCGGCCCCGCGTGGGCCGAGACCCCACGCGCCCGCGGCGACTTCCAGGTGCAGCTCGCCGCGTCCGTCATGGGCGTGGCGCTCGCGTTCATCGCCCCGCGTGCGCTGGAGCCGGTGACGGTGCAGCAACTGGCGCTCTGGGGCCTTGCGGGACCCGGTTCGCTGGACGGCACGCTGTCCACCGACGTGCGGGACGGCGCCGTCGTGCTGCTGCAGAACGACCGGGTGGTCTATCGCCGCGCGCTGCCGCCCGACTCCACCCCGGAGGCGTGGGGCGTCGTGGCGGCCGCCGTGATGAACGCCGCCGCCGGGCTGTCCGCCCCGGTGCGGGACGCCGGGATGTCCGGCCTGCTGTCCGCGTTCTTCGACGAGCTGTTCAACCATCTGGACCCCTATTCCCGCTACGTGCCGCCCGACGCCGCCGATGTGGACCGCGCGCGGCGCTCGGGCGAGGCGGGCGCCGGCCTCGTGTTGCGCCGGTCGGGCGCCGGGTTCACGGTGGCCGAGGTCAGCGAGGGCGGCCCGGCCGCCACCGCCGGCATCCGGGTCGGCGACCAGGTGGTCGCCATCGACGACGTGCCCACGGCCGGCGAGGAGCTGGACACGGTGCAAGGCTGGCTGCTGGGCGACGACGGCAGCGCGCTGACGCTCACCATCCGCAGCCGTGGCGGCCGGCCGCGGACGCTGGAGCTGGCGCGGGCGGTGGTGGTGCCCGAGACGGTCTTCACGTCCCGTGCGAACGGGCTGCTGGTCATCCGCCTGTCGAGCTTCAACCGCGACACCGACCAGCGCCTGGCGCAGGAGCTGACGCGGAACGTGGGCAACCCGGCCGTCAAGGGGATCGTGCTGGACCTGCGCGGCAACCGCGGCGGGCTGCTACGGCAGGCGGTCTCGGCGACGGACCTGCTGCTGCAGCAGGGGATCGTCGCCACGACGGCGGGCCGCAACCCGCAGGCGGCGCATGAGTGGCGGGCCGGGTCGGGGGATGTGACGGGGGGCCGTCCGATCGTCGTGCTGGTCGATGGCCGGTCCGCGAGTGCCGCCGAGATCATGGCGGCGGCGCTGGCGGACCAGGGGCGGGCGGTCGTCGTCGGCAGCTCCACGCTGGGCAAGGGCCTGGTCCAGACGATCGCGAACCTGCCGGACGGGGGCGAGCTGTTCGTGTCCTGGAGCCGGGTGCTGGCGCCCCGCGGCTGGCCGTTGCAGGGTCTGGGCGTGCTGCCGCAGGTCTGCACCAGCATGGGGCAGGACGCGGCGATGCAGCAACTGGCCGCCCTGGATCGCGGCACGCAGCCGATGGCCGCCGCCCTCGCACGCCACCGTGCCGCCCGGGCGCCGCTGCCGGCGGCCGAGGTGCTGGCGCTGCGGAACGCGTGCCCGGCGTCCGAGGCGCGCGACGCGGACCTGGTCGCCGCGCGCTACCTGGTCACGCACCCCGCCGCCTACGCCGCCGCACGGCTGTCTCCGCCTTGAGGGGCTTGACCGCGGCGGGCGGGATGAGCATGTTCCCGCCCTTCGCGCCGCCCCCGGCGCCACACCTGGGATTCCGGCCATGGCCAAGAACAACACCGTCCAGATCAAGCTCGTCTCGACCGCGGACACCGGCTATTTCTACGTGACCAAGAAGAACGCCCGCACGACGACCGGCAAGATGGAACTGAAGAAGTACGACCCCGTCGCGCGCAAGCACGTCCCGTTCAAGGAAGCGAAGATCAAGTAGGGCGCCCGACGTCCTCTCCCGCGGGAGAGGGCGGGGGTTCGGTCAGCGCGCCGCGAACTGCGTCGCGCCGAACATGTTCTCCTTCTCGGCGTCGCTCATCGGGCCCTTGCGGGCGTTGTCGGACAGGACGGCGACGCCGCGCTGGACGGCCGGGCGGGCCGCGATCGCGTCGTGCCAGCGCTTCACGGCCGGGTAGTCCGCCAGGTCGATGCCGCGGCGGTCGGGGTTCCGGACCCAGGCGAAGGTCGCGATATCGGCGATGCTGTATTCGCCGCCGGCCAGATACTCGCTGCCCTGCAGCGCCTTCTCCAGCACACGGTGCAGCCGCTGCACCTCGTTCGTGTAGCGCGTGATCGCGTAGGGCAGTTTCTCGGGCGCATAGGCGGCGAAGTGGTTGTACTGGCCGAACATCGGCCCGACCCCGCCCATCTGGAACATCAGCCATTGCAGGCACGCGAACCGCGCCCGCGGGGCCTCCGGGATCAGGCTGCCCGCCTTCTCGGCCAGGTAGATCAGGATCGCGCCCGACTCCCACAGCGCCAGCGGCTGCCCGCCCGGCCCGTCGGAATCGACGATGGCGGGGATGCGATGGTTCGGCGTGATCGCCAGGAACTCCGGCTTGAACTGCTCGCCGGAGCCGATGTTCACCGGGATGACCTTGTAGGGGAGGCCCAGCTCCTCCAGCGCGATATGCACCTTGTGTCCGTTCGGCGTGGGCCAGGTCCAGACGTCGATCATGGGATGCCTCCAGCTTCTTTGGCCGGACACAGGTGGGGATGCACCCGTGCCGGTGCCAGCCATGACTTGCGGCCCGGCCCGTGGTGCGCCAGCGTCCAGCCATGAACCCTGTCGACATCGAACCCACGATCCTGGCCCTGACCGCCGCCCGCGGTCCCGATAAATCCATCTGCCCCAGCGAGGTCGCCCGCGCGCTGCAGCCGGAGGGCTGGCAGTCGCTGATGACGCCCGTCCGCCAGGCCGCCATCCGGCTGGCCGGCGCCGGGCGCATCGACATCCTGCGGAAGGGAAGGCCGGTGCCGCCGGCCGAGGTGCGGGGCGTCATCCGCCTGCGGACCCGGGCATGAAGCCCGCCGGCCTCGGCGCCGTCCTGAAGGACGCGTGGCGCCTGGCATTGCCCTACTTCAACTCCGAGGAGAAATGGAGCGCGCGGGGGCTGCTGCTCGCGATCGTCGTGCTGAACCTGAGCCTGGTCGGCATGAACGTCGTGCTGAACTTCTGGAACGGCGCCTTCTTCGACAGCCTGCAGAACAAGGACGCGGACGGGTTCCTGAAGCTGCTGCTGTTCTACCGGCCGGGCGAGGCCACCTTCACGCTGTCCGGCAAGGACGCGTTCATGCCGGGCTTCGTCATGATCGCGGTCGTCTATATCATCGTCGCCATCTACGCGACCTATCTGCTGCAATGGCTGCAGATGAACTGGCGGCGGTGGCTCACGCAGCGGCTGCTGGGCGAGTGGCTGTCGGACCGCGCGTACTACACGATCGGGTTGCAGACGCTGGCCGCGACCAGCACGGGCGCGCAGCCTCTGGCGGACAATCCGGATCAGCGGATCGCCGAGGATTGCCGCAGCTTCGCTGAGGATACGCTGCGGCTCGGCATCAGCCTGATGCGGAACGTGGTGACGCTCATCACCTTCTCGCAGATCCTGTGGACGCTGTCGGGCGTCATCACGCTGTTCGGCGTGCAGGTGCCGGGTTACATGCTGTTCGTCGCCATCCTGTATGCGATCGTGGGCACGGTGCTGACCCACTTCGTCGGCCGTCCGCTGGCGCAGATCGAGTTCCAGAAGCAGCGCTACGAGGCCGATTTCCGCTACGCGTTGGTTCGCGTTCGGGAGAATGCCGAGGGCGTCGCGCTGTATGGCGGCGAGGCTTCGGAGCGGGGCGGGCTGCTGGACCGGTTCGCGCTCGTGGTCATGAACTGGCGGCAGTACATGTCGCGGACCAAGAAGCTGAACGCGCTGATCGCGGGGTACGAGCAGGTGGCGAGCATCTTCCCGATCGCCGTGGCGTCGCCGCGGTATTTCGCCGGGGAGATCGCGCTGGGGGGGCTTACGCGGATTTCCGGTGCGTTCGCGCGGGTGCAGAACGCGCTGTCCTGGTTCCTGGAGGCGTATTCGCAGTTGGCGGTGTGGCGGGCGACGGTGGACCGGCTGGCCGGGTTCCAGCGCGCGGTCGAGACGGCGCGGGCGCTGGCCGAGGGGGGGGTGCGGGTGCGGGAGGGCAGCCCGGGGGAGGTGGCGTTGCAGGACGTGACGCTGGCGCTGCCGGATGGGCGGGTGCTGCTGGCGGGGGGAGAGATCGCGTTCCCGGCCGGGCAGTCGACGGTCATCTCCGGTCGGTCGGGCAGCGGGAAGTCGACGTTGTTCCGGGCCATTGCGGGGATCTGGCCGTTCGGGGGCGGCGCGGTCGCCCGGCCGCCGGGGACGCAGTTGTTCCTGCCGCAGCGGCCCTACATCCCGCTGGGCACGTTGCGCCGGGCCGTCACCTACCCGGCGGCGGTGGACAGCATCCCCGACGCCGCGGTCCAGGCGGCGCTGACGGATGCCGGGCTTTCCGCGCTGGTGCCGGAGCTGGACGCGGACCAGCCCTGGGCGCAGCGGCTGTCGGGGGGGGAGCAGCAGCGGCTGGCGGTGGCCCGGGCGTTGCTGCTGCGGCCCGACTGGCTGTTCCTGGACGAGGCGACGGCGAGCCTGGACCCGGAGGCGGAGGCGGAGCTGTATGCGATGCTGCGGGAGCGGCTGCCGGGGACGACGATCCTGTCCATCGCGCACCGGGCCGAGGTGGCGCGGTGGCACGACCGGGCGCTGGTGATGCGGGACGGGGGGCTGGCGGCGGCGTGACGCCTATTGCGGGAACAGGTTCTCGGTTCCGGCGCTGCGGCCGTTGGAGGTGGTCCAGAGGCCGGAGTAGCTGCCGTCGCTGTTGGCGATATAGCTGACCACGCCGGCGGTGCCGCCGCCGATGTAGGAGAAGGCGAGGACCCGGCCGTCGCCCACGCCGTAGCCGCTGTAGTTGTCGCCGCCGACGCGCCAGGCGATGGACCAGGTGTTGCGGCCGGTCTGGGAGATGGTGGCGGCGCCGGTGTAGCTGCCGCTGCCGCCGGGGTTGGTGCCCTGGACGGCGTATCGGCCGGGCCCCTCCGCCAGGGCGGGCGCGGTCAGCAGCAGCATGGCGATGAGCGTACGCATCGACGGGTACTCCCTAGACGTGGAAGCTCTCGCCGCAGCCGCACCGGCCCTTTTCGTTGGGGTTGGTGAAGGTGAAGCCGCTGGTGAGGGCCTCGACCTTGTAGTCCATTTCGCTGCCGATGAGGAACAGGCTTGCCTTGCGGTCGACGAGGACGGTGAGGCCGTGGTCGGTGACGATTTCGTCGCCGGGGCCGGGTTCGGCGACCCAGTCCATGACGTAGGATAGGCCGGAGCAGCCCTTGGTGTTGACGCTGATGCGCAGCAGCATCCCTTCCTGGCCCTTGGCGTAGAGGGCGGACAGGCGGGTGGCGGCGGCGTCCGACAGGCGCATCAGGGGCGGCAGGGCGCGGCGGGGCTTGGTCGTGGTTTGGGGGGTGGTCTGGGTGGCGCTCATGGGGGGCCTCCGTCAGAACATGTTGAGCGACAGGCGGGCGTCGTCGGTCATTCGGCTGGGGTCCCAGGGGGGGTCCCACACGGTATCGACGTGGCAGGAGGAGACGCCGGGGACGGCCATGACGGCGTCGTGGACGTTGACGGGGAGTTCCTGGGCGGCCGGGCAGCCGGGGGCGGTCAGGGTCATCTCGACCTTCACGCCGTGGTCGTCGCCGATCTCGACGGCGTAGATCAGGCCGAGTTCGTAGATGTTCACGGGGATCTCGGGGTCGTAGACCGTGCAGATGGCGGCCAGGACGGCGTCCTCCGTCGGCTTGGCCGCGGTTGCGGTCACGGGGTCGCTCGTCGGGTCTGCCGCAAGGTCTGGGGTCCAACCGGTCACGTCATTCACTCGTCGCCTCCTGCGCCCCGTCGAGGGCGGCCACCAGGGCCGCCCAGGGGAGCGTCACGCATCGCACGCGCGATGGATATTCGTGCACGGCCGATAGCGGCTTCAAGCCCTGCAGGGCTGCGTCGCAGGCCTGGCAGGTGCCGGTTCTCGCCATCGCCTCGACTTCCGTGGCCATGCGGCGCACGTCGGACTGGGCGCGGCCGGCCACCGCCTCGCACATCAGGTCGGCGCTGGCCTTGGTGAGTTCGCAGCCGCGCGCCTCGAACCCGGCTTCCTCGACCCGGTCCTGGGCCCGGCGGACGAAGACGGTCACGCGGTCGCCGCACATGGGGTTGTCGCCGCGGGCCTGGGCGTCGAAGCCGGCCGGGCGGCTTGCGTGGCGGGGGGCGCGGCCGTGGTCGAGGATCGTGTCGCTATAGAGGTCGCGGACGTCGTCGAACATCACTTGAAGAACTCGCGGACCTGGACGAGGGCGTCGGCGAGGGCGTCGATCTCGGACTCCGTCGTGTAGATGCCGCAGCTGGCGCGGGCGCTGCTGTCGACGCCCAAGCGGCGCGTGAGCGGTTCGGCGCAGTGGTTGCCGGCGCGGACGGCGATGCCCTGGCGATCCAGCAGGGTGGCGATGTCGTGGGCGTGGGCGCCTTCCATCGTGAAGCTGAAGACGCCGCCGCGGTCCTGGGCGGCGCCCAGGATGCGGACGCCGTCGACGGCGGAGAGGCGGGCGAGGGCGTGGTCGGTGAGGGCCGCCTCGTGCGCGGCGATGGCGTCGAAGCCGATGGCTTCCACCCATTCGATCGCGGCCTTGAGGCCGATGGCCTCGAGGATCATGGGGGTGCCGGCCTCGAACTTGTGGGGCACCTCGGCCCATGTGCTGCGCTCGAGGCTGACGGAGGCGATCATGTCGCCGCCGCCCATGAAGGGGGGCATGGCCTCGAGGATCTCGCGCTTGGCATACAGGATGCCGATGCCGGTGGGGCCGTAGAGCTTGTGGCCGGTCCAGACGTAGAAGTCGGCGTCGATGGCCTGGACGTCGACGGGGCGGTGGACGATGGCCTGGCTGCCGTCGAACAGGACCTTCGCGCCATAGGCGTGGGCGAGGGCCGCGACACGGGCGGCGGGGACGACGGTGCCGAGCACGTTGCTCATGTGGGTGACGGCGACGAGGCCCACGCGGCCGTCGGCGAGGCAGGCTTCGAGGCCGGCCATGTCGAGCTCGCCGGCGTCGGTGATGGGGGCGATGCGAAGCTCGATGCCGGTCGCGTCGCGGAGCATCTGCCAGGGGACCAGGTTGGCGTGGTGCTCCATTTCGGAGACCACCACGGCCTGGTCGGGCTTCATGACGCCGCGGCCGTAGCTGTGGGCGACGAGGTTGATGGCCTCGGTCGTGTTCTTGGCGAATACGATCTCCTCCCGCGTGGGGGCGTTCATCAGGCGGGCGACGGCGTCGCGGGTGCCCTCGAAGGCGTCGGTCGTGCGCTCGCTCATCCAGTGGAGGCCGCGGTGGACGTTGGCGTATTGCGTCTCCATGGCGTGGACCATGGCGTCGATGACGGCGCGGGGTTTTTGCGCGCTGGCGGCGCTGTCGAGGAAGACGAGTTTCTTGCCGCGGATGGTCTGCGACAGGATGGGGAACTGGGTGCGGATGCGCTCGACGTCGAACGCCGTCTTCGAGATCGCGTTCATGCCGCTTGCCGCTCCCACCAGGCTTCGATCGCGCCTTCCAGGAGGGCGCGGGCGGTTTCGTCGGCGATGCCCTCCATCGCCTCGGTCAGGAAGGCGCGGACCAGGATCGCGCGGGCCTCGGCGTCCGGGACGCCGCGGCTGCGGAGGTAGAAGAGCTGGGTCGCGTCCAGCTCTCCGACCGTGGCGCCGTGGCTGCATTTCACGTCGTCGGCGTAGATCTCGAGCTGGGGCTTGCAGTCGATCTCGGCCGTGGGGGAGAGCAGGAGGGCCTGGTTCATCTGGTAGCCGTCAGTCTTCTGGGCCGCGCGCGCGACCTCGATCCGGCCCTGGAAGACGCCGCGGGCGCGGCCGGTGAGGACGTTCTTGATGGTCTGGCGGGATGCGCATTCGGGCGCGTCGTGGCGGACGACGGTCGTGATGTCGCCGTGCTGGGTGCCGGCCAGGAGCTGTGCGCCGTTGAGGTGGACGAGGGCGCGGGGGCCCTGGAGGCGGGCGTGGATTTCGGTGCGGGCCAGGCGGGCGCCGAGGGTGAGGACGAAGGCGTCGTAGGTGCCGCGCTCGGCGATGGTGGCGAGGGTGGTGTTGATGTGGAAGGACTCCGCGCTCTCTTCCTGGAGGCGGATGTGGGAGAGGACGGCGCCGTCGGCGACGTGGATCTCGGTGACGGCGTCGTGGAGGTAGGCGCCTTCGCCGCGGGCGATCTCGATGACGGTGAGGCGTGCGCCGGGGTCCAGGGCGATGCTGTGGCGGGGGTGGAAGTCGATGGGCCGGTGTGAGTCGGGCGCCAGCATCAGCAGGACGACGACGCCTGCGTCGACGCCGGCGGCGACGTGGAGCTGGACACCGTCCTCGGCGAGCATGGTGTTGAGGGCGAGCATGGGGAGGGCGGGGTCGGCGGGGCCGAAGCGGGGCTGGTCGGCGAAGCTGGTGACGGTGAGGGTGTCGGGCGGGGATGAGAGGCCGGGCTGGTAGCGGCCGTCGACGAGGACGAGGCGCGGCAGGTCGGGGACCGCGCCGAGGGCGGGGGCGGAGGAGACCTGGACGAGGGGTTGCTGGAAGTTGGTGTCGGCGAGGGGGCGGAGGCTGGTGTAGTGCCAGGCCTCGTTGCGTGTGCCGGGGAGTCCGGCGGCGGCGAAGATGGCGGCGGCGGCGTCGCGGGCGGCGAGGTCGCCGGGCAGGCGGTCGCGCAAGCCGCGGTAGCGGGCCAGGAAGGCGTCGGCGCCGTTGGTGACGGGCTGGTTCATGCGGCGGTCGCCCGGCCGGCGTTGCCGGCGGAGCTGAGCTGGTCGGCTGCGCCAACCACTTGGCCGTAGCCGTTGGCTTCGAGTTCGCGGGCGAGTTCGGGGCCGCCGGAGCGGATGATGCGGCCCTGGCTGAGGACGTGGACGCGGTCGGGGACGAGGTGGTCGAGCAGGCGCTGGTGGTGGGTGATGACCAGGGCGGAGAAGCCGGGGCCGCGGAGGGCGTTGACGCCGTCGGCGACGATGCGGAGGGCGTCGATGTCGAGGCCGCTGTCGGTTTCGTCGAGTACGGCGAGCTTGGGGCGGAGGATGGCCATCTGCAGGACTTCGTTGCGCTTCTTCTCGCCGCCGCTGAAGCCGACGTTGACGTTTCGCTTCAGCATGTCGTCGGGGAAGTGGAGGCGCTTGCTTTCGGCGCGGGCGAGGCGGAGGAAGGCGACGGCGTCGAGTTCCGGTTCGCCGCGGGCGCGGCGGATGGCGTTGAGCGCGGTGCGGAGGAAGTTGGCGTTGTTGACGCCGGGCAGCTCGACGGGGGCCTGGAAGGCGAGGAAGAGGCCGGCGGCGGCGCGGGCCTCGGGTTCCATGTCGAGGAGGTCCTCGCCCTCGAAGGCGACGGTGCCGGTGGTGACCTGGTAGCCTTCGTTGCCGGCGAGGACGTAGCCGAGGGTGCTCTTGCCGGAGCCGTTGGGGCCCATGATGGCGTGGACCTGGCCGGCGGGGAGGGTGAGGTCGATGCCGCGGAGGATTTCCTTGTCCTCGATCGAGGCGGCCAGTCCCTTGATATCGAGCATCAGCCGACGGATCCTTCGAGCGAGACGGCGAGGAGCTTCTGGGCTTCCACCGCGAATTCCATGGGCAGCTCCTTCAGGACGTCCTTGCAGAAGCCGTTGACGATGAGGCCGACCGCGTCCTCTTCCGACAGGCCGCGGCTGCGGCAGTAGAAGAGCTGGTCCTCGGCGATCTTGGAGGTGGTGGCCTCGTGCTCGATCTTGGCGGTGGGGTTGCGGCTTTCGATGTAGGGGACGGTGTGGGCGCCGCACTGGTCGCCGATGAGCAGGCTGTCGCACTGGGTGAAGTTGCGGGCGCCGGAGGCGCGCGGGAGGATGCGGACGAGGCCGCGGTAGGTGTTGTCGGAGCGGCCGGCGCTGATGCCCTTGCTGACGATGGTGCTGCGGGTGTTCTTGCCGATGTGGATCATCTTGGTGCCGGTGTCGGCCTGCTGGCGGTTGTTGGTGACGGCGACGGAGTAGAACTCGCCGACCGAGCCTTCGCCCTGGAGGATGCAGCTCGGGTATTTCCAGGTGATGGCGGAGCCGGTCTCGACCTGGGTCCAGCTGACCTTGCTGCGGGCGCCGCGGCAGGCGGCGCGCTTGGTGACGAAGTTGTAGATGCCGCCGCGGCCGTTGGCGTCGCCGGGGTACCAGTTCTGGACGGTGCTGTACTTGATGGTGGCGTCGTCGAAGAGGATCAGCTCGACGACGGCGGCGTGGAGCTGGTTCTCGTCGCGCATGGGGGCGGTGCAGCCCTCGAGATAGCTGACGTAGCTGCCGACGTCGGCGACGATGAGGGTGCGTTCGAACTGGCCGGTGTTCTTGGCATTGATGCGGAAGTAGGTGCTGAGCTCCATGGGGCAGCGGACGCCCTTGGGGATGTAGACGAAGCTGCCGTCGGTGAAGACGGCGCTGTTGAGGGCGCTGAAGTAGTTGTCGGCGGCGGGGACGACGCTGCCGAGGTATTTGCGGACGAGGTCGGGGTGTTCGCGGACGGCCTCGCTGATGGGGCAGAAGATGACGCCGGCCTTTTCGAGCGTCGACTTGAAGGTGGTGGCGACGGAGACGCTGTCGAAGACGGCGTCGATCGCGACGGGTGCGGCCTGGTCGGGGAGGGCTTCGGCGCCCTCGACCCCGGCGAGGATGGCGCGCTCCTTCAACGGGATGCCGAGCTTCTCGTACATGGCGAGCAGTTCGGGGTCGACGTCGGCGAGGCTTTTGGGCGCCGGGCGGCGGGGGGCGGCGTAGTAGTGGATGTCCTGGTAGTCGATCTTGGGGTAGCCGACCTTGGCCCAGTCGGGTTCGACCATGGTGAGCCAGGCGGCGTAGGCCTGCAGGCGCCATTCGAGCAGCCACTCGGGTTCCTGCTTCTTGGCGGAGATCATGCGGATGGTGTCGGTGGACAGGCCTTTCGGGGCGATGTCCATCTCGATCTCGGTTTCGAAGCCCCACTTGTAGCCGGACTGCGTGAGGGTCTGCACGGTATCGAGTGTTTCGGCGACGGCGGCCATGGCGATCTACTCGGCTGGAAGGGGGATGGGGGCGGCGCGGTGTGACGCGCTGTAGGGCGTGCTGTAGGATGGGGGGGTCATGTCGGCCAGGGTGATGCGGGTCAAGGCCTGGAGGACGGCCTGGTTGACCGGGTCCCAGCGGCCGCGGACGGGGCAGGAGGCTTCGGCCTCGCATCCGCCGGCGCCGCCGTCGACGCAGGCGGCCAGGGCGATGGGTCCGTCGATGGCGGCGACGACGTGGGCGATGGGGATGCTGGCGAGGGGTTGGGCGAGGCGGTAGCCGCCGCGGGCGCCGCGCTGGCTGCGGACGAGCCCGGCGCCGGCCAGGGCCTTGAGGACCTTGGCGACGGTGGGTTCGGGGAGACCGGTCATGCCGGCGATGCCGGGCGAGGTCTGGCAGCCGTCCGCGTGGGACAGGCGGACCAGGACGACGACCGCGTAATCCGCGAGTTTCGACAGCCTCAACATCTCGACACCGTAAATGGACCGGGGGGGTCCTGATTGACCCTCAGATGATGGGTCCGGGCGCGAGCGTCAAGGGCGATTCGGGTGGGGCGGGGCGATCGTTCGACGGCTGAGCGGGGATGGGGGGCGCCGGGTGGTTCCGGCGTCAAGCAGCCTCACGTCCACCACCATTCCAGCGGCGAAGAGCCGGTCTCTGCTGGCATGACACACCCGCCCCCGGCCCCTCCCTGATCTCAGGGAGGGGGGGAGCCGGTGGACACCCTAGGCCGACGGGAGAGGGAGCGTTCTGGTTCCGGTGGGGGTTCGGGTTTCGGCGCTTTGTCAGCCGGCGCCGGGTTCTGGCCGGCGGGACGCCGGCGCTACGGTCGGGTCGGGTTCTGGCCGGCGGGACGCCGGCGCTACGGTCGGGTCGGGATCTGGCCGGCGGGACGCCGGCGCTACGGGCTGGTCGGGTTCTGGCCGGCGGGACGCCGGCGCTACGGTTCGTCCGGGTTTGGGGCGGCGGGATGACCGGGGGATGGGGGTGGG
>CAXTPG010000083.1:0-20444 GCA_964246015.1 uncultured Acetobacteraceae bacterium
AAGCCAGTCATGGAGGCGCGCGTTATGGCGTCAGGTACTGTCAAGTGGTTCAATCCCCAGAAGGGGTTCGGGTTCATCCAGCCGAGCGACGGGTCGAAGGATGTGTTCGTGCACATCTCCGCCGTTGAGCGTGCCGGGCTCGGGACTCTGAACGAGGGTCAGCAGGTCAGCTTCGACCTGGAGCAGGGTCATCAGGGCAAGGTTTCGGCCGCCAACCTGAAGGCGTCCTGAACTGAAGGCGGGCGGCGGTTCCGGTGGAATTGCCGCCCGAACTTTTTCGGAGGAACATCGCATGGCGCAGCACAAGTATTCCGTGGGCGACCGCGTCGCGTTGCTGCCGGACCGGTTGAACGCCAATGTGCGTCCCGGGGTTTATACCATCGTGAAGGCGATGCCGTCTGCGGGGCAGGGGCTGCAATACCGCGCGAAGAACGCGCTGGACAGCCACGAGCGCGTGCTGGACGAGGCGCAGCTTCGCAACGCGTGATCCGATCTGGTCCGGTTCCGGCGCATGGATGCGTTGGGGATCGGGCTTTGGAGCTGGTGGTGGTGGTCAGCGGGGTTTGTATCGGCGCCTGATCGTGCGAGCGGCAAGCACCCTCACCCCGGCCTTCTCCCAATGGGAGAGGGAGTTTGACTGACCGCCGGTAAGTTTGATCGGGTCATGCCGAAGCAGCCCCTCGATTGTGCGGGCGGCACGCACTTTCCCTATGCTCCGGCGCTGGACGTGTGCGCGTGGCAGGCCCTTACCCCGGCCCTCTCCCGATGGGAGAGGCAGTGCCGTTTCAGGCGGCCTGTCCGAAGGTGTCCATGTAGCCGAAGAGGCCGACGGCGCCGCCGGTGTGCAGGAAGACGATCGTTTCGCCTTTCCTGAACGTGCCGTTGCGGATGAGGTCGATGAGGCCGGCCATGCCTTTGCCGGAGTAGACGGGGTCGAGGAAGATGCCTTCGGCGCGGGCGAGCATCTGCACGGCCTCGATCATGCCGGGGGTGGGGTGGCCGTAGCCGGTGCCGACGTAGTCGCAGTTGGCCTCGACGGCGGCGGGGTCGATGGGCCGGTCGATGCCCATGTGCTTCGCGGTGGCGCGGGCGAGGGCGAGGACGTTGGCCTCCTGCTTCTCCCGGGGGTTGCGGACGCCGATGCCGAGGACGCGGAGCGGGCTGCTGATGGCGTGGAGGCCGGCGACGAGGCCGGCCTGGGTGCCGGCGCTGCCGGTGGCGTGGACGAGGCGGTCGATGTGGAGGCCGTGCTCGTTGGCCTGCTGCACCAGCTCGAACGCGACGTGGGCGTAGCCGAGGGCGCCGACGGCGTTGGAGCCTCCGCCGGGGATGAGGTAGGGTTTTGCGCCTTCGGTGCGGAGTTTGGCGCCGACGGCTTCGATGGCGGCCTGCATGTCGGTGCCGCCAAGGCGGTATTCGATGTCGATGCCCATGAGGCGGTCGAGCAGGACGTTGCCGCTGTTGAGGTAGCTGGCGTCGTTGGTGTCGATGCGGTGTTCGAGGACGGCGGTGCAGCGGAGGCCGAGCTTGGCGGCGACGGCGGCGGTCTGGCGGACGTGGTTGGACTGGACGGCGCCCTGAGTGACGAGGTGATCGGCGCCCTGGGCGAGGGCGTCGCCGGCGAGGTATTCGAGCTTGCGGACCTTGTTGCCGCCGCCGCCCATGCCGGTGAGGTCGTCGCGCTTCATCCAGATGTCGGGGCCGCCGAGCATGCGGGTGAGGTTTGGCAGGCGTTCGAGGGGTGTGGGGGCCTGGCAGAGTTTGACGCGGGGGAACTGGGCTAGGTTCAAGGCGGCCTCCGATCCCCGTCCCATGGGGTTGGCCGGACGGTTGCACCGTGGCAGCGTCGGCGCAAGGGCGTCCGGGATTCAGTAGGCGGTGACGAGGCGGGGCGTCTTGCCTGGTTCGATGATCCAAATCGAGCGAAAGCAAGGGTTCGTGTCGTCGGGAGTCTGAAGGTGGCACTCGACCACGTATTTGATGCCGTGAGTGGACGCGATTGTCTCGACCACGTCATTGTTCAATGGATGCGCGCGCAAAGCGTCGGCGAGCAGAATCCAGTGGTCACGTTCGAACCCAACGCGCTCGAAGAGGTGCGCTTTGCCGCCATTCTGATCGTTGTCGGGGTTGAGGAGATAGTCCCGGATCTTCTCGACGCCGACCTGAGCGTCGGTCGCGTCCGGCAGGCGGCTCACGCCGTCAGGTCGCCGGCTTCCAGTGTGACGACTGCGTGGAAGGGGTGGTCAAACTCGACCTCGTATCCGAGTGTGTCCGCATAGGCAGCGACTACGGTTCCCCGCGCCCCGAGCGGAAGACGGCGGCCGCCGATGTCGATGGGCCGCGTGAGGGCGACAGTCGAAAGTTCGGCGAACGACCTGTGGGTGCCGTCGGTACGGGCTGACTTTCTGGGGACATGCACGTTCATACCTTGATGTCCTGCGACCTTGGCCCAGAGATCTCCGGGGTTGGCCGGACGGTTGCACCGTGGCAGCGTCGGCGCAAGAGGAGCATCCGATGACCAACCCGATCGACGCCATCCGAGCCGACCACGAGATGCTGACCGCGATAAGGCGGGACATCCATGCGCATCCGGAGCTGGGGCTGGAGGAGCATCGGACGGCGGAGCTGGTGGCGGCGAAGTTGGAGGAATGGGGGATCGAGGTGCATCGGGGGGTCGGCAGGACGGGGGTTGTGGGGGTGTTGCGGTCGGGGTCGGGGAACCGGGCGATCGGGCTGCGGGCGGACATGGATGCGTTGCCGATGACGGAGATGACGGGGTTGCCGTGGGCGTCGACGGTGCCGGGGAAGATGCATGCGTGCGGGCATGACGGGCATACGACGATGCTGTTGGGGGCGGCGAAGTATCTGGCGGAGACGAAGCGGTTCAGCGGGACGGTCCACTTCATCTTCCAGCCGGGCGAGGAGGGGTGCGGGGGCGCGCTGGCGATGCTGGAGGACGGGCTGTTCGAGCGGTTCCCGTGCGACGCGATCTATGGAATGCACAACCGGACGGGGATGGATGTCGGGACCTATGCGGTGCGGCCGGGACCGGCGATGGCGGGGGGTGCGTTCTTCGACATCGTCATCACGGGGAAGGGCAGCCACGGGGCGCGGCCGGAGGAGAGCGTCGATCCGGTGCTGACGGCGTGCCAGTTGGCGACGGCGCTGCAATCGATCGTGTCGCGCACCTTGTCGCCGCGGGACCCGGCGGTGGTGAGCGTCACGAAGGTCGTGGGGGGCGACGCGTACAACGTCATTCCGCAGACGGCGGTGTTGAGCGGGACGGCGCGGTTCTTCGACCGGGCGGTCGGCGTGTTGATCGAGGCGTCGATGCGGCGGCTGGCGGAGGGGGTGGCGAGCGGATTCGGGGCGACGGCGGCGGTGGATTGGCGGCTGATCTTCGCGCCGACGATCAATGCGGCGGAGCCGACGGCGGCGGTGGAGCGGGCGGTGGTGGGGCTGGGCGCGCCGCTGGTGACGGACAAGCCGCCGGTGATGGGGAGCGAGGATTTCGCGTTCATGCTGGAGAAGGTGCCGGGGGCGTATCTGAACGTGGGGAACGGGCCGGGCTTTTCGCCGCATCACCCGGGGTATGCGTTCGAGGATGCGGCGATCCCGTTTGGCGCCGGGTTGTATGCGAAGCTGGTGGAGCAGGAGCTGGGGTGACGCTGGCCGGGGGGACGCTGGCCGGTGTGACGGTGACCGGGGAGACGGCGCTGGTCACGGGGACGGACAGCGACGGGATCGGGCGGGCGGTGGCGCTGGCGTTGGCCCGGGCCGGGTCGGATGTCGCGCTGCACTGGTACCGGGACGAGGGGCGGTGCGCGGCGCTGGCGGGGGAGATCGGGGCGTTGGGGCGGCGGGCCCCGATGTTCTTCGCCGATCTGGGGGAGGCGGAAGCGGCGCGGCATATGGTGCGGCTGGCGGCGGGGGCGCTGGGCGGGTTGTCGATCGTGGTCAGCAATGCGGGGATGATCCTGCGGCAGCCGTTCCTGGAGATCGGGGATGCGGATTGGGACCGGGTGCATGCGGTGAACCTGCGTGGGGCGTTCGCGGTGGTGCAGGAGGCGGCGAAGGGGATGGTGGCGGCGGGGCGGGGCGGGCGGATCGTGCTGGTCTCGTCGGTCAACCAGGCGCATGTGGGGGCCGATATCGCGCATTATGCGGCGAGCAAGGGCGGGGTGATGATGCTGGGCCGGGCGATGGCGCAGGAGCTGGCGGGGCATGGGATCACGGTGAACATGGTGGCGCCGGGGACGATCGAGACGGATATCAACCGGGAGATGCTGGCGGATCCTGCGTTCCGGGCGGCGAAGCTGGCGGGGGTGCCGTTGCGGCGTGCGGGGAGGCCGGAGGACGTGGCGGGGGCTGTCGTCTATCTTGCGAGCGAGGCGGCGGGGTATGTGACGGGCAGCACCGTCACGGTGGATGGCGGGCTTACGATCGCGTAGGTGGTGCGTTGATCGAGAGACCCTATCGAGGAGCACTGCCATGCGTCCCTTGATCCTTGCGCTTCTTGTCGCGCTGTCGTCGGCGGCCCGTGGGCAGACCACGCTGCTGAACGTCAGCTACGACCCGACCCGGGAGCTGTATGCGGCCATCAACCCGGCCTTCGCGAAGGCGTGGAAGGCGCGGACCGGGCAGGATGTGACGATCCGGGCGAGTCATGGCGGATCGGGCGCGCAGGCGCGGGCGGTGATCGACGGGCTGGAGGCGGATGTCGTGACGCTCGCGCTGCAACCGGACATCGACGCGATCGCCGAGCGGGGCGGGCGGGTGGCGACAGGGTGGCGGGAGCGGCTTCCGAACGGGTCGGTTCCATACACGTCCACGATCCTGTTCGTGGTGCGGAAGGGCAACCCGAAGGGGATCAGGGATTGGGGGGACCTGGTGCGGCCGGGGGTTTCCGTGATCACGCCGAACCCCAAGACGTCGGGGGGGGCACGGTGGAACTACCTGGCCGCCTGGGGCTGGGCGCTGCGGGCCCATGACGGGGATGCCCGGCGGGCGCAGGCGTTCGTGACCGAGCTGTTCAAGCATGTTCCGGTGCTGGACACCGGCGCGCGGGGCAGCACGATCACGTTTGCGCAGCGCAACCAGGGGGACGTGCTGCTGGCATGGGAGGACGATGCGAACCTGGCCGTGCGGCAGATGGGGCGGGACAGGCTGGAGATCGTCGTGCCGTCCGTGTCGATCGTCGCGGAGCCGGTGGTGGCGGTGGTGGACAAGGTGGTGGATTCGCGGGGCACCCGGGCGCTGGCCGACGCGTATCTGCGGTTCCTGTGGACGCCTGAAGCGCAGGAGATCGCGGCGCGGCACTATTACCGGCCGGTCGATCCGGGGGTGCTGGCCCGGCACCGGGACGTGTTCCCGGCCGTCGCGACGTTCACGATCGGCGAGATGTTCGGGACGTGGCCGGAGGTGCAGCGGGTGCATTTCGGCGATGGCGGGATGTTCGACCAGATCTACAAGCCGGGTCGGTGATGCGTCGGGGCGTGCTGCCGGGGTTCGGGTTGTCGTTGGGGATCACGGTCGCGTTCTTCGGGTTCATCGTGCTGCTGCCGCTGACCGGGCTGGTGGCGAAGGCGTCGACGGCGGACCGGGGGTGGGCGCTGTTCGCGGACCCGCGGACGCTGAGCGCGTTCCGGGTCAGCCTGGGGATCTCCGCGCTTGCGGCGGTGGCGAGCATTCCGGTGGGCGTGCTGCTGGCCTGGGTGCTGGAGCGATACCGGTTTCCCGGGCGGCGGCTGCTGGATGCGGCCGTCGATCTGCCGTTCGCGCTGCCGACCGCCGTGGCGGGCATTGCGCTGACGACGCTGTATGTGCCGGAGGGGTGGCTGGGACGGGGGTTGGCGGCGATCGGGATCGAGGTGGCTTACACGCCGCTGGGGATCGGGGTGGCGTTGCTGTTCGTGGGCTTGCCGTTCGTGGTGCGCACGGTGCAGCCGGTTCTGGCCGGGGTGGACCGGTCGGCGGAGGAGGCGGCGCTGATTTTGGGGGCGTCGCCGGGGCAGATCGTGGGGCGGGTGATCCTGCCGGTCCTGGGGCCGGCGATCGCGACCGGGGCGGCGCTGGCGTTCGCGCGGGGGGTGGGGGAGTACGGGTCGGTCATCTTCATCGCGGGAAACCGGCCGATGGTGTCCGAGATCCTGCCGCTGCTGATCGTGACGCGGCTGGAGCAGTACGATTACCCCGGGGCGGCGCTGCTGGGGACGGCGATGCTGGGAGTATCGGTCGCGATGCTGCTGGTGATCGAGTGGTTGCAGCGCGGGCGCCGTGGCTGAGCTGGGGATCGGGGAGGGCCGGGTCGCGCGCGTGCTGCTGGTGGCGGCGGCGGCGGTGGTTGCCGTCATGCTGTTGCTGATGCCGTTGGCGGTGTTGTTCGTCGAGGCGTTCCGGGGCGGGGCCGGGGCGTTCGTGGCGGCGGTCTCGGACCCGGATGCGGCGGCTTCGATCCGCTTGACGCTGCTGGTGGCGGCGATCGTCGTGCCGGTCAACACGGTGTTCGGGGTGGCGGCGGCGTGGTGCCTGACGCGGTTCCGCTTCCGGGGGCGGCGGTGGTTGCGGGCGCTGGTGGGGCTGCCGTTCTCGGTTTCGCCGGTCGTGTCGGGGCTGGTCTATGTGCTGCTGTTCGGGGCGCAGGGGTGGTTGGGGCCGCTGCTGTCGGATGTGGGGCTGCGGGTCGTGTTCGCGCTGCCGGGGATCGTGCTGGCGACGGTGTTCGTGACGTTGCCGTTCGTGGCCGGGCAGTTGATCCCGCTGATGGAGGCGCAGGGGATCGAGGAGGAGGAGGCGGCGCTGGTGCTGGGGGCGTCGGGGGTGCAGATGTTCCTGCGGGTGACGCTGCCGAAGATCCGGTGGGGGCTGCTGTATGGCGTGCTGCTGTGCAGCGCGCGGTCGATGGGGGAGTTCGGGGCGGTTTCGGTCGTGTCGGGGCGGATCCGGGGGCTGACGAACACGATGCCGCTGCATATCGAGGTCTTGTATCAGGAGTACAATATTGCCGCGGCGTTCGGGGTGGCGACGTTGCTGGCGGGGGTCGCGCTGATGACGATCGGGGTGCGGGCGGTGCTGGAGTGGCGGCAGGCGCGGGCACGGGTGCTGGGTGGGCGGGCCCGGCTGCTGGCGGCGGCATGATCCGGGCGCGGGGGCTGGTGCGCGTGGCGGGGGAGGCGCGCATCCTGGACGGCGTCGACCTGGACGTGGCGGCGGGGCGGTTCGTCGCGCTGCTGGGGCCCTCGGGGGCGGGCAAGAGCACGTTATTGCGGATCGTGGCGGGGCTCGATCGGCCGGATGCGGGGTCTTTGGAGCTGGCGGGGCGGCCGGCGCTGGGGGTGCCGCCGGGGGAGCGGGGGATCGGGTTCGTGTTCCAGAGCTATGCGTTGTTCGAGCATATGAGCGTGGGAGCGAACGTCGCGTTCGGGCTGGAGGTGCGGCGGCCGCGGCCGGCGCGGACGGCGATCGCGGCGCGGGTGCGGGAGATGCTGGCGCTGGTGCGGTTGCCGGGGCTGGAGGACCGGTTGCCGTCGCAGCTGTCCGGGGGGCAGCGGCAGCGGGTGGCGCTGGCGCGGACGCTGGCGGTGGAGCCGCGGATCCTGCTGCTGGACGAGCCGTTCGGCGCGCTGGACCGGGTGGTGCGGGAGGAGCTACGGGGGGAGCTGCGGCGCATCCACGATGCGCTGGGGATGACGACGGTGTTCGTGACGCATGACGAGCACGAGGCGGCGGCGCTGGCGGACGAGGCGGTGCTGATGGAGCGGGGGCGGATCGTGGGGACACGGGATTCTGGACGCGGGGATGGAGCGGGCCTAGCGTCGGGGGAATGACCGAGACGGGCGGCATCGACTGCGACGTGCATCCGGCGGTGCCGGGGATGGCTGCGCTGCTGCCGTACCTCGAGCCGTATTGGCGTGAGCAGGTGGTGATACGCGGCATCGATGGGTTGGACCTCTCGGCGTATCCGATCGGGGCGGCGGTGAGTGCGCGGGCGGATTGGCGGCCGGAGGGGGGCAAGCCGGGGGCGAGCCTCGATCTGTTGCGGCGGCACGTGTTCGACGGGTTCGGGTCGCGGATTGCGATCTGCCATCCGCTGTATGGCGTGCAGGGGTTGTTCAACCCGCATTTCGCGGCGGTGCTGGCGACGGCGGTGAACGACTGGATGGCGGCGGAGTGGCTGGACCCCGAGCCTCGGTTGCGGGCGTCGATCGTCGTCGCGCCGCAGCATCCGGAGCGGGCGGCGGAGGAGATCGAGCGGCGGGCGGGGGATGCGCGGTTCGTTCAGGTGCTGCTGCTGGCGTCGGGCGATGCGCCGCTGGGGGGGCGGGCGTACTGGCCGATCTATGCTGCGGCGGAGCGGCACGGGTTGCCGATCGGGATCCATGCGGGCGGGACGGCGCGGCATGCGACGACGAGCAACGGCTGGCCATCGTATCATCTGGAGGACGTCGTCGTGCGGTCGCACGCGTTCCAGGCGCAGCTGCTGAGCCTGGTCCATGAGGGGGTGTTCAGCCGGTATCCAGGGTTGCGGGTGGTGCTGATCGAGTCGGGGTTCACCTGGTTGCCGAACTTCCTGTGGCGGGCCAACAAGACGTGGCGCGGGGTGCGGGCGGAGGTGCCGTGGGTGGACCGGCCGCCGGCGGAGCTGATCCGCAAGCATGTGCGGGTGACGTTGCAGCCGGGGGACGCTCCGCCGGGACCCGGGGATATGGCGCGGGTGCTGGAGCAGATCGGGTGCGACGAGATGATCCTGTTCTCGACGGATTATCCGCATTGGCATTTCGACGGGTGGGACCCGTTTCCCCCAGGAATTCCGTCGGGGTTGCGGCGGCGGATGCTGCTGGACAATCCGCTGGCGGCGTATCCACGGTTGCAGGAGGTGATGGCATGACCCCGCCCGACGACGTGCGTGAGATCGACCTCGTGACCCGGCCCGCGCGGGCGCGGTTGGCGATCGTGGATTGCGACGTTCACCATGCGATGCGGTCGCCGGCGGACCTGCACCCGTTCCTGTCGGCGCGGTGGCGGGCGCACCTGGACACGTACGGGTTGCGGATGCCGGTGCCGTTCAGCGGGTCCTCGCCGTATCCGAAGGCGGCGCCGGCGTTGTCGCGGACGGATTCCTGGCCGCCGGACGGGGGGCCGCCGGGGTCGGACCTGGCGTTCATGCAGGAGCAGTTGCTGGACCGGTGGAACGTGTCGCACGGGCTGCTGCATCTTTTGTCGCCGACGGGGATGGATTTGCGGAACCAGGAGTTCGGGGCGGCGGTGTGCCGGGCGATCAACGCGTGGCAGGTCGCGACGTGGACCAGCCGGGAGCCGCGGTTGAAGGCGGCGATCGTTCTGCCGGGGGAGGATGCGGCGGCCTCGGTGGCGGAGATCGAGCATTGGGCCGGGCATCCCGGGTTCGTGCAGGTGGCGATGACGACGCACTCGATCGAGCCATTGGGGCGGCGGCGGTACTGGCCGATCTACGAGGCGGCGGCGGCGCACGGGTTGCCGGTGGGGCTGCATACGTCGGGGTTCAACGGGCATGCGGTGACGCCGGCGGGGTGGCCGTCGTTCTATGTGGAGGAGCAGCACGAGGTCGCGATCTCGCAGCAGGGGACGGCGATCAGCCTGGTGTGCGAGGGGGTGTTCGCGCGGGTGCCTGGGTTGCGGGTGGTGGTGGTGGAGGCGGGGTTCGCGTGGGTGCCTTCGGTGGCGTGGCGGCTGGATGCGGCGTGGTCGCGGATGCGGGACGAGGTGCCGCATCTGGGTCGTCCGCCGTCGGAGTACATGCGGGAGAATCTGTGGTTCACGACGCAGCCGTCGGACGAGCCGGAGCGGCCGGAGGATTTGCGGGCGGTGCTGGACTGGATGGGGTGGGACCGGGTGCTGTTCGCGACGGATTACCCGCATTGGGACATGGATAATCCGGATCTGGCGTTCCGGCTGCGGATGAGCCGGGAGGAGAAGCGGATGATCTATGCCGACAATGCGAAGCGGGTGTACGGGTTGGCGTGATGGAGCGGACCGTTGTGGCGGCGGTGGCGGAGATTCCGCCGGGTTCGCGCAAGATCGTTGTGGTGCGGGGTCGGGAGATCGGGGTGTTCAACCTGGGCGGGGCGTTCTTTGCCTTGTCCAATTACTGTCCGCATCAGGGGGGGCAGTTGTGCCGGGGCACGATGGTGGGGCTGGTGACGTCCCGGGAGCCCGGGCGGTTCGAGTATGGGCGGGCGGGGGAGATGCTGAAATGCCCGTGGCATGGCTGGGAGTTCGATATCCGGACCGGGCAGAGCTGGTGCGATCCGGAGGGGACACGGGCGCGGGCGTACAAGGCTGGAGTCGAGGTCGGGGCGGCGCTGGTGGAGGGGCCGTTCGTGGCGGAGACGTTCGCGGTTTCGGTGGAGGCGGAGTACGTCGTCGTCGATGTCTGATACCGACGGCCGTTGTTCTTCCCGGGTCTTGGCTGGGGAGGGCCCGATTGTCCTGCGGCAAGCATCCTCATCCCGGGACGGCATGGGGTTCCAGAGCCAAGTTGATCTGTGAAAGTCAAAGGTCGTATGTTCGATTCGCATTGGACACGGCATCTTGGAGGATGGGCCAATCTCAACTTCGGCCGGGGATAAGCGGCAGAGCTGGCGGCAGCCCGTTCTGCGGGCCGCGAAGGTGATGTTCGCCAATTCCGTGGTGGATTGCCTGGTGTTGGACGTGTCGCCGACGGGCGTTCGGGTGAGCACCGAGGCATTCATGCCGTTTCCGGAGGAGGTGACGCTGGAGTTCCGGACCGGCGGCGTGTGGTCGGCGCAACGGCGGTGGCAGCGCGGGATGGAGACGGGGTTCGAGTTCAACCATTTCAAGGGCCTTCATGCCGCGGCCGTGGGCGAGGCGTCGGCGCTGTATGACCGGTTGCGGAATGCGGGTTTGAATGACGTGACGGAGCGTCTGGCGCAGGCGCGCTACTTCGATCATGCCGAATTGCAGGCGGCGGCGGAGCGGGTGGAAGCGGCGGTGCTTGCGCTGGAGGAGACGTTACGGGTGGCTGCCGGACGGAGCTGATCAGACGAAGCTCGGCACGACCGTCTCGTCCGGAGCGGGAGCGGGAACGAGCGCCACCTTCACCCGGTTTCGGCCATCGTTCTTGGCACGGTACAGGGCGGTGTCGGCGGTTTCCAGCAGGATCGCGGGTCCGTTGATGCTGATCGGGGGCAGGATGGTGGCGCCTCCGACGCTTACGGTCAGCGGCCGTGCCATCGCGGCCCGGCCCTGGAGCATGATCCGGGTCACGGCCGTGCGGACCCGTTCGGCGACGGTCAGCACCCCGGCGGGCGGCGTTCCGGGCAGCAGGATCGCGAACTCCTCTCCGCCGTAGCGGCCGACGAGATCGCCGGGGCGACGGAGCGCGCGGTCGAGCGCTGCGGCCACGGCGCGCAGGCATTCGTCGCCGACGCAGTGGCCGAAGCTGTCGTTGAACGACTTGAAGTGGTCGATGTCGACCATCAGCAGGCTGAGGGGTTCCTGCAGGCGCTGTGCGCGGCGGAACTCGAATCCGAGCATCTCGTCGAAGCGGCGCCGGTTGGCGATGCCGGTGAGCGGATCGGTCATGACCTGGATGCGGAGTTGCTGGTTTGCGGCTTCGAGCTGCACTTCCAGCGCCTTCTGAAGCGAGACATCGCGGGCGACGGTCACGAAACCGGAGCCGTCGTGCAGGCGCCGGCCAAACGTCTCGATCCAGATGACGTGACCGCTGCGATGGGCGACGCGGTAGGAGCAACGGGCCGTGTCGCTTCCGTTGAGCAGGGGGTGGACGAGTTCGGCCCGTGCGCGTGCGCGATCCTCGGGCACGATGATGTTGAGCATGGGGCGGCCCACCAGTTCCTCGGGCGCGTAGCCGACGATGTCGCGGCTGGCGGCGGAGAGGTAGGTGCGCGTGAAGTCCTGGTCGAAGCGGGCGATCATGTCGCCGGAGTTGTCGGCGAGCAGGCGGTGGTGCTCCTCGCTTTCGGAGATCCTGGTGCCCATGGCGGCGATATGCTCGTCGCGGATGCGGAGCCGCTCGGCCATTGCGTCGAAGTTGCGGCCGAGCTGCTGCAGCTCCTGGACGGCGCCGGGCATGGCACCGACCCTGGCGCGCAGGTCGCCTGCGCCGATGGATGCGGTCGTGGTGGCAAGGCGGCCGATGGGGCGCAGCAGCGACCGGTCGGCGGCGAGCCAGGCGAGGACGATCGCCGCGATCGCGGCCGAGAGGAAGCCCAGCATGTTCATGGTGAGGTGATAGTTGCTGGGCGCGAGGACGGTCGATTTCGGAAGGCCGATCGCCAGGACCAGGCCGGCGCTGCTGCCGGGCAGGGCAGCGAAACCGATGGTTTGCGATTCCCCGGCGATGGTCAGCTGGGTGCTGCCGCCGTGGGGGGCGCGGGCGATCGCGGCGAGGAGATGCGGGTCCGCTGGTTCGGAGACGGAGCCGACGATCTGCCCCTTGGCGCGGGCGACGATGGCGCCTGCGGCGGTGTCGATGATCTCGATCGTGGCGTCCGGCGTGCCGGACATCCGTTCCGACAGGCTTGTGAACCAGTCGAGGTTCAGCGCGGCGCCCAGGACGGCTGTCGGGGCCTTGGTCGCGTCGTCGATGAGGGCCCGGGCGACGACGACCGTGGGCCGGCCCGAGACGCGGCTGATCAGAATGCCGCTTACGACGACATCGCCGGGGAGCGCCGAGAGCGCGTCGCGGAAGTAGGCACGATCGGCGACCGAGGCGGTCGGCTGTTCCTGCCGGCTGTTGCAGGCGGTCTGTCCGGTGATGCGGAAGACGGAGAGGGTGCTGATGCGCTGGTGCGCCTCGTCGATGCCGCGCAGGGTGGCGTGGCACTCCGGCCCCATCGACTTCACTTCGGGGACCATCGCCAGGACGGAGAGCAGGTTTTGCGCCTCCTGGATCATCTCGTCCTGTTGCTGGGCGCCCATTCGGGCGATGTTCTCGGCCTGTTGGCGGGCGGTGCTGAGCGCGGCGGAGCGGTCCAGCCAGGCGCCGATGCCGAGCATCAGCAGCAGCGGCCCGGCGGCAAGGATGTAGAGGATGACGAGGCGCTGGCGCGCCGCGGCCAGGCCGAACCGGCCCAGGATGCCGGCGGGCCGTGCAGGATTGGCGTCGTCCGGCGTCAAGTCGCCGCCAGGTGCATCGCGCTACGCCAGGCGGCGGGCGCCATGAACATCATGCTCTCGTCCAGGCGGTCGTAGAAGTCGAGCATGTCGGGGAGGGCGTGTTCGGGGTATCCGATCAGATAGCCCTGCACCTCGTCGCAGCCATAGGCCTGGAGGATGGCGAGCTGGTCCGCCCGCTCGACCCCCTCGGCGCAGATCGTCATGCCGAGGCCGGCGCCGAGCTGGAGGACGGCGCGGACGATCGCCTCGGTCTTGCGGCATTGGCCGAGTTGGCGGACGAAGGACTGATCGAGCTTCAGCTTGTCGAACGGCATCTCCTGCAGATAGCCGAGGGAGGCGTAGCCGGTGCCGAAGTCGTCGAGCGAGAGTCGGACGCCGAGGTCCTTGATGCGGGCCAGTTCCTTGGCGGCGCTGCTTTTGGTCTCGATCACGACGCCTTCGGAGACTTCGAGTTCGAGGCGGGCCGGGTCGATCCCGCTTTCCTGCAGGGCCGCGGCGACGGTCGTGGTCAGGCCGGGGCCGTCGAACCAGCAGGCGGACACGTTGATGGCGGCGCGGAGGTGGGGCGGCCAGCGGGTTGCGGCGGCGCAGGCCTGGCGGAGGACCCAGGCGTCGAGCTTACGGAAGAGGCCGAGACGCTCGATGATGGGGACGAAGACGCCGGGGGAGACGGGGCCGTGACCGGGCCGGTCCCAGCGGATCAGCGCCTCGAATCCCAAAAGCTCGCCTGAGGAGCACGTCACGATCGGTTGCCAATGGATGCGGAAGCGACCGGCGTCGAGCGCGGTGCGCAGGTCGGATTCGAGCGGCGGCTCCGGGTGGAAGGCGAGGTGTGCCTCCTCGCACGTTGTCTCCGGCGGCGGCGCTACATCTTGGGGCGGCATCGATCATCCTTGCCGTCTGGCCACGCAGCGGGATGCACGTGGAGCCTCGGGCACGGATCGATAACAGCACGACGGTCGCGGCCCGAGGTGTCAGCTTATGATCGAATTGGTTAACGAAACGCTGGCCGACCAAGGGGGTCTTTGCTCCTTGGAGCCTCCTCAAAGACAAGCCTTTGGAACCCATGACTTCAACATTCGGGGTCTGGGGCCTCGGCCCCGGCGGGTGAAGGGCAGAGCCCTTCCCTGCCGTTTTCAGCCGGCTGCTAGCGCAGCGGGAAGCCGAGGGTGTCGAGCGCCGCGCGGAGGCGGTCGCGGCCGGAGAGCGACTTCACGCTGCCGAGGCGGCTGAGGATCAACTCGGACCAGCCTTGCTGGGTCATGGCCTGTTCCTGCTGGAAGGCGCGCAGGGTGGTGTCGTAGGCGGCGATGGCGTCCTGTTCGGGGCCGGTGCCGTATTGCTCCCGGTGCAGGATGGCGGGTTGGGGGAGGCGGGGCTTGACGCTGGCGGGGGCGGCCGGGTCGGGGTGGCCGACGCAGAGGCCGAAGGCGACCATGGCGCCGGGGGGAAGGGCGAGTTCGGCGGCGACGGCCTCCGGCTGGTTGCGCATGGCGCCGATGTAGACGGTGCCGAGGCCGAGGGATTCGGCGGCGGCGACGGCGTTCTGGGCGGCGAGGGCGGCGTCGATGACGGCGACGAGGAAGGCTTCGAGGTAGGGCAGGCCCTCCATCGTGCGGCCGGCGGCCTCACCGAGCCGGGCGGCGCGGGAGAGGTCGGCGATCCAGGCGAGGAAGAGTGGCGCCTGGCCGATGTGGCGCTGGCCGCCGGCGAGGGCGGCGAGGCGGTCCTTGCGGGCCTGGTCCTCGATCGCCACGACGCTCCAGGTCTGGAGGTTGCTGGAGGTCGCGGCGGACTGGGCGGCGGCGACGAGGGTCTCGAGCGTGCCTTGCGGGAGCGGGTCCCGTGTGTAGGCGCGGACGGAGCGGTGCTGGACCAGGCTGTCGATGACAGGGTTCCAGGCGACGAGTGCCGGCGCCGCGTCGCGGTAGCGGTCGGCGAGGCGGTCGGTGGCGCCGGGCGGGAGGGCGTGGTCGGGCATCAGGCGGCCCGCAGCGTCTTCCAGACGCGTTCGGGGGTTGCGGGCATATCGATCGCGCGGCCGTTCAGCGCGTCGACGAGGGCGTTGATGACGGCGGGGGGGCTGCCGACCGCGCCGGCTTCGCCCGCGCCCTTCACGCCCAGGGGGTTGCTGACGCAGGGCACCTCGATCAGGTCCACCTCGATATCCGGCAGGTCGGCGGCGCGGGGCAGGGCGTAGTCCATGAGGCTGCCGGACAGGAGCTGGCCGCTTTCGGGGTCGTAGGCGGTGTGTTCCATGACGGCCTGGCCGACGCCCTGGGCCACGCCGCCGTGGACCTGGCCGCGGACGATCATGGGGTTCACGGCCTTGCCGACGTCGTCGCAGACGATGTAGCGCAGCACGGCGATGGAGCCGGTGTCGGGGTCGATCTCGACCTCGGCCATGTGGCAGCCGTTCGGGAAGGTGTGGACGCCGATCTTGGCGATCTCGGCGGCGTCGAGCTGGGTTGCGCCTTCGCCCTTGGCGCGCTGGGCGGCGGCGAGCTGGAGGATGTCCATGCCGCGGTCGGTGCCGGCGATGCTGAAGCGCCCGGCTTCGAACCCGATGTCGGCGACGGCGGCTTCCAGCGCCTCGGACGCGGCCTGCTTGCCCTTCTCGATGACGCTGGCGGCGGTGACGAGGATGGCCTGGCCCTCGGAATACAGGCTGCGGGCGCCGCCGGTGCCGCCGCCGGTGGGGATGGTGTCGGTGTCGCCCTGGCGGATGCGGATCTTGTCGCCATCGATGCCGAGCTGGTCGGCGGTGAGCTGGACGTAGGCGGTCTCGTGGCCCTGGCCGGTCGATTGGGTGCCCACGAAGACGTCGACGAAGCCGTCGTCGGCGAAGCGGATCTCGGCGCGTTCGCTGTCGGCGCCGCCGGTGGCTTCCAGGTAGTAGGCCATGCCGATGCCGCGCTTGCGGCCCTTTCGCTCGCTGCCGGCGCGGCGGGATTCGAAGTTGGCCCAGTCCATCTTCTCGAGGGCGGCGTCGAGGACGCGCTGGAAGTCGCCGCTGTCGTAGGTCTGGTCCATCGCGGTGCGGTAGGGCATGGCGCTGGGGGGGACCATGTTCTGTTTGCGGAGTTCGATGCGGTCCTTGCCGATCTCGCGGGCGGCGGCGTCGATCAGGCGTTCGACCATGTAGTTGCTTTCGGGGCGGCCGGCGCCGCGGTAGGCGTCGACGGGGACGGTGTTGGTGAAGACGCCGATGACGTTGGCGTGGATGGCCTGGAAGCCGTAGACGCTGGCGAGAACCTTGGTGCCGGCGCCGGTGGGGATGAAGGGGGCGTAGTTGCTGAGGTATGCGCCCATGTTGGCGACGTTGCGGGTGCGGAGCGCGAGGAAGCGGCCGTCCTTGTCGAGCGCCAGTTGGCCTTGCGTGATGTTGTCGCGGCCGTGGGTATCGGAGAGGAAGGCCTCGCCGCGTTCGCTGGCCCATTTCACGGGGCGGCCGAGCTTGCGGGCGGCGTAGCAGACGAGCGCCTGTTCGGCGTAGAGGAACAGCTTCATGCCGAAGCCGCCGCCGACGTCCGGGGTGATGATGCGGAAGCTTTCGGCGGGGACCTTGAAGATGGCCTCGGCGAGCATCGCCTTGATGCCCCAGCCGCCCTGGGTGTTGGTGGTGAGGGTCCATTTCATGGCGGCCGGGTCATATTCGGCGCGGGCGGCGCGGGCTTCCATGCTGTTGACGATGATGCGGTTGTTGACGACGGTCAGATGGGTGACGTGCGCGGCCTGCGCGAAGAGGGCGTCGGTGCGGGCCTTGTCGCCGGTTTCCCAGTCGAAGCAGGTGTTGTTGGGGACGTTCGGCCAGACGAGCGGCTGACCGTCGTCGAGGGCGGCGCCGAGGTCGGTGATACTGGGGAGGATGTCGTAGTCGACCATGATGGCTTCCGCGGCGTCGCGGGCGGCCTGGGTGGTTTCGGCCACGATTAGGGCGACGGGGTCGCCGACGTGGCGGACGGCGTCGCCGACCAGCAGCGGGTGGGGGACGTTGGCGCGGTTGGTGCCGTCCTTGTTCTTGAGCGGGATGCCGCAGGGATTGGTGCCGATGCCGTCGGCCTCCAGGTCCTTGTGGGTGTAGATGGCGATGACGCCGGGGAGCGAGGTGGCGGCGGCTGTGTCGATTGCAATGATGCGGGCGGCCGCGTGGGGGCTGCGAAGGAAGGTGGCGTGTCCCTCCCCGGCGATCGCGATGTCGTCGGTGTAGCGGCCCTGGCCGAGCAGCAGGCGGGGGTCCTCGACGCGGCGGACGGGCTGGGCGACACCGAACTTGGTCATGGGCGGGCTCCTGGGATCGGCATGGCGGACGCGGTGCGCAGGATGTGCGGCAGGGCCGGAAAAGGTCAATGCGGGTCGGGTGCGGGCTTTTTCGCGAAGCGGGCCTTCACGCGTTCGCGCATGGTCTGGAAGATGACGTAGAGCATCGGGATCAGGAAGATGCCGAGGGTGCTGGCGGCGAGCATGCCGGCGAAGACGGGGGTGCCGACGGCCCGGCGGCTGACCTGGGCGGCGCCGTTGGCGGTGACGAGCGGCACGAGGCCCAGTATGAAGGCGATCGACGTCATCATCACGGCGCGGAACCGGGTCTGGGCGCCCAGCCGCGCGGCCTCGGCGATGGATTTGCCCTGTTCGCGCTGGTCCTTCGCGAACTCAACGATGAGGATGCCGTTCTTGGCGGCCAGGGCGATGAGCACGACGAGGCCGATCTGGGCGTAGAGGTCGAGCGAGAGGCCGGTGATCAGCAGGCCGATGAAGGATCCCAGGATGCCGACCGTGACGGAAAGCAGGACGGGGATGGGGATCACCCAGCTTTCGTAGAGGGCGACGAGGAAGAGGTACGCGAAGAGGATCGCCAGGGCGAGGATGGAGCCGGTCTGCCCGGATGCCTGCTTTTCCTGGTAGGCGGTGCCGGTCCATTCGTAGGAGTAGCCGGGCGGCAGGGTGTTCTTGCTGACCTGTTCCATCGCGGCGAGCGCGTCGCCGGAGGAGATGCCCGGCTTGGGCGTGCCCTGGATGGTGATAGAGCGGTAGTTGTTGTAGCGGCTGATGGTCTGTGGGCCGAGCACGATGCGGGCGTCGGCGATGCTGCGGAGCGGCACCATGGTGCCCATCTTGTTGCGGATGTAGATGCGCCAGATGGCGGGGATGTCGGTGCGGTCCGCGGCCTCGCCCTGGATGTTCACCTGCCAGGTGCGGCCGAAGAGGTTGAAGTCGTTGATGTAGATGCCGCCGAGCGTCGCCTGCAGGGAGGTGAAGACGTCGCTGATGGAGAGGCCGAGGGTCTGGGCCTTGTCGCGGTCGATGTCGAGGAAGATGGTCGGCGTGGTCGCGCTGAAGGTGCTGAAGACCCGGGCGAGCTTCGGGTCCTGGTTGGCGTTGGCCAGGAGGCCGTTCAGGACGCCGCCCATCTCCGCGGGCTCTCGTCCTTCGAGGTTCTGGAGCTGGTATTCGAAGCCGCCGCCGGTGGAGAGGCCGATGATGGGCGGCAGGTTGAAGGGGAAGATGATGGCGGAGCGGATGGCCTGGACGCCGCCGAACACCCGTCCGATCAGGGCCTGGACCTTGTCGGCGGTGGCGGGGCGGTCGGCGAAGGGCTTCATGCGCATGACCATGAAGGCGGCGTTGGACTGGTTGCCGCTGTCGAGCAGGGAGAAGCCGACGATGGCGAGGACGTTCTGGATCTGCGGGATGGTCTTCACCACCGCCTCGACCCGTTCGACCACGCCGCGGGTGCGGGTGACGCTGGCGCCGTCGGGAAGCTGGACGGCGACGAAGAAGGCGCCCTGGTCCTCTTCGGGCAGGAACCCGGTCGGGGTGCGCAGGCTGAGGCCGTAGATGCCGCCGCCGACGGCGACGACGAGGACGATGGCGACGATGGCGACGCGCAGCAGGCGGGCGACGATGCTGGCGTAGCCGTCGCGGACCCAGTCGATGCCGCGCATGATGCGGCCCATGATGCCCTTCTTGGGGCCGGTGTGGCGGAGGAAGACGCCGCAGAGCGCCGGGGAAAGGGTCAGCGCGTTGATGGCCGAGATGACCATTGCGACCGAGATCGTGACCGCGAACTGGCGGAAGAGCGTGCCGGAGATGCCGGGGATAAAGCCGATCGGGACGAAGACAGAGAGAAGGACCAGGGTGATGGCGATGATGGGGGCGGTGATCTGGTTCATCGCCTTCTTGGTGGCGTCCTTGGGCGAGAGGTGCGGTTCCTCCTCCATCACGCGTTCCACGTTTTCGACCACCACGATCGCGTCGTCGACGACGATGCCGATGGCGAGGACCATGGCGAGCAGCGAGACGGTGTTGGCGGAGTAGCCGAGCACGAGCAGGACGGCAAAGGTGCCGATGAGGCTGACGGGGACGGCGATGGTGGGGATGAGGGTGGCGCGGAGGCTGCCGAGGAAGACGAAGACGACGATGACGACGAGGATGAAGGCTTCGGCGAGGGTCTTGATGACTTCCTCGATCGTGTCGGAGACGAAGGTCGAGCTGTTGTAGAAGACCGTTGATTTCAGGCCTTCGGGGAAGCGGGTGGCGAGGGTGTCGAGGGCGGCCTGGACGCGGGCGGCGGTTTGCACGGCGTTGGCGCCGGGGGCCAGGTAGATGCCCATGGTGACGGCGGGGTTGCCGTTGAGGCGGCTTTCGCTGTCCTGGGTGGCGGCGCCCAGCTCGACCCGTGCGACGTCCTTGACGCGCAGGACGGACCCGTCGGCGTTGGCGCGGACGATGATCTGTCCGAACTCCTCGGCGCTGGTCAGGCGGCCCTTGGTCTGGAGGTTGATCTGGAACTGGGTGTCGTCGCTGGTCGGGCGGGCGCCGACCCGGCCCACCGGGGCCTGCACGTTCTGCTGCTGGATGGCGACGATCACGTCGCTGGGCGACATGTTGAGGCTGATCAGCCGGTTGGTGTCGAACCAGATTCGCATGGAGTAGTCGAGCGCGCCGAACAGGGAGGCCTGGCCCACGCCGCTGACGCGGCTGAGCGTGTCCAGGACGTTGATCGTCACGTAGTTGGAGATGAAGAGCGGGTTCTGCTTGGCGCCCTCGCTGTAGAAGGCGAGGAACTCCAGGATGGCGGAGGAGCGTTTCTGGACGGTGACGCCCTGGCGCTGGACTTCCTGCGGGAGGCGGGAGAGGGCGGCCTGGACGCGGTTGTTGACGTTGACGGTGTTGATGTCGGGGTTGGTGCCCAGTGCGAAGGAGACGGTGAGGCCGTAGCTGCCGTCGTTGCCCGAGTTGGACTTCATGTAGAGCATCTGGTCGGCGCCGTTGACCTGCGCCTCCAGCACCTGGGCGACCGT
>CAXTPG010000084.1:0-6484 GCA_964246015.1 uncultured Acetobacteraceae bacterium
GAGCAGATGCCGCGGATGGAGAACCGGCAGATGATCATGGTGCTGGCGCCGAAGTGACGTGAGCGGCCGCGTCGCCCGGCGCCTGTATGGCTGGGCGACGCCCAACACGCATCGTGTGTCGATCATGCTCGAGGAACTCGGGCTCGAGTACGAGGTGACCGGGGTGAACATCCGGGCGCGGGAGCAGTTCGCGCCCGCGATCCTGGCGTTGAACCCGTTCGGCAAGGTGCCGATCCTGGTGGAGACGCCGCCCGGCGGGGCGCCGCTCGTGATGTTCGAGAGCGGGGCGATCCTGTTACACCTGGCCGAGGCGCATGGGGGGCTGCTGCCGAGAGAGGGGGCGGGACGGGCTTCGGGACTTGCCTGGCTGATGGTGGCGCTGACCGGGCTCGGGCCGGCAGGCCTTGGGCGGCGCGGGACCCGCGTGGGCGGCAGATCGCGGCGATCACGGTCTCGCTCGAGGCGGAGGGGGGATGGGGTCGTGGTCTGGGCGCTGCGGCGTCCGGATGGGCTGATGCTGGAGGCGTTGTCGAAGCCGGCGGGGAACATGCCGGCGATCATGCCGGCGCGGGTGGCGGCGACGGACCCGTTCACGGCGGTGCGGGAGACGGTGGGGAGCGGGCCGTTCATCTTCGTGCGGGAGGAATGGGTGCCGGGCAGCCGGGTGGTGTGCCGGCGGAACCCGGCCTATGTGCCGCGGGACGAGCCGGCTTCGGGCGCCGCGGGGGGGCAAGCGGGTGCTGGTGAAGCGGGTGGAGTGGCTGAACATCGCGAACGCGCAGACGGCGGCGCTGGCGCTGGTGCGGGGGAGGTCGACTACATCGAGAACCCCGGGGTGGATTTCCTGCCGATGCTGCGGCAGCGGGGGGAACATCGCGAAGGCGCGGTAGCGGGGAGCGGCGGCTCGGCCAGCAGGCTGCTGAAAAACAGTGCGAAGCAAAGATCAGGGCTTTGCCCCGAACCCCACCAGAGGACAGTCGTCCTCTGGACTCCTGAACATCAGGGGCGAAGGGGATGACTGTCCGCTTTCGGGTGCGGGGCAGAGCCCTGCGAGCACTGCCATGTTCATGCGTTTGGGTGAAGCAGCCCACACGCATCATGATCTATGGGGCGGCGGGGTGTTGGCCGGGGGTTCTGGTCGGGGTTGCCGTTGTGGCTGTCGGGGGGCCGATTCCCCGCGGGGGGGCGGCGGCGCGGGCGTTGAGGGTTGCGATGTCCTTTGGCGTGCGGCGCTGCCAGGGGTGGGTGCCGGGCGACGCGGCGAGGCCGAGGTCGCGGATGATGTCGGCGATGATTTCGTCGACCGGGCGGGCGGCGATGTCGTCATCGAGGGATTCGGCGAGTTCGGGCGCGTCGAGGCGCTCCAGAAGCTCGGTGTGGAGGGCGGCGGCTTTTTTGGCCGGGGCATCGCGCTGGATGGCGTCCTCGACTTCGCGGAGGATGCGTTTGCGGGCGGCTTCGCGGGGTTTGAGTTCGGGTCTGGGGGGTTTGGTGACGTGTTGGGCGAGGAGGATGGTGCGGCGGATGCACCGGGCGATGCGGTCGAAGGCCAGCGTGAGGGCCTGGGTTTCTTCCGGCGTACGGCGGGGTGCGTAGGTGGCGAGTTTTTCGGTTGCCTCGTCGTGGAGGGATTGGGCGATGTTGGAGGCGAGGTCGATGAGTTTGTGGAGGGTGTTGCGGTAGAACTGGGCGTCTTCGGTTTGTTGGGTTTGGGGGGTTGGGGTTGGGTTCATGATGGGGGTTATAGGAACATAGTCCTTGGGGGTTGTCAATGGGGGATTGTGGCGGGGGGGGCGGGGGTGAGAGTTGGCTGGTTTGGGATCGGCGGCTTTGCGCTCAAGGCGGACGTTGCCCCCAGTGGTAGGTCACGCCCGAAAGCCGACGTTGGTCCAGTGAGACCCCAAGCCCGTCCTGGCTGACGTGAACGACCGCAAGGGGTGGGAAGCGGACGGCGGGACCATTGCAGAACTTGACTGGGTTTCGGCAATGAGGGGGCCGGGCATGGGGGGGGCGGCCGTGGGTGCGGGCGGTGTTGGTAGGGCGGGGGGTTTGGTGTTGGCAAGCCCTACCGCATGGACACTGCATCCGTCGCGCGCCATGCTGAACGGGGTAACCCTAGAAGTTTTGAACCCTGGACGCGCGAGAGCATTGATGTTCCCACCTGCTGCTATTCACGGTGAACTTAGATCGCATTTTCTCCGCACAGCGGCTGCCGTTGGGCAAGACGATCTCTATGAGGGCGTTGAAACGCTGGGCATATACGATGTCCTAAGAGCTCATTACTGCCTGGCCAATTATTTCCTGGAAAAAGGAGAGGGTATCGGCGGTGTTGGGCCTGCTCACCTTGACATGCTTCACTCTGCCTTAAGCAGACAGCATTCACCTTTCAATGCAGGAAGTCGTTGGTCCAACAAATTCGAAGCCGTTGCCACGTTATTTTATGGCCTGATAAAAAACCACGCATTCTATGATGCAAATAAAAGAACGGCTTTTCTCTCATGCATAATTCATCTTATGAAGATAAACCGCCAAATAACCGTCTCTCATAAAAAATTTGAGGACTTTACGGTCGACGTAGCTGACGGAGTGCTTCAGAAATACGTCAGCAAAGACGATCCCAAAATAGGCGCGCCTGACTTCGAAGTCAAAACGATTGCACTCTTCTTGAAAAGAAACACTAAACACGTCGATCATGCGCCTCGATCGATAACGTATAAACAGCTTGGAAAGATACTAGAGGGGTTCGGTATGCAATTTCGAGGTCCAGACCGAAATTTCATGGACGTGATCAGAATTGCATCAAGGAATAATGTCGAAGCCCACCAAGCAATCGGGGTAAAGCGCCTCACAATGACGTTTCCGGGTTGGAGTGATACTGTCCGTCGTGGTGAACTAGATATGATACGGAGAAAATTGGGCTTGTCGGACCGGCAGGGAGTCCCATCTACTGATTTCTACGAGGCCATCGACCCGTTGGATAGGCAAATCGTTTACTATAGTGAGGCTTTGGAGCGGCTGGCATTTCGGTAATCGAAGTCTATTGTCATTAAATCGGAATTTTCCATGAACTCAAACGAGGCCGGGATGTCCGTTAAACGCGGACGGCGTAGAATCAAGTGTGATGTCTCAAGCAAAAGTCCGTTGCGAATGCCCGCCTATGGTTGAGACCCGCCGTACCACGGCCGCTGACATCGGTCGCTCCCAGGTTGTCCTTTGGCCAATCCGGCCATTGGAGAACGATAATGGGTATTTCGGAGTTTGATCCCGCAGTATCTGGCCGACGTGCATGGAACGCTGGGCGAAAAGTTGGCGCAAAACGGGCGGTAAAGCCGGGGCAGGTTTGGGCCATACGCTTTTTCCTTGACCAACATGGCCGGCTGCGTGATCGGGCGTTGTTCGACCTAGCGATTGATAGCAAGCTGCATGGCTGCGACGTGGGTAGGGTCAAAATTGCTGACGTGGTCACTGGTGGATAATTCGTGCCAGTGCACTCGTCGTGCAGCAGAAGACCGGTCGGCCGGTCCAGTTCGAGTTGCTGACGGATGCACGAGCTAGTTCGCTTGCCTGGCTGGAACGGCGGCGCGGAACACTGGCAGAATACATCCTCCTTAGCCGTGTCGGTCGCGCTGATCACATCAGCACGCGCCAAAATGCGCGACACGTCGATGAGTGGGTCAGCGGTGTTGGTTACGCCGTGTGGAGTATGGCACCCACTCGCTTCGCCGTACAAAGGCGTCGATCATCTACAAGGCCACCGATAACCTTCGCGCTGTGCAAATACTACTCGGCCATACCAAGATCGAGAACACCGTGCGATATTTTGGCGTGGTTGTGGAAGATGCACTTAAACTGGCAGAGAGTACCGAGGTCTAATCCCCTCGGCTCCTTGCTGCCCGTGAGGAGCGGAACTGCTACGCGTCAACCTGTGTGAATTAAACCTTGGGTTCAACGTCGCAAAAGCGGACAGCTCATGTGGCGCCATATCGGTGAGGTTGGTAGGGGATGAACATCTGTGCCCTGACATCGCGCTACCGGTTGTGGCCAGATGCCGGATATCGTAACGAGGAAAATCCATCCGGGCTTGTTGCATTGCCGGATTGCACGCTGAGGTCGCGATATGTCGTTGTGGTGTTGGATTTTCCATGATTGGAGCGAATGGAAGTATCAAAGCGCGGCTGAGTGTACTCAGTCGCATCACTGCCTTCGAGACGGGTGCTCGGCAGTCTCTACGAAATTAGAGCATTCCTGGACAGAATTTTCATATACCTCGAGCGATAGCTGTGAGGAATTTCGCACCTGCGCACGGTGTGGTGCTTACGAAACGCAAATGGCTTTGCATGATTGGGGTAGTTGGTCATATGACAGCCGCAAGAGCTGTCGGCAGACTAGGCATTGTGATCGATGCCAGGCTTGGGAGACGCAAGTCGAACATGTGTGGGGAATCTGGAAGTATGCGGCACCGACTTCTTGTGACCAATCACGCCACTGCAAAAGATGCAATGAAGGCTCAGATGAACGATCCGCTGAATATGACGATCATCAATGGTCCTCCAAACTGGTCAGGATAGATTGTTATCAATCAACAAAACTATGCAGTCGCTGCGGCTACAGCGATACTGTGGACCGCACAACTCATAGATATGGCAACTGGTCAAAGAAGTCCCGGGATGGTCGACAGGAGCGATATTGCTCTGACTGCGGAATTCAAGATGAACGATGGCTTTGATGGCACTTTGGGTCGCATTCGTTGGGCACTTACGACGTCGAATGCCTGCTCAAAGCAGCGAGCTGCCTCGATAAAGCATGCGACGGAGACAAGAAAAGCGGCCAACGGCGGGTTCTCCCACTGGGCTGACCGAAACCTGCCTGTCCGCTCCCGGCCAAACCCGGCCATTGCCTCCTCCTTACCTGTGGGCAATTCACACGGAGTCGAGAAACGGCCATCACGCGGTGGTTGCGGACTCCACTGTCACAAGTCCCGCACCAACGTCGGCGAGAAGGTCGACGTGCACATCCAAGGCGTCGATAACCGGGTAGCCGGGATCCTGGCCATCGAACGCCAGGTTAAGGTCCGTCCCTGCCAGCACGATCGCCTCCGCCCCGGCGGCGATCAAGCGTTTTCCGGCCTGGATGAAAAGGCGGCGCTGCGCAGGCTGACACACCCCTGCGACCGCGACGTCCAGATAGGTCTGGCCCAGCGTCTCGATTTCATCGTCGAGTGCGAGGGCTTCCGTCCGGGTCAGCTGGCCGTACAGCCGCGTTCGCATCACCACGCGTGTGCCGAGGAGCCCGATGCGGCGTATCCCGCGCCCGGCGAAATGCGCATCCAGTGGAGCCACCCCCGAGACGATCGGCAGCGGCGACCGGGCCACGAGCTCGGCCAGGCAGAAATGCGCGCCAAGCGATGTCAGCGCGGCACAGGCGCAGCCCGCATCCTTCAGCCGGTGCAGCAGGGGGAGGAACGCCTTCGCCTGCTCCTCCCGGCGGTCAGCGAGGTTGTTGCGGATCAGTTCCTGAATGTCGGCATGGACGAAGGTCAGGTCGAGCCTGGCGCCCGTCCGCTTCGTCATGGCTGCGGCAAGCCGTTGGTAATAGACGATCGTCGCCGCGACGCCGATGCCGCCGATCAGGCCGATATGCACGATGGGCTGCTCCTTGCGACGCGCCCGGACGCGCGACGGTTCGGACGGCACCCTGCCCTGCGCTGCCGCCCCTGTCACCCTGACAGGCGCTCGCCGCGATGGAGTTGGTTGGCATCGCCGGCACTGGGCCGTGCGGCTCGAGGCGACAGCAGATGCCGAAGACGCGGGGGTCCGGCCCGACGGTCCGCTTCCGGCCAGGTTGTCCCGACCCGAAGGCGGCACCCGCTCCAGCTCCTTGGAATCGGAGAGCCGGTTTCCGATGTACTCTTCTGGCGAGGTGTGTGGGATCGGGGGGGGGGGCGATGCGGCGGCTGGGGTTGCGGCGTCAAGCACCCTCACCCCGACCCTCTCCCAACGGGAGAGGGAGTCATCGTTGAGTGGCGGCACGGCGTTTTCCCTGTGCTCCGGGGGTGGACTTGTACGTGTTGCAGGCCCTCACCCCGACCCTCTCCCAACGGGAGAGGGAGTCATCGTTGGGTGGCGGCACGGCGTTTTCCCTGTGCTCCGGGGGTGGCCTTGTACGTGTTGCAGGCCCTCACCCCGACCCTCTCCCGATGGGAGAGGGAGTTGTCGTTGGCTGCGGGCTTGTGGGGTGGTTCCGGAGGGGGGGCTCACGGGTCCATGTCGCTGATGGGCTGGCTTGGCTCGGCCCTCTGCTGATGGGAGCGGAGTCCGTGGGGCTGGTGTGTGTGGCTGAGCGGGGGGGGGCGCGATGCGGCGGCTGGTGTTTGCGGCTTCAAGCACCTTCACCCCAACCCTCTCCCAACGGGAGAGGGGGTCATCGTTCAGCGGCGGCACGGCGTTTTGCCTGTGCTCCGGGGGTGGCCTTGTACGTGTGGCAG
>CAXTPG010000084.1:6584-20396 GCA_964246015.1 uncultured Acetobacteraceae bacterium
CCATGTCGCTGATGGGCTGGCTTTGGCTCGGCCCTCTGCTGATGGGAGCGGCGTCCGTGGGGCTGGTTTGTGGGGCTGACCGGGGGGGGGCGATGCGGCGGCTGGTGGTTGCGGCGTCAAGCACCCTCACCCCCACCCTCTCCCAACGGGAGAGGGAGTCATTGTTGAGCGGCGGCACGGCGTTTGGCCTGTGCTCCGGGGGTGGCCTTGTACGTGTTGCAGGCCCTCACCCCGACCCTCTCCCGATGGGAGAGGGAGGTGTCGTTGGCGGTGGGCTTGTGGGGTGGTTTCGAGGGGGGGCTCACGGGTCCTTGTCGCTGATGGGTGTGTTTGATGTCTGGTGTGGCGGACACTTGGCTTTGGCTCGGCCCTCTGCCGATGGGAGCGGCGTCTGTGGGGCTGGTTTGTGGGGCTGACCGGGGGGGGTGGGGGCGATGCGGCGGTTGGTGTTTGCGGCGTCGAGCACCCTCACCCCCACCCTCTCCCAACGGGAGAGGGAGTCGTCGTTAAGCGGCGGCACGGCGTTTTGCCTGTGCTCCGGGGGTGGCCTTGTACGTGTGGCAGGCCCTCACCCCGACCCTCTCCCGATGGGAGAGGGAGTTGTCGTTGGTGGGGGGCTTGTGGTTCCGAGGGGGGCTCACGGGTCCATGTCGCTGATGGGCTGGCTTTGGCTCGGCCCTCTGCTGATGGGAGCGGCGTCTGTGGGGCTGGTTTGTGGGGCTGACGCGGGGGGGCGATGCGGCGGTGGTGTAGCGGCTTCAAGCACCCTCACCCCGACCCTCTCCCAACGGGAGAGGGAGACATCGTTGAGTGGCGGCACGGCGTTTTGCCTGTGCTCCGGGGGTGGCCTTGTACGTGTGGCAGGCCCTCACCCCGACCCTTTCCCGATGGGAGAGGGAGGTGTCTCGGTGGGGGGGACCGCGTATCTCTCCGCGGCCGGGCTAGGGTTGGAGTTGGGGGCAGCCGCTTTGTTCTGCCGTGGGGAAGAGTTTGTCGGAGGGGACCTTGTCCAGGATCTTGTAGACGTCGTTGGGGTATCTGGACTCGGCGGGCGTTTTCACCTGGACGAGCATGATGTCCATGGCGACGGTGCCGTTGGTCTGGATGCGGGGGTTGTTCAGCATGCCGTCGGTGAAGGGCATGTCGCGCATGGCCTTGTTGACGGCGACCGGGTCCTCGCTGCCGGTCTTCTGGACGGCCTGGAGGTAGTGGAGCGTCGAGATGTAGGACATCGCGTGGCTCATGCCCGGTGCCGTGCCGCCGTTGCGGGCCATGAAGCGTTTGGCGAAGGCTCGGCTGGGGTCGTTCGCGTCCCAGTAGAAGCTGACGGGGAAGCGCAGGCCCTGGGCGGTGTCGAGGCCCATGGCGACGACGTTGTTGATGAAGACGAGGAGGGCGGCGGTGTTCTTGATGCCGAACTCCTTCGCCTGCTTGACGGAGTTGACGAGGTCGGGGCCGGCGTTGGCGAAGCCGATCATGTCGGCGCGGGAGGTCTGGGCCTGCAGCAGGGGGGATGACATGTCGGTCGTGGCCAGGGGGTGGAGGGTGCGGCCGAGGACCTTGCCGCCGCCGGCTTCCACGGTCTGCTGCACGTCGTTGGCGAGGTCGTGGCCGAAGGCGTAATCGGCGACGATGAGGTACCAGGTGTTGGCGCCGGCGCGGAGGAGGGAGCCGGCGACCGCGCGGGCGAGGGCCGTGGTGGAGACGGCCCATTGGGTGCCGTAGGGGGAGCAGGACTTGCCGGCGATGGAGGCGGCGTAGTTGCCGCTCTGGAGGGAGGTGATCCTGCGTTCCCGCGCGACGTTCTGGACGGCGAGGCCGACGCCGCTGGAGCCGCCGATGTTGAGCATGGAGACCCGGTTCTGGTCGATGAGCTGCCGGGCCAGGGCGACGCCGAGGTCGGCCTTGGTCTGGTGGTCGACGGCGATGATCTCGATGGGGCGGCCGAGGACGGCGTTGCCGAAATCCTCGACGGCCATGCGGGTGGCGAGGACGGAGTTGGGGCCGCCGTTGCCGGAGTAGGTGCCGTTCAGGTCCTCGATGACGCCGATGCGGAAGGGTTCCTGCGCGCGGGCGGGGGTGGCGGCGGCGGCGATGAGGGTGAGCGCCATGGCGGCGCGGCGGGTGCGGATGTTCGGCATGGTTGCGTCCCCCGGGGGCGCGATGCTTGGGCTCGCGCTTCTGTTGGCGGGAGCATTGCTGGTGGGGGGGCGGGGGTCAAGGCGGGGGTCAGAGGGGGGGGGCTGGATGGGGTGGTGGCCGGCCGGTTCCGCCCGAGCCTCTCCCCAGGGGAGAGGCGTCGTTCAGGCGGCGAGGGTTTGCATTTCCTTGTAGAGGTCCTGTTTGCCTTCGAAGCCGATGCCGGGGAGGTCGGGCATGGTGATGTGGCCCTGTTCGACGCGGACGGAGTCGGGGAAGCCGCCGTAGGGTTGGAAGAGGTCGGGGTAGCTTTCGTTGCCGCCGAGGCCCAGGCCTGCGGCGATGTTGAGGCTCATCTGGTGGCCGCCGTGGGGGATGCAGCGGGCGGGGGACCAGCCGGCGGTCTTCAGAACTTCGAGGGTCTTCAGGTATTCGACGAGGCCGTAGGAGAGGGCGCAGTCGAACTGGAGCCAGTCGCGGTCGGGGCGCATGCCGCCGTGGCGGAGGAGGTTGCGGGCGTCCTGGTGGCTGAAGAGGTTTTCGCCGGTGGCCATGGGGGCGGGGTAGAATTCGGCGAGGGCGGCCTGGAGCTGGTAGTCGAGGGGGTCTCCGGCTTCCTCGTACCAGAAGAGGGGGTAGTCGCGGAGCATCTTGGCGTAGGCGATGGCGGTTTCGAGGTCGAAGCGGCCGTTGGCGTCGACGGCGAGCTGGGCGTGGGGGGCGATTTCGGCGAGGACGGCCTCGATGCGGGTGCGGTCTTCTTCCAGGGGGGCGCCGCCGATCTTCATTTTGACGACGGTGTAGCCTCGGTCGAGGTAGGAGCGCATTTCGGTGCGGAGGGCGTCGAGGTTCTTGCCGGGGTAGTAGTAGCCGCCGGCGGCGTAGACGAAGACGCGGGGGTCGGCGGTGCGGCCGTGGCGTTCGGCGAGGAGGCGGAAGAGGGGTTTGCCTTCGAGTTTGGCCCGGGCGTCCCAGAGGGCCATGTCGAGCGTGCCGACGGCGACGGAGCGTTCGCCGTGTCCGCCGGGCTTTTCGTTCTGCATCATGGCGGCCCAGGCGCGGTGGGGGTCGAGGATGCCGTGGTCGTCGACGAGGGAGTCGGGGGGGGCTTCGCGGAGTCTCGGGGCGAAGCGTTCGCGGATGAGGCCGCCCTGGCCGTAGCGGCCGTTGCTGTTGAAGCCGTAGCCGATGACGGTGCGGCCGTCGCGGACCTGGTCGGTGACGACGGCGACGAGGCTTGTCGTCATCTTCGTGAAGTCGATGTAGGCGTTGCGGATGGGGGAGCTGATGGGGCGGGTGATCTCGCGGACGTCGGTGATGCGCATGGGGGCTCCGCAGGTGCTGGCCGGTGCCGGAGCAACGTGCTTGGATGCCGGCCTGTCAAGCCTGGAGCCGCACGCATGATGATGTCCCGCCGGATGCTGCTTGCCACGAGCCTGGTGCTGCCGGGGGTCGCGCGAGCGCAGGAGGGGCCGATCGTCGTGGGGACGTTGACTCCGCTGACGGGGGCGGGCGGGAGCTATGGGCCGGGGATGCGGGACATGGCGGCGGCGGTGATCAGGCAGGCGAACGAGGCCGGGGGGGTGCTGGGGCGGCAGGTCCGGCTGGTGAGCGAGGACGACCAGACGAACCCGGATGCGGGGGTTCGGGCGGCGCGGAAGCTTATCGACGTCGACCGGGTGGCGGTCATCATGGGGACGTGGGCGAGCGCGGTGACGACGGCGGTGGCGCCGCTGTGCTGGGAGAGCAAGACGTTCCTGACGACGGTATCGGGGGCGGACGGGATCACGCTGCTGCCGCATCAGGGGTATCTGGTCCGGACGCAGCCGAATTCGGTGGTGCAGGGGCAGTCGTTCGTGCGGCTGGCGCGGACGCTGGGGGTGAAGAAGCCGTATTACCTGGGGCCGCAGACTCCGTATGCCGAGCCTACGGTGCGGGCGATGAACAAGACGTTCGAGCCCGATGGGATCGTGATGGGGAGCACGATCTATGACGGGTCGAAGTCGAGCTATCGGTCGGAGGTCGATGCGGCGTTGCGGGCGGCGCCGGATGCGATCCTGGCGGGGGGGTATGTGACGGATACGGCGGTGCTGCTGCGGGATTTGTTCCGGGCGGGGTACAAGGGCCACGTGATGGCGTTCGGGTATGCGGTGAACGAGAAGTTCGTCGCCGACCAGCCGAAGGACATCACGGAGGGTGTGTACGTGATGGCGCCTTCGCCGGAGCTGGAGTCGCCGGCGTACAAGATGGCGGCCGGGCTGGTGGGGCGGGCGGAGCTGGATCCGTATGCGGCGCAGGTGTTCGACCAGGCGACGCTGGTGCTGCTGGCGATGCAGTTGGGGGGGGCGGCGACGGGGACGGGGGTGCGGGACGCGATCCGGCGGGTGAGCCAGGGGGATGGGCCGAAGGTGTCGAACGTCGTCGATGGGTTGCGCGCGTTGAAGGACGGGGCGAAGGGGCTGGATTTCGATGGGGCGAGCGGGCCGTGCACGTTCGATGCGGTGGGGGATATCGGGGACGTGAAGTTCCGGTTCGACCGGGTGGTTGGCGGGAAGCTGGTGCTGCAGTCGATCGGGTGAGGGTGGCGCCGCTTCTGGATGTGAGGGGGCTGCGGCGGAGCTTCTTTGGCGTGCAGGCGTTGCGGGGGGTCGATTTCTCGGTGCAAGCGGGGACGATCACGGCGTTGATCGGGCCGAACGGGGCGGGGAAGACGACGGCGTTCCAGTGCATCAGCGGGGTGGTCCGGCCGGATGCGGGAGTGGTGCGGCTGGACGGGCGGGATATCACGGGGTGGCGGGCGGACCGGATCGCGCGGGCCGGGCTGGTGCGGACGTTCCAGTTGGCGCGGGGGATCTCTCGGCTTTCGGTGCTGGACAACCTGATGCTGTACTCGCAGGGGGCGGTGGGGGAAGGCGTGGTTGCGGCGGCGCTGGGGCGCGGGGATGAGGGTGCGGCGCTGGACCGGGCGTGGGGGATCGCGCGGCGGCTGAACCTGGTCGCGGTCGCGAACAACCCGGCGGGCGCGTTGTCGGGGGGGCAGAAGAAGCTGCTGGAGCTGGGGCGGGCGCTGATGGCGGGGCCTCGGCTGGTGTTGCTGGACGAGCCGATCGCGGGGGTGAACCCGAGCCTTGCGGAAGTGATCGCCGACCATCTGCGGGCGCTGCGGGAGGAGGGGATGACGTTCCTGGTGATCGAGCATCACATGGACCTGATCGCGCGGCTGTGCGATCCGGTGATCGTCATGGCGGAGGGGGTGCGGCTCGTGGAGGGGTCATTCGCCGTGGTCGCGGGGGATGTGCGGGTGCAGGAGGCGTATATGGGGCAGCGCCGGCACGGATGAGCGGGGGTGGGTTGGCGGCCTCGGGGCTGGTTGCCGGGTATGGGGCGGCGGACGAGATCCTGAAGGGGGCGGACCTGGTGGTGGGACCGGGGCGGATGGTGGCGATCGTCGGGCCGAACGGGGCGGGGAAGAGCACGCTGCTGAAGGCCGTCGCCGGGTTGCTGCGGTTGAAGGCGGGGGCGGTGCGGTTCGATGGCGCGGTGCTGGAGGGGCCGCCGCGGGAGCGGGCGCGGGCGGGGATCGCGTTCGTGCCGCAGGAGGCGAACGTGTTTCCGACGATGACGGTGCGGGAGAACCTGGAGATGGGGGGCTTTGTCGCCGGGCGGGCGGCGGCGGGGCGCATCGAGGGGTTGTTCCAGCGGTTCCCGATGCTGGCGGAGAAGCGGCGGCAGGCGGCACGGACATTGTCGGGGGGGCAGCGGCAGGTGCTGGCGATGGCGATGGCGTTGATGGTGCAGCCGCGGTTGCTGTTGTTGGACGAGCCGAGCGCCGGGTTGAGTCCTCGGGCGGCGGAGGCGTTGTTCGAGGGGATCGTCGCGATCCATCGGGAGGGGACGTCGATCGCGATGGTGGAGCAGAACGCGCATGAGGCGCTGGCGATCGCGGATGACGGGGTCGTGCTGGTGGATGGGCGGACGGTGCGGGTGGGGGCGGCTTCGGTGTTGGCCGCTGACCCCGAGGTTCGGCGGTTGTTTCTTGGTGGGTGAAGAGTTGGGGGGGTGAGCGTGCGGTTCGATCATGTGGCCAACCGGGTTTCGCCGGGGGTGTTCGATACGGTGGTGGCGCTGTTCGTGGAGCGGCTGGGGTTCGTCGTGCTGCGGCGGACGGAGCGGGCGGTGTGGCTGCGGCAGCCCGGCACGAACGTCGATCTGCAGTTGAGTTCCAGCGATCCGGGGACGCGGGATGCGGACAAGGCACGGTCGCAGGTGGCGTTCCTGAGCGAGACGCCTCGGGCGGAGCTGGAGGCGTTGGCTGGGTGGTTGCGGGGGCGGGGATTGGAGGCGGTGGTGGGGGCGTATTCGGAGCGGGAGTTCTACCTGGATGTGCCGGCGGCGTTCGTGGACTTCGTGATCGAGGCGATGCTGCCGGAGCTTGCGGATTACGGCGTCGTGGTTTGAACGAGGCGATTCAGCTTGTCCTGAACGGGGTGATGGCCGGGGCGGTGCTGGCGGTTCCGGCGATCGGGTTCACGACGATCTATGCGGTGCTGCGGTTCCCGAACTTCGCCGTGGGAGGGATGGCAACGCTGGGGGCTTATGGCGGGTTGGTGGCGAATACGGGGTTTGGGTGGCCGTTGTGGGCGGCGTTGGGGGCGGCGGCTGTGATCGCGGGGGTGGTGGGGGTCGCGTTGGACGCGGTGGCGCTGGCCCGGTTGCGGGTGGGTGGGGGGTTGGCGGCGGCGATCGGGTCGGTGGCTTTGGCGATCGTGCTGGAGAATGTGGCTCGGTTCGTTTGGGGGAATGATCTGCTTTCGTACGACACGCCGATCTTGCGGGATTGGGTGGTGGGCGGGTTTCGGCTGGGGCCGCAGCAGGTGTTCAACGCGGGGGCTTCGGTTGTCGTGATGGGGGTGTTGTTCGCGGCGCTGCGGTGGACGCGGGTGGGGAAGATGATGCGGGCGGTGGCGGATAATGCGGCGCTCGCGGATTTGAAGGGGATCGATCCTCGGTTGGTGGCTCGGCTGGCGACGGGAGTGGGGATGGGGTTGGCGGGGTTGGGGGGGATGCTGTCGGGGCTGGATACGGGGATCGATCCTTTGACGGGGTTTCGGATCATGCTTTCGGTGTTTGCCGCGGCTGTCGTGGGGGGGTTGGGGAGTATTCCGGGGGCGGCGTTGGGGGCGATGCTGGTGGGGGGGGGGGGGGGGGGGGGGGGGGGGGGGGGGGGGGGGTGTGGGGGGGGGTGGGGGAGGAGTTGTCGTTGCTGGTGTTCGACCCGGCTTATCGGACTGCGGTGGGGTTTGCGGCCATTTTGGTGGTGCTTTCGGTTCGGCCTGCTGGGTTGTTGGGGGATCGGGGGTGATGGGGGTCTTGCACGGGGGACCTGAGTACGGGTTGTGGGGTGTTGAACCACAGAGGAACAGAGGGCACCGAGGGAGTGGGCCGGTGCATTTATCCTCAACCGAACGTGTCACTGGGATTGACCCGGATTGGTGGACAGTTTGCAAGCTTGCGGGCTACGGCTCGGTCAGGGCGGCGTTCGATGAGAAGCTGAAGTCTTTAGTTGGGCCAAGATGAGGAATACAAGCGCCTCCAGACTTCGGCCAAGGCCAGTTTCTGGCGTCGAAGATGTTTAGACGACTCTGCTTGCTGCTGCTGGACATGATAGACGCTGCGGCGAAGGCAGACGTGAAATGGGGACCGACCTCCAAAGGCGTAGGCTACTCAGTTGATCGGGCTTCATACGAAAGAGAGCTTGAGGCGCTGAGGAAAAAACGTCTTGAAACCGGGAAGAGCCCTTGGGGCTAGGATCAATGCCGGTGGCCTGTTTTCCACCGGTGGGTTTGACAACTACCATATCGCCTTTGTTTTGGGTCGCGGTGGGGTTTGCAGTGATCTTGGTGGTGCTTTCGGGGTTCTGCACGAGGGACGTGTGTACGGATTGTGGGACGTTGAACCACAGAGACACAGAGGGCACGGAGCAAGGCACGGCGTGGTGGGGCCGGTGCTTTGTATCTGGTCTATTGGGGGATGGGTGAGGGCGTTTAGGATTCACCACCAAGAACACCAAGAGCACCAAGGTCTTGTACCCGTTCAGCGGTCCTTTGGGCTTTCGTGTTGTCTTTCTTGGTGTTCTTGGTGTTCTTGGTGGTGGATCTTAGCTGGCTGCGTGTCTGGAATCGCTCGTTGGGCTCGGAGTGTCGGGCTGGCCCATGCCCGACCCTTCCCCGAGGGGAGAGGGTCTTAGGGATGGAGAACTATGTTGTTGCTGTGACGGTGTTTGCTGGGTTGTATGCGTTGATGGCTTTGGGGTTGAATGTTATTTGGGGGTTGGCCGGGATGGTCAATCTGGGGTTGGTGGGGTTCTACGCGATCGGGGCTTATGCGACGGCGTTGCTTACGGTGCGGGCGGGGTGGCCGATTTGGGCGGGGTGTGTGGCGGCGACGGTGGTTTCTGGGGGGGCGGGGGCGTTCGTTGCGCTGCTGACGGCTCGGTTGCGGGGGGATTACCTGGCCATCGTCACGTTGGGGTTTGCGGAGGTGGTTCGGCTGGTGGCCAGCAACGAGGTGGCGTGGACGCGGGGAACGGATGGGATCAGCGGGGTGCCGGGGGCCTGGCGGGGGGTGCTGACGCCTTCGGGGTTCAACCTGGTGAGTCTGGAGATCGTTTGGGGGGTGGTTGCGGTCGTGTTCGTGCTGCTGGCGCGGTTGTCGGGGGCGCCGTGGGGGCGGGTGCTGCGGGCGGTGCGGGAGGACGAGATGGTGGCGGCGGTGGCGGGGAAACCGGTGCTGCGGTTCAAGGTGCAGGCGTTCGCGGTGGGGGCGGGCGTGCTGGGGCTGGCGGGGGCGCTGTATGCGCATTTCAATGCGTATGTGGTGCCGGACGCGTTCGGGCCTTTGGTGACGATCAACATCGTGCTGGCGCTGACGGCGGGGGGGACGGGGCGGATGGGGGGCGGGTGGCCGGAGGCGCTGGCGGTGACGGGGCTGGCGGAGGCGGTGCGGTTCATGGGGGCGGAGCTGGGATTCCTGCGGCCGGTGCAGGTGGCGGCGTTGCAGCAGGGGTTGATCGGGCTGGTGCTGCTGCTGGTGCTGCATGTGCGGCCGGGCGGGTTGTTGCCGGAGCGGGTGCGGGTTTATCGGGCGGGGTGAGGGTCGGGGCGAGACGGCGCCCTCGGGTTCCGGCGTCACGCACCCTCACCCCGGCCCTCTCCCAACGGGAGAGGGGGCAGGACGCGGTGGAGGGGCTGCGATCGGGTTTCCGGGTTGTTTTTCGGAGTGGAGGCAGGCCCTCACCCAACCCTCTCCCGAGGGGAGAGGGCTTTTCGGGTTTGGGGGGGGCGGGTGGTGGAATGCGAAGGGCATTCCAGCCTACGGGGTTGGGCGGGGTTTTGTTGCGGCTCTGGCTTGGGTGTCCAGGGCGGATAGGAAGGTGGAGCGGTCGGATTTGGTCATGGGGGGGTGGTTGCCGCCGGGGGCGCCGATCTCGCGGAGGTGGCGGGCGATCTCCCGGCCGGCGAGGGCGTTGCCGATGTTGGCTTCGGTCCAGACGTGGCCGTTCCAGGAGAGGGCGCGGGCGCCGGCCTGCAGGCAGCGGGAGGCGAGCGGGATGTCGGCGGTGACGCAGATGTCGTGGGGTTCGATCCGGGCGGCGATCCAGTCGTCGGCGGCGTCGGGGGTTTCCGGCACGATGACCATGCGGACGTTGGGGAGGCCGGGGGGCCGGATGGGGCGGGAGCCGTTGGAGACGACGATGACGGGCAGCGAGAGGCGGGTGGCGACGCGGTAGGCTTCCTCGCGGACCGGGCAGGCGTCGGCGTCTATGTAGATCGTCGTGAGCGTGGGGGTCGTCACGCGGCGAGCTTGTCCAGCTCGCGCAAGACGCTTTCGCCCATGACGGAGGTTCCGACCTTGGCGGTGCCGGGTCCCATGACGTCGGCGGTGCGGAGGCCGCTGGCGAGGACGTTGGTGCAGGCGCGCTCGATGAGGGCGGCGTCGTCGTCCATCTCGAACGAGTAGCGGAGGAGCATGGCGAAGCTGAGCATCTGGGCCATGGGGTTGGCGATGCCCTTGCCGGCGATGTCCGGGGCGCTGCCGTGGATGGGTTCGTAGAGGGCGTGGCGGCGGCCGGAGCTGTCGGGGGCGCCGAGGGTGGCGGAGGGGAGCATGCCGAGGCTGCCGGTGAGCATGGAGGCGAGGTCGGACAGGAGGTCGCCGAAGAGGTTGCTGGTGACGATGACGTCGAACTGGCGGGGGTTGCGGACGAGCTGCATGGCGCAGTTGTCGGCGTACATGTGGGCGAGCTGGACGTCCGGGTATTCGCGGGCGTGCAGCGCGGTGACGATGCGGCGCCACATGAGGCCCGACGTCATGACGTTGGCTTTTTCCACGCTGGTGACGCGGTTCTGTCGCTTGCGGGCGAGGTCGAAGGCGACGCGGGCGACGCGTTCGATCTCGCTGGTGGTGTAGACCTCGGTGTCGATGCCGCGTTCCTGGCCGTCGGGGAGGGTTTCGACGCCGCGGGGTTCGCCGAAGTAGATGCCGCCGGTGCTTTCGCGGACGATCATGAGGTCGAGGCCGCGGACCACGTCGGGCTTGAGGGTGCTGGCGTCGACGAGGGGGTCGAGCACGATGGCGGGGCGGAGGTTGGCGAAGAGGTCCAGCTCCTTGCGGAGGCGGAGGATGGCGATCTCGGGGCGCATGTCGAAGCCGAGCTGGTCCCAGCGGGGGCCGCCGACGGAGCCGAAGAGGATGGCGTCGGCGTCGCGGGCGGCCTGGAGGGTGGCGTCCGTGATGGGGGTGCCGCGGCGGTCGATGCTGGCGCCGCCGACGAGGTCTTCCGTGATCTCGAACGTGACGTGGCGGCGGCGGTCCATCCAGTCGATGACCTTGCGGACCTCGCGCATGACTTCGGGGCCGACGCCGTCACCGGGGAGGACGAGGAGTTTCTTGTTGGACGGCACTTTGTTTCTCCGAGTGCGGCGCGTGGCGTTCCCGCTGGGACCGGGGGGGGTGGGACGTCCGAGGGTCTGCGGCACGAGGTCCCCGGGTCAAGCCCGGGGATGACGTGCTTTTGAGGGCCGGGGATGACGTGCTTTTGGGGGCGTTGACGTGCTTTTGGGGCCGGGGATGACGGGCTCTTTTACGGTACCGAGATGGCGGGCATCCAGCTTGCGGTCTGTTTGCGGTTGGCTTCGAAGGCGTCGATGGCGGCTTCGCGCTGCATGGTCTGGCCGATGTCGTCGAGGCCGTTCAGCAGGAGATGCTTGCGGAAGGCGTCGATGGCGAAGGGGATTTCCTCGCCGGTCGGGCGGATGACGACCTGGCGGGCGAGGTCGACGGTGAGGCGGGCGTTGCCGCCGAGGGCCGCGTCCTCCATGAGCTGGTCGCAGATCTCGCGGGGGAGCTGGATGGGGAGGATGCCGTTCTTGAAGCAGTTGGTGTGGAAGATGTCGGCGAAGCTGGGGGCGATGACGCAGCGGATGCCGAAATCGAGCAGGGCCCAGGGGGCGTGTTCGCGCGACGAGCCGCAGCCGAAATTCTCGTGGGCGACGAGGATTTCGGCCTGGCGGTAGGGTTCGGTGTTGAGGACGAAGCCGGGTCGTTCGGCGCCTTCGGCGTCGTAGCGTAGGGTGTCGAAGAGGTGGATGCCGAGCCCGGTGCGCTTGATGGTCTTGAGGAAGCGGGCGGGGATGATCTTGTCGGTGTCGACGTTGGCCATCGGCATGGGTGCGGCGATGGCGGTGAGGGTTGTGAAGGCCTGCATCACGCGAGTTCCCTTACGTCCGAGAGGCGGCCGGTGACGGCGGCGGCGGCGGCCATGGCGGGGGACAGGAGGTGGGTGCGTCCGCCGGGGCCCTGGCGGCCCTCGAAGTTGCGGTTGCTGGTGCTGGCGCAGCGCTGCCCCTTGGTGAGCTTGTCGGGGTTCATGCCGAGGCACATGCTGCAGCCGGCTTCGCGCCATTCGAATCCGGCGTCGAGCAGGATTCGGTCGAGGCCTTCGGCTTCGGCCTGCTGCTTGACGATGCCGCTGCCGGGGACGACGAGGGCGCGGACGCCGGGGGCGACGTGGCGGCCGGCCGCGACCTTCGCGGCGGCGCGGATGTCTTCGATACGGCCGTTGGTGCAGCTTCCGATGAAGACGACGTCGACGGGGATTTCCGTCAGTTTCTGGCCGGGGACGAGGCCCATGTAGTCGAGCATGCGCTGCATCTGGGCGCGGGCGGCTTCGTCGGGGTTCGTGGCCGGGTCGGGGATGGTGCCGCCGATGGGCATGACGGCTTCGGGGTTGGTGCCCCATGTGACCATGGGCTGGATGGTGGCGGCGTCGAGGGTGACGGTCTTGTCGTAGGTGGCGCCGGGGTCGGACGGGAGGGTGCGCCAGACTTCGATCGCGCGGTCGAGGGCTTCGCCCTTGGGGGCGTAGGGGCGGCCGCGAATGTAGTCGAAGGTGGTGTCGTCGGGGGCGATCATGCCGGCGCGGGCCCCGGCCTCGATGCTCATGTTGCAGACGGTCATGCGGCCGGCCATGTCCATGGCGCGGATGGCGGAGCCGGCGTATTCGATGACGTGCCCGGTGCCGCCGGCGGTGCCGATGGTGCCGATGATGGCGAGGACGACGTCCTTTGCGGTGACGCCGGGCGAGAGTTCGCCGTCGACCTGGACGAGCATGTTCTTGGCGGGCTTCTGGAGCAGGGTTTGCGTCGCGAGGACGTGCTCCACTTCGGACGTGCCGATGCCGAAGGCCAGCGCGCCCATGGCGCCGTGGGTGCTGGTGTGGCTGTCGCCGCAGACGATGGTGAAGCCGGGGAGGCTGAGGCCCTGTTCGGGACCGATGATGTGGACGATGCCCTGGCGGGCGTCGGTCAGGGGGAAGTAGGGGACGCCGAAGGCCGCGACGTTGTGTTCCAGGGTTTCGACCTGGATGCGGCTTTCCTCTTCCTTGATGCCCTGGCTGCGGTCGCTGGTGGGGACGTTGTGGTCCACCACCGCGATGGTCGCGTCGGGCCGGCGGACGGGGCGTCCGGCGAGGCGGAGGCCTTCGAAGGCCTGGGGGCTGGTGACCTCGTGGACGAGGTGGCGGTCGATGTAGAGGACGCAGGTACCGTCCTCGAGCCGGTCGACCACGTGGCTGTCCCAGACCTTGTCGAACAGGGTCCTTGCCATGTTCAGTCCCCTTCCCTGCTGGTGCCGCCTATTCGGCGGCGGCTTCGGCGGGGGCCGGCTCGGCGGCCGGGGCGCCGGGCTTCGGCACTTCGCGGGCGCGTTCGGCGATGCGGGCGGACTTGCCGCTGCGGCCGCGGAGGTAATAGAGCTTGGCGCGGCGGACGTCGCCGCGGCGGACGACGACGATCTCGGCGATGGTGGGGGCGTAGAGGGGGAACACGCGCTCGACGCCTTCGCCGTAGCTGATCTTGCGGACGGTGAAGTTGCTGTTGATGCCCTTGTTGGAGCGGGCGATGCAGACGCCTTCATAGGCCTGGACGCGGGTGCGCTCGCCTTCGACGACGCGGACCATGACCTTGAGGGTGTCGCCGGCCTGGAACTTGGGGACGGCGCGGACGGCGGTGAGCTTGGCGATCTGCTCCGCCTCGAACGTCTGGATGATGTTCATGGTGTTCTCCTTCGATCGTGTTACGGCGCGGTGGCCGTGCTGTCCATGCGTGCGCGCCA
>CAXTPG010000085.1:0-20248 GCA_964246015.1 uncultured Acetobacteraceae bacterium
GGAAGCGGCCGTACGAGGCGGCGATCGAGGCGGCGGACGAGATCGGGCTGGCGGTCATGGCGATCACGTGCACGATCGTCGCGGTGTTTGCGCCGGTCAGTTTCATGGGCGGGATCGCCGGGCAGTATTTCAAGCAGTTCGGGCTGACGGTGGCGGCGGCGGTGATCGCTTCGTTGCTGGTGGCGCGGCTGATCACGCCGTTGATGGCGGCGTACCTGATGGTGTCGACGGGGCATCGGCCTACGCCGGACGGCTGGATCATGCGGGCGTATACGCGGTTCCTGGGGGTCACGCTGCGGTGGCGGGGGGTGACGCTGCTGGCGGGGGTGGCGGCGTTCGCCGTCTCGATCTGGTCGACGACGCTGCTGCCGACGGGGTTCATCCCGCCGGGGGATGAGAGCCGGGTGACGTTGTCGCTGGAGTTGCCGCCGGGTTCGACGCTTGCGGACACACGGGCGGTGACGGACCGGATCGCGGCGGATTTCCGGGAGATCCCGGAGGTGACGACGGTGTTCGTCGTGGGGGGGGCGACGCCGACGGGGACGGGTGCGGAGATCCGCCGGGCCTCGATGATCGTGAACCTGGTGCTGAAGGGGCAGCGGAGCCGGTCGCAGAAGCAGATCGAGGGGGAGCTGAGCGTCCGGTTGGCGGCCATCCCGGATGTGCGCGGGTGGTTCGTGAACGACCGGGGGGAGCGGGAGCTGACGATCACGGTGCTGGGGGACGAGCCGGAGGCGCTGAGCCGGGGCGTGGCGGCGCTGGAGAGCGGGATGCGGCGGCTGCCGGGGTTTGCGAACGTGGCGCCATCGGCCGGGGCGGACCGGCCGGAGATCCGGGTGACGCCGCGGGCGGACGAGGCGGCGCGGTTCGGCGTGAGCACGGAGGCGATCAGCGATGCGGTGCGGATCGCGACGATCGGAGACATCAACGCGAACCTGGCGAAGTTCCGGGATGGGGACCGGCTGATCCCGATCCGGGTGCAGTCGCGGCTGGCGCTGCGGGGGGATCTGGACGCCATCGCGGCGCTGCCGGTGACGGGGGCTTCGGGGCTGTCGGTGCCGTTGCTGGCGGTGGCGGAGCTGGGGCTGGGCCAGGGGCCGGCGAGCGTGCAGCGGTATGACCGGGTGCGGCGGGTGGTGCTGGGGGCGGACCTGGCGCGGGGGCTGGCGCTGGGGGCGGCGATCCAGCAGGTGCAGGGGTTGCCGGAGGCGAAGGCGTTGCCGGCGGGGGTGCGGATCAAGAACGGCGGCGATTCCGAGATCATGGCGGAGGTATTCGCGGGGTTCGGGATGGCGATGGGGGCGGGGCTGGTGATGGTGCTGGGAGTGCTGGTGCTGCTGTTCGGCAGCGTGTTCCAGCCGATCACGATCCTGCTGAGCCTGCCGCTGTGCCTGGGCGGGGTGATCCTGGCGTTGATCCTGACGGGGCAGCCGATCTCGATGCCCGTGGTGATCGGGATCTTGATGCTGATGGGGGTCGTGACGAAGAACGCGATCATGCTGGTGGATTACGCGATCGAGCGGCGGGCGGATGGGATGAGCCGGGCGGAGGCGATTCTGGATGCCGGGCGGAAGCGGGCGCGGCCGATCGTGATGACGACGATCGCGATGGTGGCGGGGATGATCCCGAGCGCGTTGGGGGTGGGGGATGGGGGGGAGTTCCGGGCGCCGATGGCGATCGGGGTGATCGGGGGGTTGATCGTGTCGACGGCGTTGTCGCTGGTGTTCGTGCCGAGCTTCTACACGGTGATGGACGATATCTCGGCGTGGACGGCGCGGTTGTTCGGGCGGTTGTTGACGCCCCGGGGGGTGGGGGCGCCTTCGCGGGGGTATCGTCAGCCGGCGGAGTAGCGGCGGGTTCTTGGAGGCTTCTCCTTGACAGCGCTGGGGGAGTTCGATGAGTTGGCTCTCAAGAACGTGATAAATGGGGGAAATCGAATGCAGCGGCGCGTCATTCTTGCCGGACTGGTGTTGGCGCCGTTTGCCGGGGCGGCGCAGGCTCAGCCGATCCCGTTGGCGCATGTGGGGGAGCTTTCGGGGGGCGGGGCGACCGTCGGGACGAACTTCAAGAACGGCATCGACCTGGCCATTGCGGAGATCAACGCGAAGGGCGGGGTGCTGGGGCGGGCGTTGGCGGTGACGCATGCGGATTCGCAGTCGACGCCGGGGGTGGCTCGGGCGCAGGTGCAGCGGGCGCTGGATGCGAACCCTTACGTGCTTCTGGGACCGGGGTATTCGGGGTCGGTGAAGGTGACGGCGAGCCTTGCGGCGCAGGCGGGGGTTGCGCAGCTGATGGGGGGCGAGGCCGCGGATTTGACGCAGGCGGGGCATGCGACGCTGTTCCGGACGAGCTTCGGGCAGCAATCGTCGATGCCGAAGGTGGCGCGGTATATCGCCGAGGAGGTGAAGGCGAAGAGCGTCGCGATCGTTTGGGTGAACAACGATTTCGGCAAGGGCGGGCGGGACACGATCCTGAAGGAGTTCGCCAAGCGGGGGGTGAAGGTGGTGGCCGACCTTTCGACGGAGGCCGGGCAGGCGGATTTCGCGGCGGATGTGCTGAAGGTGAAGTCGAGCGGGGCGGATGCGGTGTTCGCCTACGTGAACGAGGAGGAGAGTGCGCGGCTGCTCAAGGAGCTGCAGAAGCAGGGCGTGAAGCTGCCGCTGATCGGCGAGACGACGCTTACGGGGCAGAAGGTGATCGACCTGGCCGGGGATGCGGCGAACGGGGCGCGGGGGCATGTCGGGCTTACGACGGATGCGCCGATCCCGGCGATCGCGGAGTTCCGGACGCGGTTCCAGGCGAAGTACAACTACGTGCCGGATCATAACGGCATCAAGGGGTATCTGGCGGTGTACGTCATCAAGGCGGTGACGGAGAAGATGGGCCGGGTGGATGGCAAGGCGTTTGCGGCGACGCTGCACGGGATGACGATCACGCCGCAGCAGGAGCCGGGGATATTGATGGAGGTGACGTACGACGGGAACGGCGACATCGATCGGCAGAGCTTCCTTGTGGAGGTCGAGGGGGGGCGGCAGGTGGTGAAGCAGGTGCTGCCCAAGCTGGGGAACTGACATGGGCGACCTGGTCGCGCTGCTGGTCGCGGGCGCGGCCACGGGGGCGATCTACGCGTTGGCCGCGTTGGGGTTCACGCTGCTGTGGCAGGCGTCGCAGACCGTGAACTTCGCGCAGGGCGAGTTCGTGATGCTGCCGGCGTTCTTCATGCTGGCGGGGGCGCAGGCGGGGATGCCGTTCTGGGCGGCGGTGCTGGTTGGGGTCGCGGCGACGCTGCTGGTGCTGGGGGCCGGGTTCAAGCTGCTGCTGGTGGACCCGATGCTGCGGCATGGGGCGCTGCCGCTGGCGATCGCGACGATGGCGCTGTCGCTGTTCCTGAAGGAGGGGGTGAAGGAGGCTTATTCCGCCGAGGCGCAGCCGTTCCCGTCCATCGTGCCGCAGGGGGATGTGATGGTGCTGGGGGCGCCGGTGTCGTTGCAGAGCCTGGGCGTGCTGGCGCTGGCGGTCGCGGCCGTGGTGCTGCTGCGGCTGCTGCTGGAGCGGACGAGCACGGGGCGGCAGATGCAGGCGGCGGCGCAGAACCCGACGGTCGCGCGCATCCTGGGGATCCCGGTGGAGCGGATGATCCTCTACACGTTCATGATCAACGCGTTGCTGGTGGCGCTGGCGTCGTTGCTGATCACGCCGGTGTATCTGGCGAAGTTCAGCAGCGGGGAGACGCTGGGGTTGGCCGCGTTCATCGCGGCGATCGTTGGCGGGTTCAACGCGGTGCGGGGGGCCATTGCCGGCGGGTTCGTGCTGGGGGTGCTGGACAATCTGGGGGCGGCGTACGTGTCGACGCAGTATCGGGGGGCCGTGCCGCTGCTGCTGCTGATCGGGGTGATCCTGTTCCGGCCGCAGGGGTTGATGGGGCGGGCCGAGGAGCGGACGGTATGATCCGGGCGGTGCTGGTGGTCGCGGCGGTGGTGGCGGTGGCGCTGCTGCCGCTGGGGCTGAACCGGTATGGCAACTACATCCTGTCGATGTGGGCGGTGATGACCATCGCGGCGATGGGGCTGAACCTTACCCTGGGGTATGCGGGGCAGGTTTCGCTGGCGCAGGGGGCGTTCGTGGGGATCGGCGCGTATACGGGGGCGCTGCTGACGCTTGCGGGGTGGCCGATGGTGGTGGCGGCGGGGGTGGCGGTGCTGCTGTGCTTTGCGGTGGGGTGGCTGCTGGGCTACCCGGCGCTGCGGGTGCAGGGGCATTACCTGGCGTTCGTGACGCTCGCGTTCTCGACCTTGGCGTATCTGGTGTTCCGGAACGAGTCGTGGCTGACGAACGGGATCTATGGGCTGGTCGACGTGCCGCGGCCGACGCTGCTGGGGGTGGCGTTGCGGCGGCCGCCGGCGTTCGCGTGGGTGTGCCTTGCATCGCTGGGCGTGGTGTCGGCGTTGATGTGGGGGCTGGTGCGGTCGCCGTGGGGGCGGGCGTTCGTCGCGTTGCGGGAGAACCCGGTGCGGGCGATGTCGCTGGGGGTGGATACCACGCGGTATACGCTGATGGCGTTCGCGATCGGGTCGGCGATGGGGGGGGCGGCGGGGGTGCTGTATGCGCCGCTGGTGGAGTTCGTGGATCCGACGCCGTTCACGCTGGGGTTGTCGTTGAACCTGCTGCTGATGGTGATCGTGGGCGGGTCCGGGTTCTTTCTGGGGCCGTTCCTGGGGGCTTTGATCGCGGTGCTGCTGCCGGAGTGGCTGCGGTTCACGGGCGGGCTGTATCTGATCCTGTATGCGTTGATGGTGATGGTGCTGCTGGCGGTGTCGCCGACGGGGCTGCTGGGGATCCTCGACCGGTTCGTGGCGGCGCGGGGGCAGCGGCGGGCTTCGGCGGCGCGGGCGGCGGCGGTGGCGGGGCTGGAATGAGTTGCGTGCTCGAGGTTCGGGACGTGACCAAGCGGTTCGGGGGGATCACGGCGGTCGATGGCGTGTCGTTCGACGTGCGGGAGGGCGAGATCCTGGGGGTGATCGGGCCCAACGGGAGCGGGAAGAGCACGCTGTTCAACTGCATCCTGGGGCAGTTGCGGCCGACGGCGGGGGAGGTCCGGCTGGACGGGCGGGCGGTGACGGGGATGCGGCCGTGCGACCTGAGCCGGATGGGGGTGAGCCGGACGTTCCAGTTGCTGCAGGTGTTTCCGCAGTTGACGGTGCGGGACAACCTGGTGCTGGCGGGGCAGGAGCACCGGGGCGGGATGCTGGGGCGGTTGCTGGGGCCCCGCGATGCCGGGCAAGGGGCGGCGGCGGATGCGATGGTGGCGGCGTTCCGGCTGGATCATCTGGCGCAGCAGCGGGCGGGGGGGCTGTCGTATGGGCAGCAGAAGCTGCTGGATGCCGCGATGGCGTTCATGGCCGGGCCGCGGCTGGTGCTGCTGGACGAGCCTGCGGGGGGGGTGAACCCGACGATGCTGGTGAACCTGGAAGAGCGGTTGCGGGCGATGAACCGGGAGCATGGCAGCACGATCGTCGTGATCGAGCACAACATGGAGTTCGTGATGTCGTTGTGCACGCGGGTGGTGGTGCTGGCGGAGGGGCGGGTGCTTGCGCAGGGGACGCCGGCGGAGGTGCGGGCGGACCCGGCCGTCATCGATGCGTATCTTGGTCACTGACCCGATCCTGACGCTGGAGGGCGTCGTTGCCGGGTATGGGCGGATGACGATCCTGAACGGGTGCACGCTTTCGGTGCCGCGGGGGGCGATCACGACGGTGATCGGGCCGAACGGGGCGGGCAAGTCGACGGTGTTCAAGACGGTGTTCGGGCTGTTGCGGGCGCGGGCGGGGCGGATTGCGATGGATGGGCGGGAGATCACGAACCTGCCGTGCCGGGCGCTGATCGATGCCGGCGTCTGCTATGTGCCGCAGGGGCGCAACATCTTTCCGGAGCTTTCGGTGCGGCACAACATCGAGCTCGGGGGTGTTGCGGCGGGGCGTGGGATCACGGATCTGGCGGGGCGGATCGAGGCGGGTCTGGACCGGTTTCCGGCGTTGCGGCGGAAGGCCGGTCAGCAGGCGGGGACGTTGTCGGGCGGGGAGCAGAAGCAGCTCGAGATCGTGCGGGGGTTGTTGCTGAATCCACGGTTGCTGCTGATCGACGAGCCGAGCATCGGGTTGTCGCCGCTGATGGTGGCGGAGGTGTTCGGGATGCTGCGGAGCCTGCGGGACCGGGGGGTTTCGGTGCTGCTGATCGAGCAGAATGCGCGGGCGGCGCTGGCGCTTTCGGACTGGGCGATCGTGCTGGAGCTGGGGCAGACGCGGCTTTCGGACAGGGCGGCGACGATTGCGGGGGATCCGCGGGTGGCGGCGTTGTTCCTGGGGGGGGCTTCGTCCTAGGGGGTTCGGCCGACAGCCGCGCGGTGGTGGAATGCCAAAGAGCATTCCACCCTACGACCGTTGACCCGTGTGGGCGGCACGCACCGCTGCGTTGTCACGGCGCTGGCCGTTTGCGTGTGGCAGGCCCTCACCCCGGCCCTCTCCCGATGGGAGAGGGAGGTTTTTAGTGCGGATTTGGTGCGGCCGTTGACCCGTGCGGGCGGCACGCACCGCTGGGTTGTCACGGCGCTGGCCGTTTGCGTGTGGCAGGCCCTCACCCCGGCCCTCTCCCGATGGGAGAGGGAGGTTTTTAGTGCGGATTTGGCGTGCTGCTACGCGGCGAGTTGGAATTGGCCCATGAGGCGGGCCAGTTCCTCGGCCTGGCGGGCGAGCTGGTGGCTGGAGGCGGTGGTTTCGTCGACCATGGCGGCGTTCCGCTGGGTCATCTGGTCCATGCCGTTGACGGCGCGGCTGACGTCGGCCAGGGCCGCGGCCTGGTCGTTCGCCGAGCCGGCGATGCCGCCGACCACGCCGTTGATGTCGGCGACCTGGGCGGTGATGCGGGTGAGCGCGTCCTCGGCCTGGCGGACCAGTTCGACGCCGGCGCCGACCTGCTTGCGCGAGGCCTCGATCAATCCCTTGATCGTCTTTGCCGCCTGGGCGGAGCGCATGGCGAGGCCGCGGACTTCGGACGCCACAACCGCGAAGCCGCGCCCGGCGTCGCCGGCCCGCGCGGCTTCGATCCCTGCGTTCAGCGACAGCAGCGTGGTCTGGGAGGCGATCGAGTCGATGACGCCGATGATCTCGACGATTTCCGCCGAGGATCGTTCGATCTCGGCCATCGCGTTCACGGTGCTGCCGACGACCTGGCCGGACCGGCGCACGTCCGCGGTTGCGGTGTCCACCACGTCCCTTGCATGGGAGGCGCCTTCGGCGGTGCGGGCGACCGCGGCGGCGACCTCTTCCAGCGAGGCGGCCGTGCGTTCGAGGGTGGAGGCCTGGTTCTCGGTGCGGCGGGAGAGGTCGTCGGCCGCGCCGGTGATGCCGCCCATGCCCGCCCGGAGCCCGCCTGCCGCCGCGGCGACGCCCTGCATGGTCTTCTGCAACTGCGTCATGGCGGCGTTGAAGTCGTCCTGCAGCGTACGGTACTGGGGGGCGAAGCCGTGGTCCAGCCGGCAGGTGAGGTCGCCCCGGGCCAGGCGGGCCAGCCCTGCCCCGATCGCCGCCATCGCCGCCGCCTGGTCCTGCGCCGCGCGGGCCCCGGCCGCTTCCGTCGCGCGCAGGGCGACGCCGTTCGCCTTGAAGACGTCGACCGCGCGGGCCATCGCGCCGATCTCGTCCGTCCGCGACTGGCCGGTGATCGCGACGTCGAGGCGGCCATCGGCGAGGCTGCGCATCGTCGCGGTCAAGGCCATGATCGGGCGGGAGATCGAGCGGCCGATCCAGAGCGCCAGCCCCACCCCGATGAGCAGCACGGCGCAGGCGCTGGCCACGAGGCTCGCCATCATCAGGTGGCTTGCGTGCTGGGCTGCGAGGCTCGAGTCCGCGAAGGCCGCGTTCGATGCGGCCTGGCGGGCCTGCACCTCGGCCGCGACGCCGTCGAACTCGGCCTTCAGCGCGGCGAGCGCCGCGGCGCGGCTGGCGGAGAAGGCGCGGTATTCGTCGACGGCGTCCATCAAGGCCTCGACGTCGCGGACGATGACGCCTGCGACCTTCTTGACGCGCGCGCCGATGCCCGGGGCCGCCTGGACCTGCGAGAGGGCGGCCAGCACCTTCCGGCCGTCCTCCCGCACCGCGTCCCCTGCCCTCGCCTCCCGCAAGGCGACGAAGCGTCCGAGGTCGACGACGAGGATGGCGTAGTCCTGCCCGGCGCGGGCGGCCATGGCGGGGAGCGCGGGGTCGGGGAGTGCGAGGTCGGGGAGTGCGGCGGTGAGTTCGGTGAGGGTGGCGAAGGAGGCGGCGATGCTGCTGGACGAGGCGAAGAGCCGCACGGCCGCGACCTGCGACTGCTGGATGAGTTCCGACGTCTCGTTCGCCTGGTCGCGCAGCCGGGCGCCGGTGCCGGTCGCGGCCGCGATTGGGGCGAGGTCGGCGTCGAGCGCCTGGCGGTCCGCGGCCTCGACAGAGTTGAGGTAGCGGTAGAGCGTGGCCCTTGCGTTGGATGCGTTCTGACCGAGCTGGGCGGCGGTGCGGTTACCCTCGATCGCCGCGCGGGCGACGCTGTCCGCGGCCTTGAAGCGGCCGCCGATCAGCAGCAGGGTTCCCATGGCCAGCAGCGCGACCCCGACGCAGGCGAGGAAGCCGGCGACGATGCGGAACAGGAGCGAGCGCGTCTTCATGTGCGGTCCCTGCCCGGCCGCCGCGATCACGCGATCAGCCCGCGCACCCGGGCGATGGCGTCGGCCCCGGCGACGGCGGCGAGGCGCGGCCCGACGGCCTCCATGGCGCGTTGGAAGGCGGGGCGGTCGACGTCGGTGACGATGGTCATGCCGGCGGCCTTCAGTTTCCCGAGGCCGGTCGCCACCGCGTTCTCGTTGAATTCGATGGTGGCCTTTGCGGCCAGGGGCCCGGCCGCCTTCATGATGGCGCGGTCGGCCGGGCTCATGTCTTCCAGCACGTCGGACGAGAAGGAGACGACGAAGGGGCTGTAGATGTGGCCGGTGAGGGAGACGTGGGACTGGTATCTGGGGATGAAGTCGTTGGAGACGATGATGCTGACGGGGTTCTCCTGCGCGTCGAACCGGCCGGTGCGCAACGCCTCGGGCAGTTCGGTGAAGGTCATCGGGGCGGCGGCGGCGCCGAGGCCGAGGAAGCTTTCGACCTGGATCCTGGAGGCCTGGACGCGGATCTTGACGCCTTTCAGGTCGTCCGGGGTGCGGACGGGCTTGTTGGCGGTGACGTGGCGCAGGCCGTTCTCGCCCCAGCCGATCACGGTGAGGCTGCTTTTGGCGAGGAGGTCGGCGTAGTAGGCGCCGAGGTCGCCCGCGAGGGCCTTGCGGGCGGCGGCCGGGCCCTGGAAGAGGTAGGGGATCTCCACCAGTTCGAGATCGCGGTGGAAGGTGCCCAGGAGGGACGTGGCGGAGATGGTCATGTCCACGGTGCCGTCGGACACGGCGCGGGCGAGCTGGAGGTCGTTGCCGAGCTGGGAGCTGGGGAAGACCTCGATGGCGTAGCGGCCTTCGGATTTTTCGGCCACGTAGCTTTGGAAGACGATGCAGGCGGCCTGGAGCGCGGAGGTGGGCGAGTTGTTGTGGCCGGCGCGGAGCTTGCGCGGGGCGGCGCGGGCGATGTGGGGGGTGGCGAGTGCGGCGGCGGACAGGGCCAGAAGCTTGCGGCGTTGGATGCGCATGGACGGGTTCCCCGGGGCTTGTGGGGAGTAGTTTGCGCCCTGGGGGTTAATAGATTGCTTCTGGCGGGGGTTCGGGTGGGGGGGGTTGGGGGGCCGGCGGGACGCCGGCGCTACGGCCGGCTGCGGTGCGGGGTTAGCGGATTGCGTGCAGGACGAGGCCCGCGGCGGCGGTGGCGGCCATGACCGTGGCGACGCCGAGCTTGAGGCGGAGTAGCGCGATGCCTGCGGCGGCGGCGAGGATCAGGGCGGCCGGGTCGAGTGTGGCGAGGACGGGGAGGTCGATGCGGAGTCCCGAGGTCCGGATTTCCATGTGGTCGCGGAAGAGAACGTGGAGGGCGAACCAGAGGGCGAGGTTGGCGATGACGCCGACGATTGCGGCGGTGACGGCGGCGAGGGCGCTGGTGAGGGCGGTGTTGGCCTGGAGGCGTTCCACGTAGGGGGCGCCCAGGAACACCCAGGCGAAGCAGGGGAGGAAGGTGACCCAGAGCACGACGGCGGCGGCGGCGGCGGCGAGCCAGGGGCCGCCCTGGGCGTATCCGGCCAGGTGCCCGACGAATTGCAGCACGAGGATGAGGGGGCCGGGGGTGGTTTCGGCGAGGCCCAGGCCGTCCAGCATCTGCCCGGGGGTGAGCCAGCCGTAGCTTTCGACCGCCGCCTGCGCGGCGTAAGCGAGGACGGCGTAGGCGCCGCCGAAGGTGACGATGGCGAGCTTGGAGAAGAACACCGCGACGTCGCCCAGCACGCCGCCGCGGGCGTAGAGGATGGCGACGACGGCGAGCCAGAGCGCGACGGCGATCCAGCCGGCGCGCCAGGCGCCGGGGGCCATGCGCGCGGCGCGGCCGGGGTCGGCCAGCAGGAGCGCGTCGAGGGCTGCGAGGGGGCCGTCCCTCGCGGTGCCGTGCGCGGCGCCGCGGAAGGCGGCCGGGGCGGCCCAGCCGACGAGGCCGGCCGCCAGCACCACGAGCGGGAACGGGGCGCCGAAGGCGAACAGCGCGACGAAGGCTGCCCCCGCGAGCCAGTAGGCGGCCGGGGTTTTCAGCGCGCGTTTGGCGAGGCGGCGCAGGGCGTCGGCGACCAGGACGAGGACGGCGCATTTGAGGCCGAAGAAGGCGGCGGACACCGCGGGGACCGTGCCGAACCCGGCGTAGAGGGCCGAGAGGGCGAGCATGACGATGGCGCCGGGGACGACGAAGAGCGCGCCGGCGACGAGGCCGCCGCGGACGCCGTGCATGAGCCAGCCGAGGTAGGTGGCGAGCTGCATGGCCTCGGGGCCCGGCAGCAGGGTGCAGTAGTTGAGGGCGTGGAGGAATCGGCGGTCGGAGACCCAGGCGCGCTGCTCGACGATCTCGCGGTGCATGAGGGCGATCTGGGCGGCCGGGCCACCGAAGGAGAGGCAGCCGATCCGGGCCCAGACGCGGGTGGCCTCGGCCTCGGTGGGCAGGTTGGGGGGGAGGTTCATGCCGGGCGCCGGGGGGTGGGCCAGTTGTGCGACTCCTCGGTCGCGTCGCGGCACCAGCGGTAGAAGGCGTCGTAGAGGGCCAGGCCGGCCTCGAGTTGGGCGAGGTCGTCGCGGAGCATGCGGGAGAGGCCGAGGGATGCGGCGAGGAGGCCGGGAGCCTCGGGTGCGAGGTCCGGGCGGGCGGTGTCGGCGCCGCGGACGATGAGGGCGAGGCGGTCGAGGGGTTCGGTGTGGAGGGCGAACTCGTCCTGCATCGCGTCGAAGGTGCAGCCTTCGCCGCGGTGGCTCCAGAACACGCCATCGATGTCGAAGGGGGTGGCGGCGAAGCGGTCGGCGACGGCTTCGACCTCGGCGGGGGCGACGAAGAGGAAGACGGCGTGGGGGTCGACGAAGCGTCGGATGAGCCAGGGGCAGGCGATGCGGTCGACCTTGGGGCGGGCGCGGGTGACCCAGACGGTTCGGCCCTGCGGGTCGCGGGTGGGGATGTGGTCGGGGCGGACGAGGGGGAGGCCGGCGTCGCGCCAGGCCTCGAACCCGCCTTCGAGGCTTTCGGCGTCGGCGCCGGCGTGGCGCAACCAGGCGGCGGCGCCCTGGCTGAGCTTGAGGCCGCGCTGGCAGACGACGACGACGGTGCGGCCGCGATATTCGGGGGCCCAGGCTGCGGCGTCGCGCCAGGGCTTGCGGATGGCGCCGGGCAGGATGCGGGGGTCTGCGGCGACGTCGTCGTCGATGCGGACGTCGAGCAGGACGGGGGAGTCGGGAAGCCCGATGCGGCGGGCGAAGTGGGCGGCGGTGATGGATTCGGGTGACGGCATGGGTGCGTCCTCTCCGGTATGGAGGAAGTCGGACGCGATGCTTGGGCCGGAGCCTCACGGGGTGATCGCGGGTGTCCCCTGGGGGGGGTTGTGCGGGCCGGTGTGGTTGCTTGTCAATGGGGTGGGGTGGGGACGTTTGTCGGGATGATTTGTGGCGGGGGGCCGAGCGTGGCCTTGTGCTTGTGGCAAGCACCCTCCCCTCCGCCGGCATTCCACCGGTGAAGAGTGCCGGCGGAACCTTGGCTGGTTCCGCCCCGGCCCTCTCCCGAGGGGAGCGGGGGGAGGCGGGTGCATGCGGGGGCGTTGGCAGTGGGGCGGTCCTTCGGGAGCTTTCGTTGGGGGTGGGTCCGACCTTGGGCTTGTGCTTGTGGCAGGCCCTCACCCCGGCCCTCTCCCGATGGGAGAGGGAGAAGGCGGATGCATGCGGGGGCGTTTGCTGGTTCCGCCCCGGCCCTCTTTCGATTGGCTAAGGTGTTCACGGTTTTGCACAGGAGCTTCGGAGAGCGGAGTTGCTGCAGACGCTCGTTCTCCGGTGGCACGACAAACCCACCCCCGGCCCCTCCCTGATCTCAGGGAGGGGGGAAGCAGGCTGCCAGGGGGCAGGCGGGTGCCTTGGGGGGCGTTGGCCGGGAGAGGGAGGGAGGGGGAAGCGTTGACCTGGTTGCCGGGTCGGGTCCAGAACCGGGGTCTGCTTGTCGAAAGCGATGCCCACGATGGAACAAGCCACGGTCGCGACGCGACGGCGCTTTCAGTTGCTGCTGATCAAGCCGTCGCACTACGACGACGACGGGTATGTCATCCGGTGGTGGCGGTCGATGATTCCCGCCAATTCGCTGGCCGCCGTGCATGCGGTGGCGGAGGAGGCGGCGGGCCGGGGCGTGCTGGGCGACGACGTCGGGGTCGAGATCGTGGCGATCGACGAGAGCAATACCCGGGTGGACATTCCGGCGATCCTGCGGCGGTTCCGCGCGCATGGCGGGTTCGGGCTGGTGGGGCTGGTGGGCGTGCAGTCCAACCAGTTTCCCCGCGCGATGGATATTGCGCGCCCGTTGCGGGAGGCGGGCATCCCGGTCGCGATCGGGGGATTCCATGTCTCGGGCGTGCTGGCGATGATCGACGGGCATGCGCTGGGGCTGGACGACTGCCGGGCGCTGGGCGTGGCGATGGTGGCGGGGGAGATCGAGGGGCGGTTCGACGCGATCCTGCGGGACGCGGCGGCGGGGACGCTGCAGCCGCTGTATGATTTCCGTGCGACGCTGCCGGGGATGGCGGGGACGCCGGTGCCGTTCCTGCCGCGGGCGAACGTGCGGCGCACGGCGGGGAAGAGCACCAGCTTCGACGCCGGGCGGGGCTGCCCGTACCAGTGCTCGTTCTGCACCATCATCAACGTGCAGGGGCGGATTTCGCGGTATCGGTCGCCGGACGACGTGGAGGCGCTGGTGCGGCTGAACTGGGCGCAGGGGATCCACAAGTTCTTCATCACCGACGACAATTTCGCGCGGAACCGGGACTGGGAGGCGATCCTGGACCGGCTGATCCGGCTGCGGGAGGAGGACGGCATCCCGCTGGGGCTGCTGATCCAGGTGGATACGCTGTGCCACAAGATTCCGCGGTTCATCGAGAAGTCGAAGCGGGCGGGGGTGACGCGGGTGTTCATCGGGCTGGAGAACATCAATCCCGAGAACCTGCTGGGCGCGAAGAAGCGGCAGAACAAGCTGACCGAGTATCGCCGGATGCTGCTGGCGTGGAAGGCGCAGGGCATCATGACGCTGGCCGGTTATATCCTGGGGTTTCCCGGCGACACGCCCGCGTCGATCCGGAGGGATATCGAGGTGATCCAGCGCGAGCTGCCGATCGACGTGCTGGAGTTCTTCTGCCTGACCCCCCTGCCCGGCTCCGAGGACCATCAGACGCTGTGGCGGGCGGGGGTGCCGATGCATCCGGATCTCAACATCTACGACCTGGAGCACGTGTGCGCGCCGCACCCGAAGATGTCGACGGCGGAGTGGGAGGGGATCTACCGCGAGGTTTGGGACCTGTATTACAGCCGGGCGCACATGATGACGCTGCTGCGCCGGGCCGCGGCGACGGGGCTGCCGATGCGGAGCCTGGTGTTCCTGCTGCTGACGTTCTCGACGACGATCGCGGTGGAGCGGGTGCATCCGCTGCAGGGGGGGATCGTGCGGATGAAGCATCCGTCGGAGCGGCGGCCGGGGTTGCGGCAGTGGCCGGCGGCGCTGTTCTGGCCGTGGTTCGCGGGGGAGGTGCTTTGGAAGCACGCGCGGCTGGGGAGCGCGTGGTGGCGGCTGCGGCGGATGGCGGCGCGGGCGGTGCGGGAGCAGGGTGCGGCGCCGTATACGGATGTCGCGATGGTGCAGGGCGGGGCGGAGGACGAGGCGAAGCTGGAGTTGATGGCGCCGGTCGGGGCGAAGCGGGTGGCGGCGCGGCAGACGGCCTGACGGGCGGCGGCTGTTTCGGGGGGGGTGGTGGAATGAAGGGCATTCCACCCTACGGGTTGGCGTTTTCCGCTGGTGTTGGTGGAATGAAGGGCATTCCACCCTACGGGCCTGGCGGTTTGGGGGGGGTTATGGGACCTGGTCGATTTCGGGGACGGGTTCGCCGCGGGCGACCAGGGTGATGTTGCGGAGCCAGTGGCGGATGCCCTTGGCGGAGTTCTCGAAGGCGGTCGAGGCGCAGTGGGGGGTCACCACCACGTTGGGCAGGTGCAGGAGGGGGTTGGCGGGGTCGGGGGGTTCGGGGTCGAACACGTCGACGGCGGCGGCGGCGAGGTGGCCGCTGCGGAGGGCGTCGACGAGGTCCGATTCGACGACGATGCCGCCGCGGGCGACGTTGACGAGGATGCTGCCGGGCTTCATGGCCGCGAGCTGGGGGGCTGCGATCATGCCGCGGGTTTCGGGGGTGAGGGGGCAGGTGAGGCAGAGCACGTCGACCTCGGGCAGCATGGCGGCGACGGTGCGGTATTCGATGCCGAGGGCGGCCTCGCGCTCGGGCGGGATGGGGCGGCGGTTGTGGTAGAGGATGCGGCAGCCGAAGCCGGGGAGGCGCTTGGCGACTTCCGTGCCGATGGCGCCGAGGCCGATGATGCCGACGGTCTTGCCGGAGAGCAGCACGCTGTGGCGCCAGATCTCGTTCTTGGCCCAGCGGCCTTCGACCATGCTGTTATGGGCGGTGACGACGCGGCGGCCGGCGGCGAGCATGAGGGCGAGGGCGAATTCGGCGACCGGGACGGCGTTGCCGCCGGTGGTGCGGGCGACCTGGATGCCGCGGGCGCGGGCGGTGTCCATGTCGATGTTCTCGACGCCCACGCCCCATTTGTGCGCCATCTTGAGGCGCGGGGCGGCGTTGAGGAGTTCGGCGGGGAGGCCCACGTCCCAGAAGACGACGTAGTCGGCGTCGGCCATCTTCGCGGCGAGGTGGGCGGGGTCCGCGTTGTCGGTCGTGCTGAGGGCGAAGCCTGCGGGGAGTTCGGCGCGGATGATGTCCTTCAGCTCGTCGTTGATGGGCTGCAGCACGAGGATGGTTTCGGTCATCGGGTCTCCTTGAGGCGGTCCGCCGCGATCAGGCCGATCGCGACGCAGGTGAAGTGCGTGTTGGCCCGGCAATCCGCGGGCATGATGGACGCGTCGGCCACGAACAGGTTGTCCACGCCCTTCACGCGCAGGTCGGGGTCGACGACGCCGCGGGGGTCCTCGTAGGCGGTCATGCGGCAGGTGCCGGCGGCGTGCTGGATGTCGGCGGCCTGGTCGAGCAGGAGGGCGTCCTGGTCGGCGTCCGGGAGGGCGAGCGCTTCGTCGAAGGAGAGGTTGGTTTCGGCGACGGTGATGGGGTGGGCGACGTCCTGCAGGGCCGGGTGGGCGGCGAGGCGGCCGAGGCGGCGGAGGGCGTCGCGCATGCGGAGGCGGTCGCGGGGGTCGTCCAGCATGTTCTCGTCGACGACGGGGTTGGCGTGCGGGTCGGCGCCGGCGAGGGTGACGGCGCCGCGGGAGAAGGCCTGGAAGAGGGCTGCGCCGACGGCGCCCTGGCCGCTGGGGCGTCCGGCGTCGCCGAGGCCGCGGTGGTTGAAGCCGATCATGATCATGTCGCGCCGGCCGCCGCCGCCGAGGCCCGAGGTGTAGGTGACGCAGCAGTTGGTGTGGCGCTGGTCCGGGTCGGTGGTGACGGCGTGGGGGCGGAGCGGGAGGGTCATGCGGATGATGGGGTGGTCCATGAAGTGGCGGCCGACGGCGGGGGTGTCGCGGGTGACGGGGATTCCGAGGGCGTGCAGTTCGGCGGCCGGGCCGATGCCGGAGCGGAGGAGGATGGCGGGGGAGTGGATGGCGCCGGCGCAGAGGAGGATGGCGCGGGCGGGGATCGTGGTCCAGCCTTCGCCGGGGCGGTGGACGTGGAGGCCGGTGGCGCGGCCGTGCTCGATCACGACGCGGTCGACGAGGGTGTCGCCGCGGATCTCGAGGTTGGGGCGGGTGCGGGCGGGTTCCAGGAAGGCTTCATTGGTGGAGACCCGGCGGCCGTCGCGGCTGTTGATGGGGTAGCAGGAGACGCCTTCCCCGGCCGGGGCGTTGAGGTCGGGGTTCCAGGGGTAGCCGGAGCCGAGGGCGGCGTCGCGGAGGGCGCGGTCGACGGGGCCCCAGTCGGATTGGGGGGCGCGGTGGACGGGGATGGGTCCGCCGGGGCGGTTGGCGTCCGGGTCGTCCTCGAAGGCGTCCATGACGCCGAGGACGCGGGTGGCGTTCCAGCCTTCGCAGCCGGCTTCGGCCCATTCGTCGAAGGCGTCGGCGACGCCGCGGATGGCGATCTGGGCGTTGACGATGGATGAGCCGCCGAGGCCGCGTCCGCGCCAGTAGAATCGGGGGGCTTGGGCGCGGGTGCGGCGGGTGAGGAGGCCGGGCCACTGCCAGCGGGCCTGGTGGGCGGGGTCGTTCATGAAGGGGTTGATGTTGGCGCTGAGCATGGCGGCGGGGGCGTCGGCGGCGCGCCAATCCTGGCCGGCTTCGAGCAGGAGGACCCGGCGGGCGGGGTCTTCGGAGAGGCGGGCGGCGGCGGGGGCCCCGGCGGAGCCCGCGCCGACCACGATCACGTCATGCATTCGCCGCGGCACCGCTTCCATGTCATAGGCGCAGTATGCACGGCAGCATCGGCAGCGCCTACCTGGCGCCGGAGGGATTGGAGGGGACGCTTGCGCGGTCGCTGGAGCTGATGGGCGCCGGGCCGGTGGCGTGGCATGGGCGGCTGGCGCTGTCGGGGGGGGCGGCGGTGGACTGCCCGTGGGCGCAGGATATCTGGACGGCGCCGGGGGAGCATGCAGTGGCCTCGGTCAAGGGGGCGGCGGATGTGCTGCGGGGGATGCAGCGGAACTGGTGCCTGTATGCGGCGGGGCATCACCGGCGGTCGGCGTTGATCGAGGCTCGGTTGCCGCCGGTGAAGGGGGCGGCGCTGGTGTTTCCGGCGGCGGCGCCGGGGGCGCATCTGGGGGCGTGGACGTTGCTGGCGGCGGATCGGCTGCTGGCGTCGCCGACGAAGTCGAGCCCGGTGCCGAACGGGGAGTGGCGGTTCGAGGAGGATCATATCGGGCCGCCGAGCCGGGCCTATCTGAAGTTGTGGGAGGCGTTGACTCGGATGGGGGCGTGGCCGGGGGCGGGGGATTCGTGCCTGGATCTGGGGGCGTCGCCGGGGGGGTGGACGTGGGTGCTGGCGCAGACGGGGGCGCAGGTGGTTGCGGTGGACAAGGCGCCGCTGGATGCCCGTGTGGCGGGTCTGGCGAACGTGGAGCAGGCGATCGACAGCGCGTTCGCGCTGGAGCCGCGGGCGGTGGACTGGCTGGTGTGCGACGTGATCGCGTATCCGGAGCGGACGCTGGCGCTGCTGGAGCGGTGGTTGCCGGTGGCGCGGCGGGTGGTGTGCACGGTGAAGTTCCAGGGGGAGACGGACCATGGGGCGGTGGAGCGGATCATGGCGCTGCCGGGGGTGCGGGTGGCGCACCTGTTCCATAACAAGCATGAGCTGACGGTGATGCGGTAGGTCTGCGGTACGATGGATTGCGAGCCGGCGGGACGCCGGCGCTACGTTGTGATCTGGCCGGCGGGACGCCGGCGCTACGGGTTGTCTTTACTTGTCTTCCTGGATTCGGTTGAGGGCGGATTCCGTTTGTTCGCGGTCGGAGGTGGGGCGGCCCTTCGGTTCGTGCTCGTCGATGCCTTCCGGGATGCCGTGGGGGGTATCGCCGGGGGGGTTGTGGTCGGCGTTCTGGTCGGGCGGGGCGCCGTGGGATGGCGGTTCGGGGGGGCGGCGGGGCGTGTTCATGGGGCGGGAACACGTGGGGGGGGTGCGGGTTCCCTAGTCCAGTGCGGCGGCCACGGCGTCGCAGACGCGTTCGGCGTCGGCGTCGGACAGGTCGGGGTGGATGGGCAGGGCCAGGATGCGGGTGGCGAGGTCCTCGCTGACCGGGAGGGGGGCGGCGTCGTGGGCGGCGGCGTAGGCGGGCTGTTTGTGCAGGGGGCGGGGGTAGTAGATGGCGGTGGGGACCCCCTGCCCTTTCAGCGCGGACTGGACGCGGGTGCGGGTGGGTTCGTCGTCCAGGAGGATGGCGTAGATGGCCCAGGCGCTGGTGCTGGCGGGGACGCGGGCGGGGGTGGTGACGAGGTTGCCGAGGCGGCGGTCGTAGATGGCGGCGATGCGTTCGCGGACGGCGAGTTCCTCGTCGAAGACGTCGAGCTTGGCGAGCAGGACGGCGGCCTGGATCGTGTCCAGGCGGCCGTTCATCCCGGTGCGGAGGACTTCGTAGCGGGTCGTGCCCTCGCCGTGGGTTCGCAGGCTGCGGAACAGCGCGGCGCGGTCGTCGTCGTCGGTGAACAGCGCGCCGCCGTCGCCGTAGGCGCCGAGGGGCTTGCTGGGGAAGAAGCTGGTGGCGGTCGCCATCGCCTGGGTTCCGAGTTTCGCGCCGTGGAGGGAGGCGCCGAAGCTCTGGGCCAGGTCGTCGATGGTGAACAGGCCGTGGGTTGCGGCGATGCGGTTGAGGGCGGGCCAGTCGGCGGGCTGTCCGAAGAGGTCGACGCCGATGATGGCGCGGGGGCGGAGGCGGCCTTCGTCGCGGGTCTGGACGATGCGGGCTTCGAGGTGGGCGGGGTCGATCTGGAAGGTGCGGGGGTCGACGTCGACGAAGACGGGGGTCGCGCCGAGGACGAGGGGGACCTCGGCGGTCGCGGTGTAGGTGAAGGCGGGCAGGAAGACGGCGTCGCCGCGGCCGATGCCTTCCGCCATCATCGCGATCTGCAGCGCGTCGGTGCCGGAGCTTACGCCGACGCAGTGCCTTGCGCCGCAATAGGCGGCCAGGCGGCCTTCCAGCTCGGCCACTTCGGGGCCCATGACGAACTGGCAGTGGGCGAGCACGGCTTCGAGCCGGGTCTTGAGGTTGGCGCCCAGGCGGGTCTGCTGGGTCTTGAGGTCGAGGAACGGGAGGGGCGTCATCTCAGTCTCGCCTTGTCAGTTTCCGGGGGCCGCGCGGGCGGCGAAGTTGTGCTCGAACTCCGGCACCATGCGGGAGAGCTGGCGGAGTGCGGCCTCGGTCTGGCCGGCGCGGCAGAGGGCGGCGATCTCGTCGATGGCGCGGCCGACGATGGCGGGGTCGGCGGTGCGGGGGGCGGCCATGAGGAGGCCGGGGTGGGCGGTGGGGACGGGGGCTTCCTTGCCGTGGAACAGCTCCTCGAAGAGTTTTTCGCCGGGGCGGAGACCGGTGTAGGCGATGCGGATGGTGCCGGGGGCGGGGTGCGTGTCCTCGGTCGCGCGGAGGCCGGCGAGGCGGATCATCTGGCGGGCGAGATCGACGATGCGGACGGGTTCGCCCATGTCGAGCACGAAGATACCGCCCTGGATGGCGTCGTCGGAGGCGTGGACGCCGACGACGCTGGCCTGGAGGACGAGTCCCACGGCTTCCCGCACGGTCATGAAGTAGCGCTGCATGTCGGGGTGGGTGACGGTCAGCGGGCCGCCGTGTTCGAGCTGGCGGCGGAAGAGGGGGACGACCGAGCCGGTGCTGCCGAGGACGTTGCCGAAGCGGACGGTGACGCAGCGCATGCCGCCGCCGCCTTCGCGCAGGGACCGCAGGGCGGCGACGTCGAGGCCCTGGGCGTACATCTCGGCCAGGCGCTTGCTGGCGCCCATGACGCTGCTGGGGTTCACGGCCTTGTCGGTCGAGATCAGGACCATGGCGCGGGCGCCGGCGGCGCGGGCGGCGTCGGCGACGTGGCGGGTGCCG
>CAXTPG010000086.1:0-19318 GCA_964246015.1 uncultured Acetobacteraceae bacterium
CCGCGTTCGACTACGCCGTCAACGGCCTCATCGTCGGCAACATCTACGCCCTCCTCGCCGTCGGCCTCGCCCTCATCTTCGGGGTCTCCCACCTCATTAACTTCGCCCACGGCTCCGTCTTCGCCGTCGGCGCCTATGTCGGCCTCGGCTCCATCACCTTCCTGAAAACCCCCCTCCCCCTCACGATCCTCGTCGTCGCCGTCGCATGCGCCCTCCTGGGAATGGCCATCGAGCGCATCGGCCTCCGCCCCCTCGCCGGCTCCGCCCGCATCGCCCCCCTCCTCGCCACCATCGGCATCAGCTTCGTGCTCGACCAGCTCCTGCAGCTCGTCGCCAGCCCCGACCCCCGCGCCCTCCCCTCGCAGCTCCCGTCCTGGCGCATCACGATCGGCGGCGGCACCATCGGCGCGCTCGACCTGCTGATCTTCGGCATCGGCGTCGGCACCGCCGCCGTGCTGTTCCTGTTCCTCCGCTACACGAAGCTCGGCTGGGCCGTCCGCGCCGTGGCACAGGACCGCGACGCCGCGCTGCAGATGGGCGTCGATGCAGACCGCGTGAACGCGACCGTCTTCGCCATCGCCGGCGCGCTGGGCGGCATCGCCGGGCTCCTGGTGGGCATGTACTACAACCAGATCAGCCCCAACATCAGCTTCCAGGCCACCTTGAAGGGCGTCGTCGCGACCGTCATCGGCGGCATGGGCAACATCCCGGGCGCCGTCGCCGGCGGCCTCATCCTGGGGCTCACCGAAAGCTTCGGCGTCGCGGTCTTCGGCAGCGCCGCCCGCAACCTCTTCGCCTTCGCCCTCCTGCTGGCCATGCTCGCCCTCCGCCCCGACGGGCTCTTCACCCGCCGTGGCGCCACCCCGCCCGAGCCGCTGACCGGCAGCTTCATCGCCCCCAGCCGCCCGATGCGCGTGCCCCCCTGGGCCATCGCCGCCGCCCTCGTCCTCGCCGCCCTCCTGCCCCTCGCGGCCCCCGACTCGCCCTACCTGCTGCAAACCCTCACCACCGCCTGGCTCTACGCCATCCTGGCCCTCAGCCTGACGCTGGTCGCCGGCACGCTGGGCCAGGTGTCGCTCGGCCACGCCGGCCTGCTGGCGATCGGCGCCTACGCGTCCGCCCTCCTCGCCGTCGACGCGAAGCTGCCGCCCCTGCTCACCATCCCGCTGGCCGGAATCTGCGCCGCCGCCATCGGCACGCTGCTCATCTGGCCGTCCTTCCGCCTCCGGGGTCACGCCCTGTCGATCGCGACCCTGGGCGTGGGCGAGGTCGTCTCGCTGACCATCCTCAATTGGGACAGCCTCACCCACGGCCCCATCGGCGTCGTCGGCATTCCCTCCCCGGCCCTCGGCGACTACCCCATCGAATCCCCCCGCGACCTCTACTGGCTCTCCCTCTCTCTCCTCGCCATCCTCGGTTTCGCCCAGTCCCGCCTGCTGGGCTCCCACCTGGGCCGCACCTTCCGCGCCATCCGCGACGACGACACCGCCGCCCGCGCCTTCGGCATCCGCCCGGCCCGCTACAAGGCCATCGGCTTCGCCGTCGGCGGCTTCCTCGCCGGCGTCTCCGGCGCCGTCACCGCCCACATCTACAGCTACATCAACCACGAGACCTTCACCGCCCAGATTTCCGTTCTGGCCCTCACGATGGTCATCCTCGGCGGCCTCGGGAACCTCACGGGCGCCGTCGTCGGCTCCGTCGCCCTCATCGCCCTGCCGGAGATGTTCCGCTTCACCGCCGAGTACCGCATCCTCATCTACGGCCTCGTCCTCATCCTCCTCGTCCGCTTCCGCCCCCAGGGCCTGTTCGGCACCGTATGACGACCCCCATCCTCACCATCCAGAACGTCCAGCGCCGCTTCGGCGGCGTCACCGCCGTGGCCGGCATCACCCTCGAGCTGCACCAGCACGAGCTGCTCTCCATCATCGGCCCCAACGGCGCCGGCAAGACCACCCTCTTCAACCTCGTCTGCGGGCAGGACCGGCCGGATTCCGGCGCCGTCCGCATCGACGGCCGGATTGCGACCGGCGCCGGCCCCGAACGCATGGCCGAACTCGGCCTCGCCCGCACCTTCCAGCACGGCCGGGTCTTCCCCAACCTCTCCGTCCTCGACAACGTCCTCGTCGGCGCCCATTCCCGCCTCCACGCCGCCCGCCGCGGCCTCCCCCTCCTCGGCGCCCTCGCCGAGGTCGCCCGCGGCCTCCTCCACCCCGCCGCCGCCAGGCGCGAGCACGACGCCCTCGTCGACGAGGCCCGCACCATCCTCACCCGCTTCGGCGACCGCCTCACCCCCCGTCTCGACCACCCCGCCCACAGCCTGTCCTACGCCAACCGCCGTCGGGTCGAGATCGCCCGCGCCCTCATGCTCCGCCCCCGCCTGCTGATGCTGGACGAACCCACCGCCGGCATGAACCAGACCGAAACCACCGAGATGCAGGGTATCCTCCGCGACCTCAAATCCGCCGGCCAGACCATCCTGCTGATCGAGCACAAGCTCGACCTCGTCTTCCAGCTCAGCGACCGCGTCATCGCCATGGATGACGGCCGCGCCATCGCCGAAGGCGCGCCCGCCGCGGTCCGCGCCGACCCGGCGGTCATCGCCGCCTACCTCGGCAGCGCCGCCGTCGGCGGGCCGGCGCAGGCGTGAGCAAGGGGAGCGCAGGCCGAAAGACCTTGCAATACGCGATGCAACATGATAGGATGATAGTCCTTAAAGATCGATGAGGATGCCGATGACCTGGGAATGCCAAGGCCGCCAGTATCACGGTTGGTTCGGCAACGGCACCTGCGGCAACGGCGATGACGGCGGCACGTCCGTCGCCGTCCAGGTCGGCTACGGCGCGCTTCCATACCTGGAGACGGGCGAGCGCCGGCCGTATGAGGCCTGGCTGCATCGGGGCGGCATCCAGGCCCTCACGACGGTGCTGCCGGCCTGGGAGCGCGGCGCCGGGCTGGGCGAGAAGACGTTCCGCACCCGCTTCTTCGGCTCGCACGGGCAAGAGAGCGTGGCCGCGGCGGCGCAGGACGTCGGCACCCTGCTGTCGCAGGCGCCGGACGGTCCCGAGGGGGACGCGCTGCGGCTGGACGCCGGCCGCGGCTTCGCGGAGCTGGTTCAGGCGGCGCAGGTGGAGGCGGTGGGTCCGCTGATGGCAACGGCTGTGCGCCAGGCGGAAGCGGCGCCGCCGCGTCCCGCCCCGGCGCGGCCCGCCGCCCCCCCGGCACCCCGGAACGGGACGCCGCAGCAACGCCAGGCACGCCTCCTGCGCGAGCAGAATGTCCGCAACATGGCAACGGTGATGTGGCAGGAGGCGCGCGGCCAGGGCACGCTCGCGATGACCGCCGTCGGCTTCACGCTCCGCAACCGGCTGGCCCGCAGCGGTGAAGTCGGCATCGCGGACGTCTGGCGCGGCTATAACCACGGTGCGGTCCCGGGCGGGCTACAGCCGGACGACGCCGCCGCGTGGGCGATTGCGCAGCGGACCGCCCGGGACATCATCGACAGCAAGCTCACCGACCCCACCCAGGGCGCGACCCACTTCTACACACCCAACAAGATGCCGGTCGAAAATGGCACCATCAAACCGACCGACGACATCGGGGGTGGATTGGAGGATGTTCCGGGGTCGGTCAGCGATGATGGGCAGCACCACAAGACATACCGCCCGCGGTTCAGCGTCGAGTATCCGCAGATCACCGTTCCCGGTATCCCCGAGCCGCTCTTCAAGTTCTATCGGGCGACGGAGAACGTCCGGTTCGGGCGTAGGCGGGGCGCAGTAACGCGATGAGGCATGCCCTGCTCCGCGTGGTCCTAGCGCTGGCTTTCGCGGGGATTATGCGTTCCTCCGCCCATGCCGAATTCTGTCCCATCAGAGGATACGGCAGGGCGCTCGGTGATCGCGTCGATCAGGCGATGCCGATGCTGTTTGTCGGACCTCATCGGGCCGTCGGCACGGGATCGTGCCAGGATGAAGAGTGCCGGGCCGCATGGGAGGTCTTCTGCACGGCGGTTGCGATGAGCAACATCGGATGGCCCAATACGATGGGATACCTCACTCCCGAAGGCGCCATGCAGGCGCTGCGCGAAGGGGAGCGCTACATCAGCACCTTCCCCTACGCGCACCCGCGCCGCATCCCGCTCTACTGCACCTACCTCACCCGCCTCGCCGCCCTCACCCCGGACGAACCCAAACGCGACGGCGACAACTCCGTCCGCTACACCGTCGAACTCGCGCTCCGCATCTGGCCCCTCGACCGCTCCTGCCTCGGCCGCGTCAGGGCCGCCTTCCCCGACACCCCCGCAATCCGAGGCATCCTCGAACTCGAACAGGAGTGCCTGAACCGCCCCGCATGGTGCCTCCCCCGCCTCCTGCCCCGCGTTCACCTGGCCCGGCACCGCAACCGCCGCCAATGAACGCGCCCCTCATTCGCTGCCGGGCGGCTCCGCGGCGGGCGCGACCGCTTCCCGCCCTCGCTACCGCCCGGTAGGGTCATGTCCCGGACGGAAGGAGGTTGCATGCCAGCGATAGTTGACGGAACGGGCGGCCCGTCGGCGCCGCTGCTGCAACTCGACGGCATCGACAGCTACTATGGCCCCGTCCAGGTCCATTTCGGCCTGAACCTCGCCGTGCAGCCCGGTCAGATCGTCTGCCTCCTCGGCGGCAACGCCAGCGGCAAATCGACCACCATGAAGATTATCCTCGGCCTGCTCCGCCCCCGCGCCGGCCGCGTCCTGCTCGATGGCCAGGACATCACCACCCTCCCCACCCCCGACCGCATCCGCCGCGGCGTCGCCAGCGTGCCCGAGGCCCGCCGACTCTTCCCCGCCATGACCGTGCGCGAGAACCTGCTGATGGGCGCCTACCTCCGCAGCGGCCCCGAAGTCGCCCGCGACCTCGACCGCGTCCTCACCACCTTCCCCCGCGTGGCCCAACGCATCGCCCAGCGCGCCGGCACCCTCTCGGGCGGCGAGCAGCAGATGGTCGCCCTCGCCCGCGCGCTCATGAGCCGCCCCCGCCTGATCTGCATGGACGAGCCGACGATGGGCCTCTCCCCCCTCTTCGTCGATCGCGTCCTCGAACTCATCGCCACCATCAACAAGGAAGGCGTCGCGGTCTTCATGGTGGAGCAGAACGCCAGCCTCGCGCTGCGCATCGCCCACCATGGCTACGTCATCCAGACCGGCCGCATCGTGCTGGAAGGCACCGCCGCCTCCCTCCTCGCCGACCCCGCCATCCGCGACGCCTACCTCGGCCAGGCCGCGTGACGGCCGAACTGGACCGGCTGCAGACGGAAGCCATCCGCCCCGGCCTCGAAGACCTCGACCAGCGCCCCCCCGCCGCGATCGTCGCCCTCCTCCTCGCCGCCGAACGCGACGCCCACGACGCCCTCGCCCGCGCCGCCCCCCAGCTCCAGGCCGCCGCCGAGGCCGTCGCCGCCCGCATGACCGAAGGCGGCCGCCTGTTCTATCTCGGCGCCGGCACCCCCGGCCGCCTCGCCACGCTCGACGCCGCCGAGCTGGGCCCCACCTTCGGCGCCCCGCCCGACCTGGTCGTGCCGCTCCTCGCCGGCGGCCCGGCCGCCATGACGCAGGCCGCCGAGGGCGCCGAAGACGACACCGAAGCCGCCGCCGCCGCCCTCGACGCCCACGCGCTGACCCCGGCGGACGCCGTCATCGGCATCACCGCCTCCGGCCGTACCCCCTACGTCGTCGCCGGCCTCCGCCACGCCCGCACCCGGGGCGCGCTCGCCATCGCCATCGTCAACAACCCCGCCAGCCCCGCCGCCGCCGCCGCGGACCTCGCCGTGGAAATCCTGACCGGCGCCGAGCCCATCGCCGGCAGCACCCGCATGACCGCCGGCACCACCCAGAAGATCGCCCTCAACGCCATCAGCACCACCGCCATGATCGCCCTGGGCAAGACCTACGGCGCCCGCATGGTCGACGTCCGCGCCACCAACGACAAGCTTCGCCGCCGGGCACTCCGCATGGTCATGGACATCACCGGCGCCCCGGAACCCGAAGCCGCCGCCGCCCTCCACGCCGCCGGCAACCGGGTCAAGCCCGCCCTGGTCGCGCTGCTGGCAGACATCCCGACGCACGAGGCCGAGCACCGCCTGGCCATCGCCCAGGGTCACATCCGCCGCGCCCTCGGCCGCGCGGTCAATCCACCCGAACCAGCGAGACCTGCACCCGCTGGTCCCGCCGCGCCGCCGCCAGCACCCCCCGCATCGCGCGATGCGCCTCCCCGCAGAACACCCGCTCCGCCGCCACCGTGAACACCCGGCGCGCATGCAGCACGCCATCCTCCACCCGATACGTCGCCTCGTACCGGGCTCCCCCGCCCTCGACCACGACAGCCCCGGGAACCGCCCGCACCGAAGCGCCCGCAGGCAAGGTCAGCGCCACCTCCTCCACCTCCCGCCCGGGATAGCAGACATGCCCGCCATCCTCCGTCATGGCAGCCCCCAGCAGCAGCCGCCCGGGCCGCTCGAACACTCCCAACCCGCCCGGCAGCGGAAAGGGCGCCTCCCCCCCGTCCAGCAGCGCCTCGGACAGCGCGAATTGCGCGTGCACCTGATACGCCGAGACATCCCGCTCCGGCGGCGCGAAGCTGAACCCGCCCGTGCCCGGCGTGCCCAACTGCCGCAACTGCACGCTCGCCGCGCCCGCCGGCCCCCGCCCCTCGATCCAGGCGGCCATCGCCCGCAGCGCGATCGCCTGCGGCCCGCTCGCCGCGGTCGTCGTCGTGCCCCGCACCACGTCGTCGCCGCCGATCCGCGCCTCCGTCGTCGTCCGCAGATCGAGCGGCACCGGCGGCACCGCGGGCGTCCGCGCCAGCCGCGCCGTCTCCGGCTCCGCCAGCACCACGGGACGGTCGTACTCGTGCGCCGGCAGCAGCCCGAACGGCGCGTACGGGGCCGTGCTGTCCAGGAACATGTCCAGCGACGGCACCCACGTGATCACGTGGTTCAGCGCCCCCAGCCCGGCCGCGTTCGGCAGCGAATACAGGTTCCGCAGGCTGATCAGCGCCGGCGACGCATCGATCCCCCGCGCCGCCAGCAGCGCCTGCAGCAAGGCCGTGTGGTCCTTGCAGTCGCCATACCCCTCCGCCAGCACCGTCTCCGCATCCCGCGGCACCACCCTCCCCTGGCCCAGGAAGATCGCGACATACCGGATCTCGGTCGCCACATGCCGGTACAGGCGCAGCGCCTGCTCCCGCGTGTCGTCGACGCCCTCGGTCAGCCGCGCCGCCAGCGCGGCGACGCCGGGCCCGGGGCGCGACCGCGGGAACGCCCGCTCGGCATAGGCGCGGCCCAGCTCGGCATAGTCGGCGAAGCTCGACGCATCCAGCAGCACGGCACCGCCCGCCGTCTCGCCCAGCCGCCAGCGGCGCACCGTGCCGCCATCCTCCAGCAGCGCCGGAGCCTCCTCCTCCAGCCCCTTCGCCTCCACCCGCAGCGCCATGCCCGGCGGCAACGCGACGGAGATGTCGGCCCGCTCCAGATACGCGCGTGTCCCCGGCTGCCACGTCGCCGTGAACTGCCCGGGGAACAGCGTCGCCGTCCCGTGCCGGCGCAGCGAATACCGCACCGTGTCCCCCGCCCCCACCGACGGGAACACGATCGTCCGCGACCGCTGCAGGCTGAACTGCGGCGCCTGGGTCCAGGTGGCGAGCGTCTGGTCCAGCACCGCGCCGGGCTGCACGGCGATCCGCCGCCCATCGGCCTTCAGCGTCGCCGCCTCGATCAGCTCGACCTCGTCCATGTCGGCGATGAAGCTGTAGCTCTGCTGCGCGACGATGTGCGCGACCGCCGCCGTGTCCGCCCGCACCTCCCACGTCTCGGTCACGTCCGCGTTGCCGTCCGGCCCGACCCGGGCATCGAGGGTGACCGAGCGGTGCCACAGCGGCGGCGGCGGCGGCGCGGCGGCGGCGGTGCCGAACAGCCCCAGCATCATCCCCATCGCCAACACCCGGACCCGCTGCATCCCAGCCCCCCGAACCGACGCCGAACCGTCACAGGACAGTGTGGGTCACGTTAACGTGAGAATGCAAGTGGGGTGCCATCGGCGTCACGCCGTGCGAGGGAGGCCCATGATCGGCGTCGATTGGGGCACCAGCAGCTTCCGCGCGTTCCGCCTGGACGGGGACCGCATCACCGGCCGGATCACATCCGGCCCGGCGCTTCTGTCCGTCCCGCCCGGCGGCTTCGCCGACGCGCTCCGCACCGCGCTCGCCCCCTGGCTCGGCACCCCCGGCGCGCACATCCTCCTCTCCGGCATGATAGGCAGCCGCCAGGGCTGGATCGAGGCGCCCTACCTGCCCTGCCCCGCGGACCTCGCCGCCCTCGCCGCCGCAACGATCCCGGTGCCCTTCGACGGCGCCGACGTCCGCATCGTCCCCGGCCTGTCGGCCATCGACGCCGGCACGCCCGAGGTCATGCGCGGCGAGGAGACCCAGCTCGCCGGCGTGCTCGACCGCACCGGCCCGGACGCGACCGTCTGCCTGCCCGGCAGCCATTCCAAATGGGTCACCGTCGCCGGGGGCCGCATCACCGCCTTCCGCACCCACATGACCGGCGAGGCCTTCGCCGCCCTCCGCGGCCACACGATCCTGGGGCGCCTCATGCAGGACGGCCCGCCCTCCCCCGCCGCCTTCGCCCGCGGCGTCGACCGCGCGGCGGCACCGGGGGGCCTGCTGCACCACCTGTTCGGCGTCCGCACGCTCGGCCTGTTCGCGCATTTGCCCGAAACCGAGGCAGCCTCCTACCTGTCCGGCCTCCTGATCGGTCACGAGGTCCACGCATCCCCCCTCCACGCCCCCGTGCACCTGGTCGGCGCCCCCGCCCTCTGCGCCCTCTACGCCGCCGCCATCGCGCAGTGCGGCGGCACTGCCACCACCCTGACGCCGGACGCCGCCGCGGCCGGCCTCGCCCGCATCGCGGAGCACGTCGCATGGACCTGAACGGCCACCTGGCCGCCTGCCCCCTCGTCGCCATCCTGCGCGGCATCCGCCCCGACGAGGCCGAACCCATCGGCGAAGCCCTGATCGCCGCCGGCATCCGCATCATCGAGGTGCCGCTGAACTCGCCCGACCCCTTCGACAGCATCGCCCGCCTGGTCCGCCGGTTCGGCGCCGATGCCATGATCGGCGCCGGCACCGTGATGCGCGAAGCCGACGTCGATCGCCTCGCCCACGCGGGCGGCCGCCTGATGGTCACCCCCCACGCCGCCCCCGACCTGGTCCGCGCCGCCCGCGCCCACGGTATGGCCACCGCACCCGGCTTCTTCACGCCGGCCGAGGCGTTCGCGTTGCTCGATGCCGGCGCCGACGCCCTGAAGCTGTTCCCCGCCGAGGCCGCCAGCCCCGCCGTGCTCCGCGCCCTCCGCGCCGTGCTGCCGCCCGGCACCCTGGTGCTGCCCGTCGGCGGGATGGACGCAGCGACGATCCCCGCCTGGTCGGCCGCAGGGGCCGCCGGGTTCGGCATCGGCTCCGCCATCTACAAGCCCGGCGACACGCCGGACGAGGTCGCCCGCAAGGCCGCCACCCTGATCGACGCACTGCCCCCAGCAATGCCGCCGCCCCAGCCACGAGCGTCCACCGGGCTCGTGTTGTGAAGCCCGGGCCAACACGGTATCGTTACCGATGCGCGTTCCCCTCATCCCGATCCTGCTGCTGCTGCACGTGGTTCCGGCGGGCGCCACCCCCGCCCCGGTGACGACGTTCTTCGCACCCATCCAACCCAGCGGACTCACCGCCCGCGTCACCCCGTTCATCACCGTCCCGGCCTCGTCGGCCCAGGCCCCGCTGGCCCGCATCAACTATGTCGGCGGCGCGCATGACGGCACCGGCCGCCTGTTCGTCAACGACGTCAACGGCACCCTGTTCCAGGCCGGGCCGAACGGCGGGACGGCGACCCCCTGGCTCGACATCGCCGCGCAGAACGTCGGCGCCACCGTCGGCGGCGGCATCATCGGCCCGGGCTTCGCCGGCTTTGCCTTCCACCCGGACTACGCGGCGCCGGGCCAGCCCGGCTATGGCAAGCTCTACACCTCCACCAACATCCTCAACACGGGCGCGCCCACGACGCTCGGCAACGGCGCCGGCCCCACCGTCATCGAAATCCGCGAATGGACCGCCTCCAACCCCCTGGCCGCGACCTTCCAGGGCACCTCCCGCGTCGTCATGCGGATCAGCGGCTACTCCGACGCCCATAGCAGCGCCTCCATTGCCTTCAACACGACCGCGACCCCCGGTCAGCCCGACTACGGCACGCTCTACATCGCCAGCGGCGACGGCCACTACAACGACGCCGACCAGAACGCCCACAGCCTCGCCTCCCCGCAAGGCAAGCTCCTCCGCATCGACCCGCTGCCCGGCCCGGGCGGCGCCCCCTACACCGTCCCCGCCGACAATCCCTTCATCGGCCTGCCCGATGCGCTGCCCGAGGTCTGGGCCTCCGGCCTTCGCTTCCCGCAGACCTTCACCTGGGACCGCGCGACCGGCGCCATGTACATCAACGACCTGGGCCAGGCCGCGATCGAGGAGGTGAACCTCGGCATCAAGGGCGCCGATTACGGCTGGTCGCAGCGCGAGGGCACGTTCGCCACCGGCTACGCCTACGGCCTGGGGACGGAGGACGAGTACGTCTACCCCCTCCCCCCCGGCGCCGCCCTCGCCGGCTACACCGACCCGATCGCCCAGTATTCGCACCAGGAGGGCTTCGCCCTGGGCAGCGGCGTCCTGTATCGCGGCACGAAGCTGCCCGCCCTCTACGGCAAGTACGTCCTGGCCGACATCGTCAACGGCCGCATCTTCACCTTCGACCCCGCCGGCGTCCCCACCGGCGGCCAGGCCACGCTCACGGAACTGCTGCTGACCGACGGCAGTGGCCCGGCGGACCTCCTGGACAGGCTCGGCTACCCGAACCCCTTCAGCGACGGCAACCGCCTGGACGCCCGCCTGGCCGAGGACGCGGATGGCGAGCTGCTGCTGACCCTGAAGGCCACCGGCCAGGTATACCGGCTCGAAGCCGACGTCCCGGAGCCGGCGACGATCGCGCTCCTGCTCGCCGGCCTCGTGCTCGCGCCGTCCGGGCGGCTCCGGCTCAGAACGGCAGCAGGATATCGAGCAGTTGCTGCCCGTAGCGGGGCCGCTGCACGTCGGTGATCTGCCCGCGCCCGCCATAGGCGATCCGCGCCTCCGCAAGCCGGTCGTGCCGCACCGTGTTGTCGCTGCCGATGTCCTGCGGACGCAGCACGCCGCTGACCATCAGCTCCCGCAGCTCGCTGTTCACCCGCACCTCCTGCCGGGCCGCCACGGCCAGGTTGCCGTTCGGCAACACCTGCGTGATGACCCCCGCGAGCCGCAGCGTCACCGTCTCCGTCCGCTTGATCGAGCCGCTGCCCAGGGACGCCCCCTTGCTGGTGGTCGAGACCAGCGACGCCGGGTTGACGGTGTTGGGCAGGATCTTCGGGATCGAGGATTCGAGTCCGAACAGGCTCGGCACGCCCATGCTCTCGCTGCCGCTGCGCCCGCCCGTGCTTTCGTTCTTCATGTCCGCGCCATCGGTGATGTTCACCAGCACCGTCACCAGGTCGCCCACCGAAGCCGCGCGCTGGTCCTTGAAGAAGGCCCGGCTCCCCGACCGCCACAGGCTGTTCGCCTCCGGCGGCTCCGTCTGCCCGCGCGGCATCGGCAGGCTGATCGGGCGCCAGGCCGGGTCGGCCGTCGGATCGCTGCTGGGCGTCATCGAGGGGGGCCGCCCCACCTCGCTCAGCCGCGACAACGTGCCGCAGCCGGGCAGCGCCAGCACGGCGAGCAAGACCAGCGCCCTCATCGCCCCCTCCTTCATCGCCGCCTCCTTCATCGTGACGCCACCTGCGCCCCGGCGCGCGGCACCACCCGCGCCCGTCCAGGTCCCGTCACCTCCGCCTCGATCACCGCCCGCGAATATGGATTGGACACCTTGATCACCTCTCCCACGCCCCCCGGCTCCGTCGCGACACCCTGCGCCGTCACCTGCAACCCCGGCCCCTCCAGCGACAGCACCAGCGGCATCCCCTTCACCACCACCACCGGCCGCCCGAGATCCGCCATATGGATCGGCTGACCCGCCTGCACCGGCCGACGCAGCGCCTGCCCCTCCGCCTGGCCCGGCGCCCGCACCAGCTCGCCCCGCGCCAGCCCCACCCGCAGCCGGGTCCAGTGCAGGTCGGCCGCGCCCACGACCTCCCCGGGCATCATCGCCCGACGGGCGACGGGCAGCACGACCATCTCCTGCACCCGCCCCGACAGCCGCACCTGCACCGGCGCCATCCCATCGATGGCGGCCGTCAGCAGCGTCGTGAACCGCCCCGTCGCGGCATCGAGGCTCGTCCCCTCGAACTCGAGCGCCGGCGTGATCCCCACCGGCAGCGGCGGCGTGGTGAACCCCGGCAGCTCGATATCGCAATCCCGCGGCGCCCCCGCCGCTTCCAGCACTGCGCGGAGGGCCGCCACGACGTCGTCCTTCGACAGCGCCCGCCCCGGCCGCTCCAGCACCGCCCGGTCCCCGGGACCCGCCGGCCGCCAATCCACGCCGAACATGCGCGCGATGGCGGCAAGCTGCGGCGCCTCCACCATGATCCGCCCGCCCGGCGCGGGCGCGGGCCCCAACGGCCGGGCCTCCGCGCCCTCGAACAGGTCCGACAGGTGCACCACCCCGCCCGACAGCGTCGTGTAGGGCCGCAACGTCGCGGCGGTCGCAGGCAGGGCGCAGCACACCAGCAGGATGGCGAGCTTCATGGCATTCACCGCAGGTTCGTGAGCGTCGATTGCATCTGGTCGCTGGCCGTGATCACCCGGCTGTTCATCTCGTACGCCCGCTGCGCCGTGATCAGGTTCGTGATCTCGCTCACGATGTTCACGTTGCTCGTCTCGACGAAGCCCTGCAGCACGTTGCCGAACCCCGGGGATCCCGGGGTCCCCGTGACCGGGTTGCCGGACGCCGAGCTGGCGACCAGCAGGTTGTCCCCCTTCGCCTCCAGCCCCGCGTCGTTCGGAAAGGCCGCAAGCTGGATCACCCCCACCGTCTGCGGCGCCGTCGTGCCGTCCAGCTTCGCCTGCACCTCCCCGGCGCCGTTGATGGTGACATCCGTCGCGTTCGTCGGGATCGTGATGCCGGGCGCGACCGGATACCCCTCCGCCGTCACGATCTGCCCCGCCGGCGACAGGCCGAACGTGCCGTCCCGCGTATAGGCGGTGTCGCCGCTGGGCAGCGTCACCTGGAAGTAGCCCTGGCCCTTGATGGCCACGTCCAGGCTGTTGCTGGTCTGCTGCAGGTTCCCCTGCTCGTTGATCCGATAGATCGCCGCCGTCCGCACCCCCAGCCCCACCTGCGCGCCCGACGGCACCACCGTCCCGGTGTCGCTGCTGTTGGACCCGACCCGCCGCAGGTTCTGGTAGATCAGGTCCTGGAACTCCGCCCGCCGCCGCTTGAACCCGGTCGTCGTCATGTTGGCGATGTTGTTCGAGATGACTTCGACGTTCGTCTGCTGCGCCAGCATGCCCGTGCCGGCAATATCCAACGATCGCATGGTCCTACCCCCTCCGCTGCGTGATCTTGTCGATCGCCGACTGCATCCGGCCCGCCTCCTGCTCCACGAACTGCGACGCGAACTGGAAGCTCCGCAGCCCCGACATCATCCGCGTCAGCTCCAGCACCGGCTGCACGTTGCTGTCCTCCAGCGTCCCCTGCATCACCCGCGGCGCATCGACCGGCGCCGTCGCGGTATCCGCCCGCAACAGCGTGCCGCCTTCGGCCGTCATCCGCCCGGTGTCGGCCGGCTGCACCACGCCCACGCGCCCGATCCGCCCGTTCTCGCTGCCCAGCGCGCCGTCCGCCGTCACCGTCAGCGTCACGTCGGCCGACGAGATCCGCAGCTTCTGCCCCGCCGTGTCCAGCAGCGCGTTGCCCGCCCCGTCGGCGATCGTGCCGTCCGGCAGCGGCCCGAACCGGCCGGACCGGGTCAGCCGCACGCCCCGCGGCGTCTCCACCGTGAAGAACCCGTCGCCCACGATGGCCAGATCCAGCGGATTGCCCGTATGCGACAGCGGCCCGGCCGCCTGGTCCCGATACGTCGCGCGGTCCTGCACGAACGCCACCGGCCGCGTCCCGCGCGACCCGTCGGTGCCCCCCTGCTTCGCCAGCCAGTCGCTGAACAGCACCCGCTCCGCCTTGAACCCGGCCGTCCCCGCATTCGCGAGGTTTCCGGCCGTCACCTCCAGCGCGCGGGTTTGCGCGGTCATGAACGACAGGGCGACGTGACTGGGCAGTTCCATGGCGCATCCCGATGTGGCTGCAGGACCAAGGGCAAGCCCCATGCCAGCCCGGAACGCCCGCAGATCGGCATTCGCACCCCCGCAGAACCCGGCACGTCCTGCCGCCCAGCGGATTCTGCCGCCTGCCCGAACCTTTCGTTAACCCGGTCCGCGCAGGATCGTCCGGGAAGGAGCCTTGGCCATGAGCGAGGACGCGCCGGCGCCGCCGGGCAAGAAGGCTGGCGGCAAGAAGAAGCTGATCCTGGCCGTGCTGGTCGTGCTGCTGGCAGGCGGCGGGGCCGGCGCGTGGTTCTCCGGCGTCCTGCCGAAACTGCTGGGCAAGGGCGGCGAGGATGCGCACGCCGCGGACAGCCACGGCGCGCCGGCCCACGGCGCGGCGCCCGCCGCGGGGGGGCACGGCGGCGGCCATGGCGCGAAGGCCGAGGCGAAGGCGCCCGCGGGCGGCCCCACCTTCATGGACCTGCCGGACATCGTCGCCAACCTCAACGGCGGTCCCCGCCGGACCACCTTCGTCAAGCTGAAGGCGAAGCTCGAACTCTCGAAGCCCGAGGACCAGGCCACCCTCCAGGCCGCCATGCCCCGCGTGCTCGACCTGTTCCAGGGCTACCTGCGGGAGATGCGGCCCGAGGAGCTGCGCGGCACCGCCGGCACCTACCGCCTCCGGGAAGAGCTGCTGGCCCGCACCAACCTGGCTGCCCCGCCCGCCCGCGTCGTCGCCGTCCTGTTCACCGAGGTGCTGGTCCAGTGACCCGCCCCGCACGTCCTTGAAGGAGCCCAGAATGGGTGGAATCGGCCTCATGCTCGACCTCGTGCTCGTTGTCCTGCTCGCCGCGACGATGCTCCATTCCGTCCGTCTGCACCGCGCCCTGGGCGCGCTGCGGCAGGACCGCGGCGCGCTGGAACGGGCGGCGGCCAGCTTCGACGACGGCGCGCGCACGACCGAGGCGAGCCTTGCGCGCCTGCGCCAGGCCGGCGAGCAGCTTGCGGCGACGCTGGACCAGGCGAGCGCGCTGCGTGACGACCTCGCCTACCTCTCCGACCGTGGCGAGGGCCTGGCGGACAGGCTGGACGGCCTGGTCCGCGCCGGACGGCCGCTCGACGGCCCGGCGCTTCCGCCCGAGACGGCGCCGCTTCGCAGCCAGGCCGAGCGCAACCTTCTCGTCGCCCTCCAGGGCCGCCGCTGATGCGCCTGCGCCTCGCCCGGCCGCGCCTGTTGCCGGTCGCCATCGCCGCGATGCTGGGCATGGGCGTCTTCAAGCTGGCATCGCTTGCCCTCGCGACGCTGGGCGCGGCGCCGGGTCCCGCCATGCTGCCCACCGCCCACGCCTCCGCGGCCAGCGCGCCCGCCAAGCCCGCCCCGCCGCCGCCGCCGCCGCCGCCGCCGCCGCCGCCGCCGCAGGAAGCAGCGCTGCCGCCGCCCGCGCCACCGCCTGACCCGGGCCCCAGCGAGGCCGAGCGCGCCCTGTTGCAGGACCTCCGCGCCCGCCGCGCCGCGCTCGATGCCCGCGACCAGTCGGTCCAGGCCCGCGAGGCGCTGCTCGCCGCAGCCGAACGCCGCCTGACCGAGCGTGTGGACCAACTCGCCGCCATGCAGACCCGCCTGGAAGCCCTGGAACAGACCCGGCGCGAGCGCGACGAGGCCAACTGGCGCGGCCTGGTGAAAACCTATGAGACGATGCGCCCCCGCGACGCCGCCGCCATCTTCAACGAGCTGGATCAGCCCGTCCTGATGCAGGTGCTGGACCGCATGAAGGAGGCGAAGGCCGCGCCGATCCTCGCCGCCATGCAGCCGGACCGCGCCCGGGCCGCCACCGCAGCCCTCGCGCAATGGCGCATGCGTGAGCCGGGGGCAAAGGGATGACCCGCGTCCACCTCATCCTGGCCAGCCTGGCCGCGCTGCACGCGGGCGCGGCGGCCGGCGCCGAGACGATGACCCGCATCCGCGTCGGCGACCATCCGGGCTTCGGCCGCGTGGTGTTCGACCTGCCGGGCGGCGCGGAGTACGACATCGTGACAGAGGGCGAACGCCTGCTGGTGGTGTTCCGCAACGCTGGCCCGGTGACGCCGCCCCCCGCCCCGCCCCGCAACGTCCGCGGCATCGAGACGGCGCCGGAGGCAGCGACCCTGCTGCTCGCGCCGGGCACGCAGGCCCGCCCGCAGCGCCTGGGTGGCCGCTTGGTGATCGATGTGTTCGATCCTCGTCCCCCCGCCCGCCCCGCGCCGCGCCCACCCGCCGCCGCGCAGGCCGCACCGGTGCCGCCGGTCCGCCCGGCCCCGGCCCAGGCAGCCCCGACCCCGGCGGCGCTGCCCCCGGCGGCGCTGCCCCCGACGGCGCTGCCCTCGACGGCGCTCCCGCAGACGGCGCTCCCGCAGACGGCGGCCCCCCGGGAGGACTCGCTCCCGAAAAGCCCCGCACCCGCAGCCCCGGCAGCAACCCGGCCCGCGTCGCCCACCCCCGATCGGCAGGAGGCGACGGCGTCGTCGCTGGCAACCCTCGGCGCGGCCGCAGCCCCCGTAGCCCCGGTCGTGCAGGAGCCGCTGCCCCCCATCGCCGCCGGCCCCGCTGCACCGGCGCCGACAGACCCCGCCCCGCCCGCGCCCCTCACGCCCGCTCCAGCACCGTTCACCCTCCGCGCCGACGCTGACGTCGGCGCTGCCGCCTTCCGCCGCGGCCCCTTCGGCATCGTGGTGCTCGACCGCCGCATCCCCGCCTCCCCGCTGCCCGAGGGAGCGGAGTGGATCGCGGGCGTGGTCAGCAGCATGGTCCGCCTCCCCTTGCCCCCCGGCGCGGCTCTCCGGGTGACCCGGGTTCCCACGGGATGGACCGTCGAGCAGCAGGCGGACGCACCACCCCCCGCGCCGCCCAGCCCTGCCGAACCGGGCGTCCTCCCCGTCCCGAGGCCCGGCCGCGCGCTCGCCGTGGCCGATCCGCTCGCCGGGGGCACCCTGCTGGTTGGCACCAGCCTTTCGGCCGAGGGCGCGCCGGGCGTGCCGGACGGTCGGCTCAGGCCCGACTATGCGGTGCTGCCGACCTGGCTCGGCGTCGCCATCGAGCCTGCGTCCGACCGGGTCGATCTTCGCGTCGCCCAGGGCGGCTTCGTGCTTCCCGGCGCCGTCCCGCCCGGCGCCGCCGCCGCGGCGACCCCGGTGGGCGCCCGGCTGTCCCGCCGGTTCGACCTGCCCGACCAGCCTGCCCCGGCGCTGCTGAACCGCCTGCGCGCCCGCCTGGCCGGCGCGGCGGATGCCGCCCCCCGGGCACGCACCCGGGACCGCATGGCCGCGGCCCAGGACATGATCGCCCTCGGCATGGGTGTCGAGGCGCAGGCCCTGCTGATCCTGGCCGCAGCCGAAGACCCGCAGGCCGCCGCGGACGCCGAGCTGACCGGACTCGCCGCCATCGCCGCCGTGCTGGCCGACCGCGTGGGCGAGACGGCCGGCCTTGACGACCCCCGTCTCGACGGCACCGACGAGATCGCGTTGTGGCGCGGGCTGCGCGACCGGCAGACCGGCCGCGACACGCCGGCCGCCCGCGGCCTTGGCGCGCTCGCACCCCTCGCGCTGGCCTATCCGCCCACGCTCCGCCGCCTGATCTGGCCCGAGATCGCCGACGCCGCGGTGGAGTCCCGCGCGGATGTCGCCACCGAACGCCTGACCCCTCTGGCCGCCGCCCGCCTTCTGGAGCGGGACGGCCGGGTTGCCGAGGCGATCAAGGCCTACCAGGCCGTGGCTGACGGCCCCGACCGCCTGGCGCAGGTCCGCGCCGGCGCCCGGCTGGCGGAGCTGCGCCTGTCCGCCGGGCAGATCACCCCGATCGAGGCGGCCGCGGCGCTGGAGCGGCAATCCGTCGCCTGGCGCGGCGACGGGCACGAGGCCGCGTATCGCCTTCGCGCCGCCGAGCTGCGCGGCGTCGGCGGCGATTGGCGGGAGGCGCTGGACACGCTCCGCACGATCGAGGCGCAGATGCCGGACCAGCGCCCCGCCATCCAGGCGCGCAAGGCGGCGATCCTGAACGCGATGCTCGCCGCCGACGGGCGGGGCCTGTCGGCGGTGCAGCTCGTGCTCCTGGCGGCCGAACATGCCGACGCGGTGCCCGAGGGACCGGCCGGCGCCGCGCTCGCCCGCCTGCTGGCCGACCGTCTGGCGGCGCTCGACCTGCCCGCCCGCGCCATCCCGGTTCTGCAGGGCCTCATGCGCGCTGCACCCGCCGGGGCGGGCCGTGCGGAGTTCGGCGGCCGGCTCGCGCAGCTCCTGCTCGATGGCGGCGACGGTGCAGGGGCCGTGACGGCGCTGGACGCCTCCGCGGCGGGCGACCTGCCCGACGGCCTCGTCGAAAGCCGCGGCCTCCTGCGTGCCCGCGCCCGCGCCGCCCAGGGTGACGTCGCGGGCGCCGCCGCGGGCCTGTTCGCACTCGGCACGGCGACGGCGGACGACCTCCGTGCCACGCTGCTCGCCAACGAGCGCGACTGGCGCGGCAGCCTGGCCGCCCTCGCCGACCTCGCGGCCAAGCGCGTTCCGCCGCAGGGGCCCCTGGACGACACCGCCCAGGACATCCTGCTGCGGCAGGCGACGGCGGCCGCGCAGGCGCCCGATCCCGCGATGCTTCGCGTGCTCGAGCGGTCTACCCCCCGCATGACAGCCCCGCGTGCAGACCTCTTCAGGGTGCTCACGGCCGCCCCGCTGGGCGCCGCCGCGGACCTGCCCCGCGCCGCCCGCGAGCTCTCCCTGGCCCGCGCAGTGCCGCAGCACCTGGATGCGCTGAGGACGCGCTGATCGCTGCGCTCCGGTATTGCAACGTTTCACCGCACCGCTGTGCGGTTGCAAGGCCCGGGGCACGGAATCTTTTCACTTGCCATACCCCCCCCCAGGCCCTATCTGCCCCCCTCTTGGCCCAAGGGGGCGATCCCGCCCAACAGGCTATCTACTGGTTTGGGGGTACGTGATGAACGCACTTGCTCAACTGGGGATGGTCTCGGAACTTCCGAGCGAAAACCAGACGA
>CAXTPG010000087.1:0-18943 GCA_964246015.1 uncultured Acetobacteraceae bacterium
AACCGATGCGCAACCTTAGCCCAGGAGCGCACCGATGACTGGAGGAGTTACAAGCAACCTGCTGGCGGTCGAGGGCCTTCGGAAGTGGTTCCCGGGGCGGGGCGGCGTCGTCCAGGCCGTGACCGACGTGTCGTTCACGTTGCGAAAGGGCGAGGTGCTGGGGCTGGTGGGGGAGAGCGGGTCGGGCAAGACGACCGTGGGGCAGACGGTGCTGCGGCTGCAGGACCCGACGGCGGGGCGTATCCTGCTGGATGGCGTGGATATCGCCGATATGCGGCAGTCCGCGTTACGGCCGTTGCGGCGGCGGATGCAGATGGTGTTCCAGGACCCGTTCGCGTCGTTGAACCCGAAGCTGCGGATCGGGGAGACCCTGGCCGAGCCGCTGGCGATCTTCGGGATCGTGCAGGGGCGGGCGGCGCGGGCGGAGCGGGTGGCGGAGCTGCTGGAGCTGGTGGGGCTGCGGGCGGAGCATGCCGGGCGGTATCCGCACGAGTTCAGCGGCGGGCAGCGGCAGCGGATCGGGATCGCGCGGGCGCTGGCGCCGGGGCCGGAGCTGGTGGTGGCGGACGAGCCGGTGTCGGCGCTGGACGTGTCCGTGCAGGCGCAGATCGTGGCGTTGATCGAGCGGCTGCGGGAGCGGCTGGGGCTGACGATGCTGCTGGTGGCGCATGACCTGGCCGTCGTGGAGTACGTGTCGGACCGGGTGGCTGTAATGTATCTGGGGCGAATCATGGAGATCGGGGCCGCGCGGGACGTGTATCGGACGCCGCGGCACCCGTACACGCAGGCGCTGCTGTCGGCCGTGCCCCAGGCGCGGGCGGCGGCCCGGGGCGAGCGGATCGTGCTGCGGGGCGATATTCCCAGTCCGTTGAACCCGCCCAGCGGGTGCCCGTTCCGGACGCGGTGCTTTGCGGCGATTCCGGCGTGCGGCGATGCGGTGCCGGCGCTGGTTGACCGGGGCGGGGGGCATGCGGTGGCGTGCATCCGCGACGACGCCCGGGCGATGGCGGCATGAAGATCGATCTGCGAGGGCGGACGGCGCTGGTCACCGGGTCCAGCCACGGGATCGGGCGGGCGATCGCGGGGGGGCTGGCGGCGGCCGGGGCGGCGGTGGTGATCCATGGGGCGGCGGCGGATGCCGCTGTGGCGCGGGCGGAGGCGGCGGACGTGCCGGGTGCGACTTCGGTTGCGATGGATCTGGGCGCGCCGGGCTCGGCGCGTGCGTTGGTGGGCGCGTTGCCGGGGCCGCCCGATATCCTCGTGCTGAACGCCTCCATCGAGATCCGGGCGCCCTGGGCGACGGCCTCGGGCGAGGAGTCCGACCTGCAGCTTGGGTTCAACCTGCGGGAGCAGTTGACGTTGCTGCAGGCCGTGGTGCCCGGGATGCAGGCGCGGGGGTGGGGACGGGTGCTGGCGATCGGCAGCGTGCAGAGCGCGCGTCCGCATCCCGACATGATCGTCTATGCCGCGACCAAGGCGGCGCTGGTCAGCATGGCGCAGAACCTGGCCCGGCAGGTCGCGGCGGACGGCGTGACGGTGAACGTCCTGTCGCCGGGCGCCATCGAGACCCGGCGCAACGTGGCCGTGCTGGCCGACCCCGAGTACCGGCAGGCGGTGCTGCGTGCGATCCCGGCGCGGCGGCTGGGCCGGCCGGAGGATTGCGCCGGGCTGGCGGTGTTCCTGTGTTCCGACGAGGCCGCCTATGTGACGGGCACGGAGATGCGCGTCGACGGCGGCATGAGCCTTTGACCCCGAAGAGGAGAGACGCGATGGCCGACCACACCACACCCCCCGCCAACTCGTTGCAGACGGAAGCGACGATGATGAACCTGGAGGCGCTGATCGCCGAGCGGGAGGTGATCACGATCGACCCGTTGCCGATCCCGCAGGAGGAGATGCTGGCGCGGTACGAGCAGTTGTACACGGGTGCGGTCAGCGACGTGCTGCGGGAGCACTGCCTGATGGATCAGGCGCTGCCGGCGCACCTGATCCCGCTGCGGCCGGAGCGGACGGTCGCGGGGGTGGCGTTCACGGTCAAGAGCGCGCCGAGCACGCGGGTGAGCGGGGAGCTGACGTTCCGGACGACGATGCTGGACCAGATCGAGCCGGGCGCGTTCATCGTGTGGGACACGACGGGGGACACGGATTCCACGGCCTGGGGCGGGGTGATGACCGCGACCATGGCGGGGAAGGGGGTGAAGGCCGCGGCGATCGACGGGGGCCTGCGCGACACGGCGCAGGTGCTGCAGAAGGACTTTCCGGTGTTCTACCGGCACCGCAGCCCCAATGGCAGCCTGGGCCGGTGCATGATCTCGCACTACCAGGTGCCGATCCGGCTCGGGACCACGTGGATCCGGCCGGGCGACATCGTGCTGGGGGATTTGGATGGCGTGATCGTCGTGCCGCGGCGGCTGGCGATGGCGGTGCTGGAGCGGGCGGAGCACGTCCTGGGCAACGAGCGCGAGATCTTCAAGTGGGTGGCGGAGGGGGAGAGCATGGAGGAGATCACGCGGCGGGGGGGGTATTTTTGAAGCGCGGCGAAACAGGTTGTCCCGGGTGGTGGAATGCGAGGGCATTCCACCCTACGGTTGGGATCAGCCGGTCCCCAGCCCAGGGGCCGGGCCACGCCGAGGACGACGATGACCGAGCACCAGCCGACGACACGGGCCCTGCTGTCGGCCATGATGCACAGCGTGCAGCCGATGGTGCTGACCGACCCGCATTTGGCCGACCACCCGATGATCGCCGTGAACCCGGCGTTCGAGTCGCTGACGGGGTATTCCGCCGGGGAGACGGTGGGGCGCAACTGCCGGTTCCTGCAAGGCGAGGGCACCGACGTGGACACGACCCGGCGGATCCGGCGCTGCCTGGCGGAGCGGCGGGGCTGCATCGAATGGGTGGTCAACTACCGTCGCGACGGGGCGCGGTTCTGGAACCTGCTGTTCATCTCGCCGGTATTCGCGGCGGACGGGACGCTGCTGCATTTCTTCGGCAACCAGCGGGACCTGACGAACGCGCTGCCCGAGGGGCCGCCCGAGCATACGCTGGGGGGCGCAGACATGCCGGCGGCCGGAGTTGCGGAGTTCAACGCGCTGCTGCTCGACGTGCTGGCGCTGCCGGAGGCGGGGCGGACGGCGGGGCTGGAGGGGATCGTCGAGGCTGCACGGCGGCTCGATTCCGTGACGACGCGGCTGGAGGCGGCGCCCTGGCGGCCGTGAGGCGCGTGCTCAGGTCCCGATGACGAGGGGGGCGCGCTGCTTGCGGAGGAGCGCGATGACGGACTGGGCGGTGATTCGGCCGGTTTTGGGGTTCTCGCTGGGGACGTTCTCGATCTGAAGCTCGAGGCGGGCGGCGTCGCTGTCGAGTTCGATGCGGTGGATGTTCCGGGTGACGGCGGGGTCGGCCCAGATGTCGATCGTGGTGCGGTCCGGGCCGATGCCGGCGAGGGAGAGGGCGGCGGCGACGTTGACGTTGGCGGGGAAGCCGATCGCGGCTTCTCGGGCAGTGCCGGAAAAGACCAGGAGCGGGGCGCGCAGGTCCGAGACGTCGATGCCGTTGCGGACGAGGTGGGGCGCGCCGGCGAGGCCGTTGGGGGGTTTGCGGGTGGTCATGCGGACGCTGTGAATGGTGCCTTCGGCGGCGGCGGCAACGGCGTCGAGGCCCAGGAGGGCGCCGGTGGGGACCAGGATTCGGCCGCCGTGGGCGCGGGCGAGATCGACGAGTTCGGGGTGGCGGAGGAGGGCGGCGCAGCTGAGGACCACCAGGGTGCGGCCGGCGCGGAGGGCGGGTTCGGCGAGGCCGGGGAGGGCTGCGGCCGGGGCGCATTCGACGATGATGTCGGCGTGGGGGGCAAGGGCGTCGGCGTTGGTGACGATGACGCCGGGGGCGGGCGGGGCGGTGGCAGCCGGGTCGCGCACACCGATGGCGGCCAGGTGCAGACCGGGGATGCCGGCGAGCAGGGCGCGGCCGATGGCGCGGCCGATGGCGCCGTAGCCGGCGATGGCGATGCGGATGTCGGTTGCGGGGTGGGGCATGGGGGGAGCGTAGCAGGGCGGTGTTGACCGGCAATGCAGGAATATATACCTTATCGGCCATGGAACACGATGCGCGTCCTTGATCTGTTCAGCGGTGTGGGTGGGGGCAGCCTGGGGCTGCACTGGGCCGGGATGCGGACGGTCGCGTTCTGCGAGGCGGATGCGTTCTGCGCGGGGGTGTTGCGGCGGCACTGGCCGGGCGTGCCGGTGTATGACGACGTGCGGGCGTTGTCGGCGGCGCGGCTGCGTGCGGATGGCGTGCCATGGGCGGAGGTGCTGATCGGTGGGTTCCCGTGTCAGGACACGAGCGTGGCAGGCCGGGGCGGGGGGCTTCTTGGAGCGCGCTCGGGGTTGTGGTCCCACATGGTCCGCCTGGTGTCCGAGTGCGGACCGCGTTGGGTGGTGGCTGAGAACGTCCCTGGCCTGCGAGGCCGGGGCGCGGACCGGGTGTTGGGTGAGCTGGAGGCTGCGGGCTACGCCTGCTGGCCGCTGGTGGTGGGTGCTGTCCATGCCGGGGCGCCGCACCGTCGTCAGCGCGTGTGGGTGGTGGCCCGGCGGGTTGCTGCCGACGCCGCGGGCGCGGGACTGGAAGTTTGGGAGTGCGGGGCAGCGGGGGCGGCGCCGGGCCTGCCCGCTGAACGACGTGGTGGGTGGGCGGCTGAGCCCGCGGTACGTCGAGTGGGCGATGGGGTTCCCGCCCGGGTGGACCGGGTGAGGGCGCTGGGCAACGCGATGGTGCCGGCGAACGCGGCGATGATCGGGCGGGCGATATGGGCGGCGGAGGGGCGCGTCCGCGATGTGGGTGGCGGCGGCTCCGGCCGTGGCGCAGTGGGTTGCGGGGGCGCGACACCGGGTGGGTAGTCGTTCGCACGAGGGTTCAGATCAGGGCGATCTGGGCACGGAGAGCATCGGCCGATCGCGGCAGACCTTGGGCGTGGAGGGTATCGATGCGGCGTGATATCGGGGCCGATATCCAGCGAACTGGCGAGTTGGGTTGAGTCGCTGACCTCGCCGCCGGTCAGATGGAAGCCGATGGGCAGGCCGCCGAAGTCGGTCTTGAGGTGGATTTTGCACGTGAACCCGCCGCGTGAGCGCCCGAGTGCCTGGCTTTGCTGCCCCCTTTTGCGCCGGCGGCCGAGACATGCGCCCGAATGACGGTGCTGTCGAACATCTGCACCAGATGTGCGGTCTTGCTGGTTTCGGCCAGCAACTGGAAGAAAGCCTCGAATACGCCGGATCGGCTCAGCCGCCAGAACCGCTTCCAGACGCTGTTCGTGCTACTTTGCCCTATCCGTCCACACGGCCTAGTCTTGTTTGGTGGGCCAGATCATCCCAACGCCCGGGGGTCGAGCGTTGGGTTTGGACCACTCGAGCAGGGCGGCGAGGCGTCGGTCCCTGTCCAGAGCGTAGCGTCGTCGGTCAGCGGCTGACGGGGCGGGCGGCGACATCGACGAAGGGCTGCGGCAGGCCCTTGACGCCGAGCTGGATGAGGGCGCGGGGCCAGTCGAACTGGTCCCAGTGTTCGTGCAGCATGCCGTTGCGGACGCTCCAGACGTCGATCACGTCGAACTCCACCTTCTGGCCGGCGGGCTGGATGCCGAGCAGGCCGGGACCGGTGAGGGTGCCGGTCCAGGTCCAGCGGGTGACGACGCGGTCGTTGGTGGCGAAGACGTCGTGGAGGGTGAAGCGGGCGTCGGGCATCGCCTGGTAGATGACGGGGATGAAGTCGATCAGGCCCTGCCGGCCCTGGGGGACGAGCGGGTTATGCTGGATGTATGTCTCGGCGACGATGCGGTTGAGGATGCGGACGCGCTCGGCCTGGGAGCGTTCGTTGAGCAGGACGGCGGAGAAGGTGCGGCCGAGCCAGGCGTTGTAGGCGACGGTGCCCGGCGGGGCAGTGGGTTCGGTCATGGTCTGTGCGCGGCCGGGGGTGGCGAGCAGGGCTGCCGCGAGGCAGAGGGGGACGAGAAGGCGCATGGGGCGGGTCCTTTCCGGTTGCGCCGGGCAGGCGCTCGCCCGGCGTAGGTTGTATAATTGATCGTTCGATCAAGAATCAAGGGCGGAGGATGATCGGGCATGGCGAGGCCGCGTGGATTCGACGAGGACGAGGCGTTGCAGCAGGCGATGCTGGTTTTCTGGCGGCTGGGCTATGTGGCGACGTCGATGTCGGACCTGTATGCGGCGACGGGGTTGAAGCCGGGCAGCCTGTATGCGGCGTTCCGGGACAAGGAGACGCTGTTCCAGCGCGTCTTCGAACGGTATGCCGCGCAATTCCGGGCGACGCTGCCGGTGGGGGCCGAGGGGCTGCAGGCGATCCGGGCGTGGCTGGACGTGCAGGCGGGGCTGGCGACCGGGGATGCGAGCCGGAGCGGGTGCCTGATCGTCAACACGGTGGCGGAGCGGTCGGCGCATTCCGAGACGACACGGGCGATGGCGGATGCCCGGCTTGCGGAGATCCGGGCGTTCTTTGCCCGGCATCTGGCGGTCGCGGGATGCGCCGGGGCTTTGGCGGATGGGGTGGATGCGGAGGCGGCGGCGGACGGGCTGCTGGGGGCCGTGGTGGCGATCATGACGCTGGGCCGGGCCGGGGCGGATGCCGGGGTGATTGGGCACGTGGCAGACCAGGCGATGCGGGGGTTGGCGCGATAGGGGCGCACGGAATTGCGTTCGCCAGCATGGGGTTGGCTGTGCTATCTGCGGTGCCGCTTCAATCGGGACCGTAGCCATGCGCCGCCGCACCTTGTTCGGGTTGCCCCTGCTTGCCGCAGGCCTCGCCGCTCCGGCGCGGGCCGCCGGCGGACTTGCCATCGTCATCAACTCGGGCGATGCGACGCTGAGCCTGCTGGATGCGGCGCGGGGGACGGAGCTGCGGCGGGTGCCGGTGCTGCGGGAGCCGCATCACGTCGCGCTGTCGCCGAACGGACGGGAGCTGCTGATCGGGGATGCCGGGGGGAACGAGATGCTGTTCCTGGACCCGGTCACGGCGGAGATCCGGCGGCGGATGCCGATCGCCGATCCGTATCACCTGGCGTTCAGCCCCAATGGGAAGTGGCTGGTGGTGACGGGGCTCGCGCGCAACCAGGTGGATGTCTACGACGCGGCCACGATGCAGTTGGCGAAGCGGTTCCCGATCGCGTCGATGCCGAGCCATGTGGCGTATGCGCCGGACAGCAGCGTGGCGTATGTGACGCTGCAGGGCACGAACAAGGTGGCGGCGTTCGACCTGAAGCGGCTTTCGCTGCTGTGGACGGCGGAGAGCGGGAGCACCCCGGCGGGGGTGGTGTGGCACGCCGGCAAGATCCTGTGCGCGAACATGGGCACGGACTTCGTGGCGGTGATGGACCCGACGGATGGCCGGGTGGAGCGGCGGGTGCGGACGGGGAAGGGGGCGCACCAGATCTTCCCGTCGCCGGATGGGCGGGTGTTGTGGGTCAACAACCGGGTCGATGGCACGACGGTGGCGCTGGACCCGGTGACGCTTGCGCCGGGGCGGAGCTTCAAGCTGGGCGGCGGGCCCGACTGCATCGAGTTCGCGGCCGATGGGAGGCTGTGGATCACGCTGCGGTTCGCGAAGACGGTCGCGGTGCTGGACCCGGTCAGCGGGGCGGTCGATCGGTTCCCGGTCGGGCGGTCGCCGCACGGCATCTGGCTGACGGCGCCTGCGCGCGCGGCATGATCGATCCGTTCTACGCCGCGGCCGGATGGCTGCAGGAGGAGGCGCTGCTGCCGTCATTGTATCGGCTGGGGCTGATGCAGTGGGAGGAGGTGTCGTTCGGCTGGGCGCTGTTCGCCTGCTACGGCGTGGCGCAGGTGTTGCTGACGCTGGCGGTGTGCCTGCCGCTGGAGCGGTGGCGGCCGGTGGAGCGGTGGCCGGATGCCAAGGCCGTGTGGGTCGACGTGTTCTATACGCTGCTGTCGCGGATCGGCGTGTTGCCGCTGGTGACGTTCGTCTTGTTCTACACGCTGCAGGTGGCGCTGAACGGGTGGCTGACGGACCACGGCTGGGTGCCGCCGACGCTGGAGCGGGTGTTCCCGTTTCTGCTGGGGCATCACGTGCTGACGTTCGTGTGCTACGCCATCATCCTCGATTTCGCGGAGTATTGGCGGCACCGGCTGTCGCACATGTTCGGGTGGTGGTGGGCGCTGCATTCGCTGCATCACGCGCAGCGGCAGATGACGTTCTGGTCCGACGACCGGAACCACCTGCTGGATGAGGTGATCGGGACGGTCTGGTTCATGGCGATCGGGCTGCTGATCGGGATCCCGCCGCTGCAGTTTCCGCTGCTGGTGCTGCTGCTGCGGTTCCTGGAGAGCCTGAGCCATGCGAATGCGCGGGTGTCGTTCGGGTGGTTGGGGGATCGGCTGCTGATCTCGCCGCGGTTCCACCGGGCGCATCACGGGGTGCTGGCGGCGGGGCAGCGGAGCGCGAATTACGGGGCGATCCTGCCGTGGTGGGACATGCTGTTCCGGACGGCGGATTTCGGGCGGGCCTATGTGCGGACGGGGGATCCGGGGGCGGAGGAGGCGTTGGCGACCGGGTCCTACGTGCAGCAGCAGGTGGCCGGGGTCCGGCGGATGGGGCGGATGCTGGGGTGGGGCGCGGCGCGGACCTCCCGTGCGGCGGGGGGTGATGCGGCCTGACGGGGCGGGGGATTGGCGGACCCGAGACGATTCGAACGTCCGGCCTTTGCCTTCGGAGGGCAACGCTCTATCCAGCTGAGCTACGGGTCCGTCGCCGCTCTCATACCCCGGCCCGCGCCGGATGCAAAGCCGTCAGTGCGAAGAAGCCCGCCACCCCGCCGCGGCCAGGTCCGCCCCGGACGGCAGCCAGCCTTCCGGGTCGCGCATCCACCCGATCACGTCGCCGATAGGGGCGGCCCGGCCCAGGTCCCGCAGCAGCAGGTGATACCCGCCGGGATACAGCGCGAACCGGACCCCTGCAGGCATCCGGGACCACGCCCGTGCCGTCGCGTCCTCGGGCACCAGCGTGTCCCGCGCGCCGTAGAGCGCCAACACCCGTCCGCGCAGCCGGGGGGCCGCGTCCTGCGCCAGGTCCATGAGGTCCGTTAGGCCGCGGAGGGCGTCGAACCGGGTGCGGCGGATCGTCAAGGGGTCTCGCGCCAGGCGGATCAGCGCGTCGCGGTTGTCGCTCGCCATCACTTTCAGCGGCACCTCGCTGCCCGTGACGCTCAGCGCGGGCAGCAGGCTCGAGACCAGCCACAGCCCGCTGCTGAGCGCGGCGCCCATCTGCTGCCGTCCCCAGACCGCGGGCGACAGCAGCACCCAGCCGTCGACGGAGGGAGCGTCGGCCCGGGCCGCGAGCGTCATCAGGACGGCGCCGCCCATGCTTTCGCCCATCGCGAACAGGGGCGTTCCGGGGAAGCGTAGCCGCAATTGCCGCAGCATTGCCGCGGCGTCATCGGCCAGCGCCGCGGCGCCGGGCCAGAATCCGCGCATGGGCGCCGCCCCGAAGCCGCGCTGGTCCGGAGCGAACACCGCCACACCCGCCGCCGTGAACGCCGCAGCTGGAATCTCCCAGGCGTCGCGGCTGTCGTTGAACCCGTGCAGGGCCAGCACCACCGCCCGCGGCGCCCCTGCCGGCAGCCAGGTCCGCGCCGGCAGCACGGCCCCATCGGCCATCGTGAACGCGTCATCCGCCGCCAGCAGCGCAGCCGGCAGCGGCGGCAGCGCGACCCCGTAGCGCGGCAACCCGGTGCAGGCCGCGACCAGCGCGGCAAGGGCAAACAGGCACAGCACGGCGCGAAAGGTTGAACTCACGGGTGGCAGGCGTATCATCCCCGTCGCCCCAACACCACGAGAACCATATGCCCTTCGGCGCCGACACGCCCACGCCAGTGCTGGGCACCACCGAGACCATCCATGTCGACAGCCGCACCGTGGCCTGCGACGGCGGCGACGGCCCGCTCGGCCACCCGCGGGTCTGGCTGCACATCGACGACCACCAGACGTTCTGCCCCTACTGCTCCCGCATCTATGTGCTGAACGAGGGGGCCGGCGACGACACCGGTCACTGAGCCATGCCCGACGCGAGCGGACCCACGCCACCCCATCTGATCCTGATCGACGGTTCGGGCTTCATCTTCCGCGCCTTCCACGCCCTGCCGCCCATGACCCGCGCCGACGGCACCCCCGTCAACGCCGTCTTCGGCTTCACCAACATGCTCGCGCGCCTGCTGGCGAACCACGAAGGCACGCACATCGCCGTCATCTTCGACGCCGGCCGCACCACGTTCCGCAACGACCTGTATGACAAGTACAAGGCCCAGCGGCCCGAACCCCCGCCCGAGCTGGTCCCGCAATTCGCCCTTGTGCGCGACGCCACCGCCGCGTTCGGCGTGCCCGCGCTGGAACTCGCGACGTTCGAGGCCGACGACCTGATCGCCAGCTACGCCTGCGCGGCGACGGCCGCCGGGTTCCGCACGACGATCGTCAGCTCCGACAAGGACCTGATGCAACTCGTCGACGACCGCGTCACGATGCAGGACCCCATCAAGCAGAAGCCGATCGGGCCGGCCGAAGTGATGGAGAAGTTCGGCGTCCCGCCATCCCAGGTCGTAGAGGTCCAGGCCCTGATGGGCGACAGCGTCGACAACGTCCCCGGTGTGCCCGGCATCGGCCCCAAGACCGCGTCGCAGCTCATCCAGGAGTTCGGCACCGTCGAGGCCGTCCTTGCCGCCGCCCCCGGGATGAAGCCCGGCAAGCGCCGCGACATGCTGATCGAACACGCGGACGCCGCCCGCATCAGCCGCCGCCTGGTGGAACTCGCGTGCGACGTCCCGCTGCCCATGCCGCTCGACGAGTTGGTCGCCAAGGACCCGGACCACCCCACGCTGGTCGCCTGGCTCAACGCCATGGGGTTCCGGAGCACCGCCACGCGCCTCGGCCTCGATACCGGCCCGGCCCGGCCGGAGCCCGAGCCCACGACGCTCGACGCGCCGCCGGAACAGCCGCCCTTCGGCCCCTACGAGTGCGTCACGACCGCTGCGCGCCTGGCCGAATGGATCGCGGAGGCGACATCGCTCGGCATCGTCGCCCTCGACACCGAAACCGACAGCCTGGACGCCATGCGGGCCACCCTCGTCGGCGTCTCCCTCGCCACCGGGCCGGGCCGGGCCTGCTACATCCCGCTTCGCCACGCGAACCCGGCCGCCGCCGCCCAGCTCAGCCTGGATGCCCCCACCCCGGAAGCTGCGGCCCCGGTCGCGCAGATTCCCCCGGACGATGCCATCGCCCTGCTGCGCCCCCTGCTAGGAGACCCCGCGGTGCTGAAGGTGCTGCACAACGCCAAGTACGACGTCATGGTCCTCGCCCGGGCCGGCATCGACGCGATCGCCCCGGTCGACTGCACCATGCTCATCTCCTATGCCCAGGGCGCCGGCGCCCACGGCCACGGGCTGGACGAGACCTCCCTCCGCAACCTCGGCCACAAGCCCATCAGCTTCGACGCCGTGACCGGGACCGGCCGCACCCGCATCCCCTTCGAGCATGTGCCTCTCGACCGCGCGACCGAGTATGGGGCCGAGGATTCCGACGTCGCGCTCCGCCTCTGGCACATTCTGCGGCCCCGGCTTCGCCCCGCCCGCAGCCTCTCGTTGTACGAGCGGCAGGAGCGCCGGCTGATCCCGATCCTGATGGAGATGGAGCGTGCCGGCGTGAAGGTGGACGAGACCGAGCTGCGCCGCATGTCCGCCGACTTCGCCCAGCGCATGGGCGTCATGGAGACGGACATCCACGCGCTGGCCGGCCGGGCCTTCAACCTCGGCAGTTCGAAGGTGCTCGGCGAAATCCTGTTCGACGACATGAAGCTTCCGGGCGGGCGGCGCATGCCCTCCGGCATCTGGGGCACCGACGTGTCGGTCCTGCAGAACCTGGCCGACCAGGGGCACGAGCTGCCGTCGCGGATCATCGACTGGCGTCAGCTCAGCAAGCTCCGCTCCACCTACACCGAGGCGCTGGTCACGCAGATCAACCCCGATACCGGCCGCGTCCATACGAGCTTCGCCCAGGCCATCACCAGCACGGGCCGCCTGTCCAGCACCGACCCCAACCTGCAGAACATCCCCATCCGCACCGAGGAAGGGGCCCGCATCCGCCACGCCTTCGTCGCCGAGCCCGGCCATGTGCTCGTCAGTTGCGACTACAGCCAGATCGAGCTTCGCCTGCTGGCCCACGTCGCCGACATCCCGCCGTTGAAGGAGGCGTTCGAGACCGGGCAGGACATCCATGCGCGCACCGCGTCCGAGGTGTTCGGCGTGCCGATGGAGGGCATGGACAGCGCCACGCGGCGCCGGGCGAAGGCGATCAACTTCGGCATCATCTATGGGATTTCCGCGTTCGGCCTGGCCCGCCAGCTCAGCATCGAACCCGGCGAGGCCAAGCTGTATATCGACGCCTATTTCGCCCGATACCCGGGCATCCGCGCCTACATGGAGCGCACGAAGGAGGAGGCCCGCATCCACGGCTACGTGCTGACGCCGTTCGGCCGCCGCTGCTGGGTGCCGGGGATCAAGGAGAAGCTGGCGAGCCGCCGCGCCTATGCGGAACGCCAGGCCATCAACGCGCCGTTGCAGGGCGGCGCGGCGGACATCATCAAGCGCGCGATGGTCAAGCTTCCCGCGGCCCTGCGGGACGCCGGGCTGTCCGCGCGCATGCTGCTGCAGGTCCACGACGAATTGCTGTTCGAGGCGTCGGAGGCCGAGGCGGAGGCGACGGCCCGGGTTGCACGGACGGTGATGGAGGCTGCGGCCACGATCTCCGTTCCGCTGGTGGTCGAGACCGGCATTGGCCCGAGTTGGGGCGCGGCGCACTGACCGCTTTCGTCATCCCTGGGCTTGACCCGGGGGCCTCGGCCCAGCACGCCGCACCGGGGGCTGCCCAGGAACTTGAACCGATGCACGGACCGGGGCCAAGATCGTGCAAGCCGCAAGTCCAAGCACCCGGAGGCACCCATGGATGACGTGATCGGCCTGCCAGCCCGGCACAAGCTGGATGTCCACGCCTTCCACCGCATGGCCGAGGCCGGCATTTTCCGCGAGACGGACCGCGTCGAGCTCATCGAAGGGGATCTCATCGACATGGCTCCTATCGGAGCAGGTCACGCCTCCGTCGTCGACAGCCTGTCGGAAGCCCTGATCCTCGCCTGCGGCGGCCGGGCCACCGTTCGGATCCAGAACCCCATTCGCCTCGACGAATGGAACGAGCCGCAGCCCGATCTCGCCATCCTGAAACGCCGGGGGGACTTCTACGCCGCCAAATACCCGGGTCCGGCCGACACTCTCCTCGTCATCGAGGTCGCCGACACCTCGGCCGGCTTCGACCGCACGGTCAAACTCCCCCTCTACGCCCGCGCAGGCATCCCGGAATACTGGATCGTCGATCTGACGCGCCGCAGGCTTGAAGCACACCGGGCTCCCAGCGGCGGGTCCTACACCGAAATCACCACGCATTCGTCGGGCGAAACGCTCGCACTTTCTGCCGCACCGGATATCGCCGTCGATCTCAGCCTGGTGCTTGCCTGAAGGCGGGGCGCGGATGATTCGGGTCGGGCAGCGATCGCCTGCGACGCCTGGAACAGGTAGAAAGGCCCCATGCCCCGACACCCGAAGCACGGCGCCCGCGCCCCGGACGCCCACGACATCCCTCCGTCCGACAGCCGCCGCCTCCGCCGCGGCCCGCCCCGTTGACCCGCCTCACGCAAGACGAGCTGTCCCCCGGATTGTCCGCGTTTCTGGACCCGGCGGTGCTGCTGACGTTTCCGGCCTGCCGGTCGAACGCCCGGACGCGGGCCAACCTGGCCAACCGGCGCGGCCCCTTCCTGCTCGTGTCCGAACGGCCGGACGGAACCTGGTTGTGCACCCCGCTGCTGTCGCAGTCGGGCGGCAGCCGTGACAAGCTGGACCAGCGCCTGAAATCCGGTCCCGGCAATGGCTGGATCGCCCGGTCCAGCTTCTACTCGTTCCACCAGTTCTGGCTGTTGACGCCCGATGCGATCATCGCGGCATCGGACGGCGAGTTCAGCCCGGTGGGAAACCGCCAGCGCTACGCCGCCCACCATCCGGCGGCGTTGGCCGAGATCGAGCGCCACCAGTTCGACAGCGATGCGCCCTATCGGTTGATGAAGGACCTGCCGTAGGGACCGGCCGCCGCCGAACCATCATCGCACGATGCCGCCACGGCCGCCTGGCCCGCGGTGACGAACCCCTGCGCCTGGTGTATCGGGCGGCAAAGCCGGAGGACACCATGCCCCAACACCTGAAACACGGCGTCACCGCCGCCGACGCCGCCGCCCACGACAGCGCGGTGCGCGCCACCGTCGAGACCCTGCTCGCCGACATCGCGGCCCGGGGAGACGCCGCGGTCCGGGACATGTCCATCAGGTTCGACAAGTGGGACCGCACCGACTTCCGCCTCACCGATGCCGAGATCCGCGCCGCGATGGCCGAGCTGCGCCCCCGCGACCTCGACGATATCCGCTTCGCCCAGGACCAGGTGCGCGGATTCGCCGAGAAGCAGCGCGCCTGCATCCGGGACCTGGAGGTGGAAACGCTTCCCGGCATCGTGCTGGGCCACAAGAACATCCCCGTGCAGTCCGTCGGCTGCTACGTCCCCGGGGGCAAATACCCGCTGCTCGCCTCGGCCCACATGAGCGTCATCACCGCGAAGGTCGCCGGCGTTCCCTTCATCGCCACCTGCGCGCCGCCCTATCAGGGCCGCCCCGCGCCCGCCATCGTCGCCGCGCAGCACATGGCCGGCGCCGACGTCATCTATTGCCTGGGCGGCGTCCAGGGCGTCGGCGCCATGGCGCTGGGGACCGAGACCATCCGCGCGATGGACATGATTGTCGGGCCCGGCAACGCATACGTCGCCGAGGCAAAGCGTCAACTCTACGGCCGCGTGGGCATCGACCTGTTCGCCGGGCCGACCGAGACGCTCGTCATCGCCGACGACAGCGCCGACGCCGAGCTGTGCGCCACGGATCTGCTGGGGCAGGCCGAGCACGGTCCGACCTCCCCCGCCATCCTGCTGACCACGTCGGAGAAGCTCGCCCGCGCCACGATGGCCGAGATCGACCGCCTGCTGACCATCCTTCCCACCGCCGACATCGCCCGCAAGGCCTGGCAGGACTATGGCGAGGTCATCGTCTGCGCCGACGAGGCCGAGATGATCCGCGAAGCCGACCGCATCGCCAGCGAGCACGTTCAGGTCATGACCCGCGACCCCGACGTCTTCCTGCACGGCATGACCAACTACGGCGCGCTGTTCCTGGGCGCCCGCACCAACGTGGCCTATGGCGACAAGGTGATCGGCACCAACCACACGCTGCCGACCGGGAAGGCCGCGCGCTATACCGGCGGCCTGTGGGTCGGCAAGTTCCTGAAGACCTGCACCTACCAGCGCGTCCTGACCGACGAGGCCAGCGCCATGATCGGCGCCTATGCCAGCCGGCTGTGCATGCTGGAAGGCTTTGCCGGCCACGCCGAGCAGGCCAATGTCCGCGTGCGCCGCTACGGCGGCAAGAACGTCCCATACGCGACAGCCGCCGAGTGACCCTTCCGCGCACCCCGACCTTGCGGCTGGACGGCAAGCGGGCGCTTGTCACCGGCGCCGGGCGGGGCATCGGCCTCGCCTGCGCCGCCGCCCTGGCCGAGGCGGGCGCCCATGTCGTCCTGGCCGCACGCACCGCGTCCGAGATCGAGGCCGCGGCCGATGCGATCCGTGCCGCCGGCGGCAGCGCCGAGGCTGCATCGTTCGACGTGACCGACCTTTCCGCCATGCGCGACGCCGTGGGCCGCCTTGGCCCCTTCCACGCCTTCGTCAACAACGCCGGGACCGCGCGGCACGCCCACTTCCTGGACGTCGATGAAGCCGACTTCGACGCCGTGCTCGAGCTCAATCTCCGTGCCGCGTTCTTTGCGGCGCAAGCGGTTGCCCGAGGCATGCGGGACGCCGGCATTCCCGGCAGCATCGTCAACATCTCCTCCCAGATGGGCCTGGTGGGCGGGCCCCGGCGCAGCGTCTATTCGGCCACCAAGCACGCCATGGAGGGCTTCACGAAAGCCGCCGCGATCGAGCTCGGGCCCCTGGGCATCCGCATCAACACGATCTGCCCGACCTTCATCGAAACGCCGATGACCCGGCCGTTCTTCGACGACCCGGCCTTCGGCGCGTGGGTGCTTGGGAATATCCGGCTGGGCCGGGTCGGCCGTGTCGAGGACCTGATGGGCGCCGTCGTGTTCCTTTGCTCCGACGCGTCCGCGCTGATGACCGGGTCCGCGCTGGTGGTCGATGGCGGCTGGACGGCGGGGTAGCTCCCCCGGCACCTGGACCCGAACGCCTCCCGCTCTGGTTTCGCCCGCGTGCGGCCCCCCTTGACGCGAGGCCCCCACCGGCGCGCACTCCCACCATGCGGCCCACCCCGAAACTCCCCCGACCCCACGCGATGATCACCGCGCCCCAGCCCGATGCGGTCGAGGCCGGGGCGGACATCCTTCGGGAAGGCGGCTCCGCCATCGACGCCCTTCTCGCCTGCGCCCTGATGCAGGGCGTCGTCGACCCGCTGATGACCGGCATAGGCGGTCTGGGGATCCTCCAGGTGTTCGACCCGGCCACCAACCGGCACGAGGTCATCGATGGCCTGTCCACCGTTCCGGCCGCCGCCACCCCGGGCATGTGGGAACACAAGTTCGAGGGCGTTTGCGCCGACGGCTACGGCTACATGGTCGAGGACCAGGTGAACGAACTCGGGGCGAACGCGGTCACCACCCCGGGCATCCTCCGGGTGTTCGAGAAAGCCCACGCCGGCTACGGCCGCCTTCCCTGGGGCCGCCTGTTCCAGGCCGCCATCGACCGAGCCCGCGATGGCTGGGCCATCCGTCCCCACGTCCACGCCATGGCGACGATGGACGAGGCCGCGTATGGCCGCCGCTCCTTCGCCGACAAGCTCGCTTACACCCGGGACGGCCGCGACCTGTACATGGAGCACGGCGCGCCCAAGCGCATCGGCCGCATGGTCCATAACCCGGCCCTTGCCGAAACCCTGTCCGACATCGCCGCACACGGCGTGGAGACCTTCTACTCCGGCGCCCTCGCCGCCCGCATCGCCGCCGCCATCGCCGATGGAAGCGGCCTGATGACCGCGCAGGATCTGGCCGCCTTCCGCGCCCGCGTTATGGCCCCCATGACCATTCCCTACCGCGGCCGCACCATCGCCCTGCCCCCGCCCCCCGCGGGGGGCATCGTCGTCGCGCAGATCCTGCGAATCCTCGAACGCTTCGACCTCGCATCCCTTGGCCACAACACGCCCGAGTACATCCGCGTCCTCGCCGAAGCCATGAAGATCGCGGGCCGCGACAAGGAGCGGCACATCGGCGACCCCGACTTCCTGCCGCCCCCGCTCGATCATCTCCTGTCCGACGCCTATGCGGACGAATGCGCCGCCCGCATCCGCGCCGGGCACAAGACGTCGATGTCGCCCCTTCCGGAGCCGCCGGACACCACGACCGTCTCCGTCTGGGACGGGCGCGGCATGGTCGCCAGCCTGACCCACACGCTCGGCACCCCGTCCGGCGTCATTCCCCCCGGCACCGGGTTCATGCTGAACGGCGCCATGAACTGGTACGACCCCCGCCCCGGCCGGGCCGGCAGCATCGCGCCGGGCAAGCGCCGCTTCAGCAGCATGGCCCCGACCATCGTCCTGGAAGACGGCACCCCGGTGCTCACCATCGGCGCGCCCGGGGGCGCCTGGATCGGCATCGCCATCGCCCAGGGGCTGGTGAACGCGCTCGATTGGGGGATGCCCATGCAGGCGGCCATCATGGCCCCCCGGGTCAGTGCCACGACGGACGCCATCGACATCAGCAACCGCATTCCCCGCGCCACCCAGGCCGCCCTCGTGGCCATGGGCTACCAGGTCAACCGCTCGCCCATGAGCTACGCCTTCGCCGGCCTGCACGGCATCAGCCGGTGGGACGGCGTCCTCGATGGCGGGGCGGACCCCCAGCGCGACGGATACGCCGCCGCCATCGCGTAACGCCGAACTGGCGCACCGCACCATCAAGCCCTACATGCTCGGGAATGCCCCAACGGGAGTCCCCCCGCATGTCCCTGCGCCCGCTCGCCATCGCCCTGCTGGCGCTTCTCGTGACCCCCGCGCTTGCCGCGGACCCGGTGCCGCCCGCGGCCCATCGCGCGCTCTACGAGCTCAAGCTCGAGCAGACGCGCGGCGACATCACGGGCGCCCACGGCACCATGGCCTATGAGGTCACCGACGCGTGCGAGGGCTGGGCCACCCGGCAGCGCCTGTCCATGACCATCACCAACCGCGACGGCCAGGACATCGACATGGTCAGCGACTATGCCACCTGGGAAAGCAAGGACGGCCTCGTCATGCGCTTCCGGATGAAGCAGACGACCGACACCGCCGTGACCGAGCAGGCCGAAGGCGACGCCTCGCTCGACTCTCCCGGCGGACCCGGCACCATCCGCTACACCGTGCCCGAGGAGAAGGAGATGCGCATGCCCCGCGGCACCGTCTTCCCGATGGCCCACACCGAAGCCATCCTCGCCGCCGCCGCTGCCGGCAAGAAGTTCATCGCGCTGCCGATCTTCGACGGCACGGGCGACAAGGGCGCGCAGGACAGCTCCGTCGCCATCATCAGTTGGGGCCCGCCGGCCGGTACCGCCACAATCGACCCGGCCCTCGCGGCCCTGCCCAGCGGACGGGTGCGCATCGCCTTCTTCGACCGCACGAAGCCGCAGGGGTCGGGCGACAAGCCCGCGGGCAGCCCCGACTACGAGGTGGGCATGAAATACTGGGCCAACGGCGTGGCCGACGACCTGCACATGGACTTCTCCGACTTCGTCATGCAGGGCCGGCTCAAGGAGTTCGC
>CAXTPG010000088.1:0-18853 GCA_964246015.1 uncultured Acetobacteraceae bacterium
GTCCAGGAGCTTGTGCAGGGTGCGGCGATAGAGCTGCGCGTCTTCGGCCTGCTGGTCCCCGGGTCGGTCGTCGGGTGAGGGGGTGGGGTTGGTTGTCATGCCCGCGTATAGGAACATATTCCCTGATGGGCGTCAACGGGAAAGTGGAGGTTCCGCCATCGCGCCGATCTGGTTGGCCAGGGCGGGGGCGCTTGCCAGGATCGGGCCGCCGGTCTTTGCGTGGGGGGCGAAGTCGGTGCAGGTGGCGCCGGCTTCGGCCAGGAGGGCGAGGGCGGCGGCGCAGTCCCAGAGGTTGATGTGCTGTTCGACATAGGCGTCCAGGCGGCCGGTCGCGACGTCGGCGAGACCCAGGGCGCCGGAGCCGCCGGAGCGGAGCATGGCCCCGGCCGCGAGGACGCGTCCGCAGGTGGCGAGGTAGCGGGCGTTGTCGGCGCGGGGGGACCAGCCGACCTCGATGATGGCGCGGGACAGGGACGCGGTGGCGGCGGCCTGGATGGGGGCGTCGTTGAGGGTGGCGCCGCGGCCGATAAGGGCCGTGTAGGTCTCATGCAGGGCCGGGGCCGCCAGGATGCCGATGAGGGGTGTGGGGCCGTCCATCAAGGCGAGGGAGACGCACCAGCGGGTGGCGCCGCGGGCGTAGTTGCTGGTGCCGTCGATGGGGTCGACGACCCAGCGGAGGGCGCCGGGTCGGGTGGCGCCGCCTTCCTCGCCCTGGAAGCCGTCTTCGGGGAACAGGGCGTGGAGGCGGCGGGAGAGGAGGGTTTCGACGGCGCCGTCGGCCTCGGTCAGCCAGTCCTGGGGGGATTTGAGGCTGGCCTGGGCGGCGCCGGGGGGTGGGCGCATGTGCATGGCGAGGGCGGCGGCCTGGTTCGCCAGGGCCCGGGCGGCTTCGAAGCGTCTTGACAGGGCGTCGGAGACGGGATGGATGGCGGCCATGCTGCGTTCGATGCTCCTGCTGTCGGCCCTGGTGCTTGCCGGGTGCGGCTATACGCCGCCGGGTGGGACGGACACGCAAGCCCCTCGGTTCAAGGCGGATGCGGATGCGTGCGGGGCTTCGGCGCCGGGGGCGGTGAATGCCCGGAATGCGAAGACGGGGCTCGCATGGTTCGCGTCGCCGGTGACGCGGTGGTGGCAGATCGGGACGGCGGAGAACGACTGCATGGCGGGGAAGGGGTGGGGCCGGGTGCGGGCGTGCACGGCGGAGGAGTTGCGGCAGGGGGGGCGGACCGAGGGGTTGGTCGTGACGGCGCGGGGGGTTCAGTGCGCGGATCCGGGGAAGGCTTCCTAGGGTTCTTGCGCAGTCCGGCGTCAAGCACCCTCACCCCGACCCTCTCCCAACGGGAGAGGGAGGCATTCAGATCAGTTTCACAACCTGCTTGCCGAAATTCTTGCCTTTGAGCATGCCGAGGAATGCTTCGGGGGCGCTGGCGAGGCCTTGGGCGACGCTCTCGCGGTATTTGAGCTGGCCTGAGGCGACGAGGTCCTGCAGTTCGGCCAGGGCGGCGGGCCAGAGGTCCAGGTGTTCGGAGACGATGAAGCCCTGGATCAGGAGGCGTTGGGTGAGGATCAGGCGGGGGCTGGCGAGGGGGATTGCGGCGCCGTCGTAGCCCGAGATCGCGCCGCAGACCGCGATGCGGGCATGGGCGTTCGCGTGGTTCAGGACGGAGTCCAGGATGGTGCCGCCGACGTTGTCGAAGTAGGCGTCGATGCCGTCCGGGGCGGCTTTGGCGAGGGCGGCGTCGAGGTCGCCGGTTTTGTAGTCGATGCAGGCGTCGAAGCCGAGTTCGTCCTGGACGAAGGCGCATTTGGCGGGGCCGCCGGCGATGCCGATGACGCGGCAGTTCATGCGTTTCGCGAGTTGGCCGACGACGCCGCCGACGGCTCCGCTGGCGGCGCTGACGGCGACGGTTTGGCCGGGCTTGGGGGAGCAGATGCGGGTGAGGCCGTACCAGGCGGTGACGCCGGGCATGCCGGTGACGCCGAGGTAGGCGGAGAGGGGGATCTTCGAGATATCGACGCGGCGGAGGCCGGCGCCGTCGGAGGTGCCGTATTCCTGCCAGCCGAAGGCGCCGACGACCGGGGTTCCTTCGGGGAATTTGGGGTTGCGGCTTTCGACCACGATGCCGGCGGTGCCGCCCTGCATGACTTCGCCGAGGGGCTGGGGGGTCGCATAGGATTTCGCGTCGCTCATGCGGCCGCGCATGTAGGGGTCGAGGGAAAGGTAGTGGTTGCGGACGCGGAGCTGGCCGTCCTGCAGGGGCGGGAGGGGGGTGGCGACGAGGCGGAAGTTGGATGTGGAGGCTTCGACGGCGGGGCGGCTGTCGAGGAGGATCTGCTGGTTCATCGGGTCGCCTCTTGCAGGACGTCCAAGCGATACTTGTCGGCCCGGTGTTGCACAACCGGCTGGAGGCGGGGTGCGGTTGCCTGGATGAACAGTTGGGCGGCTTCGTCGCCGGTGCAGGCGCCGTCGGTGTGGCCGTGCCAGTTGACGAGGATGACCGTGCCGTTGGGGGCGAGGCTTTCGAGGGTGCGTGCTGCGGCGGTCTGCAGCCCCGGGAGGCCGAGGTAGTAGAGGACTTCAGAGAAGAGGATGAGGTCGAAGGTGGCGCCGGGCCATTCGGCGGGGACGGTCATGGTGGCCAGGGTCACGTTGGGGCGGTCGGCGAGGCGGGTGCGGGCCTGGGCGAGGGCGGGTTCGGCGATGTCGACGGCGAGGAGGTGGTCGCAGCGGTCGGCGAGCTGGGCGGTGAGGACGCCGATGGAGCAGCCGATCTCGAACGCTTTGGCGAAGCGGGGGTGGGGGAGGGCTGCGATCGTGGCGGCGTATTTGTCGCGTTCGTAATCGCTGGTGGCGAAGCGCCAGGGGTCGGGGTCGGCCTGGTAGAGGCGGTCGAAATAGCCGGGGGTGGCGTAGGTTTCGGTCATGGGGTGGGGAACGCGTGGGGGTGGGGTGGTGTTCCGGGGTTGTTTGGGGGCCGGCAGGACCGGGGTGGGACGGGCGCGCGTTCGGGATCCCGGGGGTTGCGGGGCGTTCGGGCGGAATGCTCGGCCCTCACCCCTGCCCTCTCCCGATGGGAGAGGGTGCGCATTGGCGAAAGCTGCGGTAGCGGGATGGTCGGCGACACTGGCGAGCACCCTCACCCCGACCCTCTTCCCCCGGGAGAGGGAGGTCAGTGGGCCTTGATTTCTGCGGCTCTTACGGCTTCGGTCACGCCATCGCGGAAGGTTGCGAAGTTTTTCTGGAAGCGGGCGGCGAGGTCCTGGGCGGCTTTGTCGTAGGCGGTCTTGTCGGACCAGGATCGGCGGGGGTCGAGCACTTCGTTGGGGATGCCGGGGACGTCCTGGGGGAGCATCAGGCCGAAGTGGGGGTCCTGGACGAAGGTTGCGTGCTTGAGGGTGCCGTCGAGCACGGCGGCGAGGAGGGCCCGGGTGTGCTGGATGCTCATGCGCTTGCCGGTGCCGTAGGCGCCGCCGGTCCAGCCGGTGTTGACGAGCCAGCAATCGGCGCCGTGCCGGCGGATGAGGTCGGCGAGCATGCGGCCGTAGATTTCGGGGCGGCGGGGGATGAAGGGTGCGCCGAAGCAGGTGCTGAAGGTGGCCTGGGGTTCCTTGCCCATGCCTTTTTCCGTGCCGGCGACCTTTGCGGTGTAACCGGAGAGGAAGTGGTACATGGCTTGCGCTTCGGAGAGCTTGCTGATGGGGGGGAGGACCCCGAAGGCGTCGGCGGTGAGCATCACGACGTTGCGGGGCATGCCGGCCTGGCCGGAGCGGTCGCAGTTGGGGATGAACTCGATGGGGTAGCAGGAGCGGGTGTTCTCGGTGAGGCTTCCGTCGGTGAGGTCGAGCCGGCCGCGGCCGTCCATGACCACGTTTTCGAGCACGGTGCCGAAGCGGTGGGTGGCGGCGTAGATTTCGGGCTCGGCTTCGGCGGAGAGGTTGATGACCTTGGCGTAGCAGCCGCCTTCGAAGTTGAAGACGCCGTTGGGGCCCCAGCCGTGCTCGTCGTCGCCGATGAGGGGGCGGGCCGGGTCGCTGCTGAGGGTGGTCTTGCCGGTGCCGGAGAGGCCGAAGAAGAGGGCGACGTCGCCGGGGGTGCCATCCGCCGTGCGGCCGACGTTGGCGCTGCAGTGCATGGGGAGGACGCCCTCGGCGGGGAGCTTCCAGTTCATGACGCCGAAGATGGATTTCTTGATTTCGCCGCCGTATTCGCTGCCGGCGACGACGATCATCTTCTGGGTGAGGCTGACGGCGATGGCGGTGGTGGAGCGGACGCCGTCGATGGCGGGGTCTGTCTGGAACTTGGGGGCGTGGAGGATGACGTAGTCGGGTTCGAAGCCGACGAGTTCCGCCTCGGTGGGGCGGATGAACATGTTGCGGGCGAAGAGGGATTGCCAGGCTTCGCTGCTGACGAGGCGGACGCGGATGCGATGGGCGGGGTCTGCGCCGGCGAAGAGGTCCTGCGTGAAGAGCTCGCGGCCCTGGAGGTAGGCCTGGACGCGGGATTTCAGGATTTCGAAGCTGGCGGGCGGGAGCTTCTGGTTGCCCATGCGCCACCAGATGTCGTTCGTGACCTCCGGATCGTCGACGGTGAACTTGTCGGCGACGGAGCGGCCGGTGTGGACGCCGGTCTCGACGACGAGGCCGCCGTCTTCGGAGAGGGTGCCCTCGTTGCGGCGGAGGGCGTGCATGACGAGTTCGTTGGCGTGGAGGTTGGCGTGGACGGGTCCGCCGGGGACGACGCCGGAGCCTTTGACCGCGTTGGCGACGGCCGCGTCGACGGTCTGTTGATGCGGGCTCATGGACGTACTCCCCTTGTGCGCCCGTCTGCTCGGCGGGCGTTGCGGTCTTGCTTTCCCGGCTATAGGCCCGGTGTTTCTTCGCGTCCAGCGGTTGAATTCGCTGGATTCCTTGCTGCACGTGCGAGATCGACGAGCATTTTGCGGACGTCGTTGGGGGTGGCGGCGGGTTCGGGCCAGGGAATGCGGCGGACGGTCTCGTCGTGGACGAGGTCGAAGCCGTCGGCGTCGACGGTGGCCATGGTCCAGTGGGTGCCCGGGGGGTTGTGGCCGTGGGCGGTGGCGATGAGGGCGAGGGCGTCGGGGTGGTCATCGTTGCAGTGGGCGATGATGCCGGGTTCGGCTTCGGCGATGGCGGGGGCGTGGGCGACCAGGTCGGGCTGGCGGAGGCGGTGGGCGCGGGCGAAGCCGCCGACGAAGAGGGCGCCGATGGGGCGGATGCGCCAGAGGTTGAAGTCGCCGAAGCCGGCGTAGAAGGCGGCGTAGGGGTGGAGGGCGATCCAGCGGGATTTGAGGGATTCGCCGGGTTCGAGGGCGGCGAGGCCGGTGATGGTCAGGCGGGGGGCTGTTTGCGGGTTGGGGCCGTCGGGTTGGCCCATGACCATGATGGCGCAGCGGGGATCGGCGCGGAGGTGTCTCGTGTGTTCCGAGAGGTCGGACAGGAGGACGAGGATGCTGGCGTCGGGGGCTGTGGTGGGGGTGACGAGGGATGCGAAGGGCTGGCCGTCCGTGGTGGTGGCGAGGGTTGCGGCGCGGGCGGCGCGGAGGAGGAGGCGGGCTTCGCGGGCTGGTGGCTGGGGGATTGGGTTGGTCGTTTCGGGCATTCCTGCATTCCGCCACAATGTGTGTGTCTAAGCTGCGTGCGGGCGCGCTGCCCGGCAAGGGAACGGACGGGTACGATGAAGCAGACGATCGCGCTGGTCGATGACGACCGGAACATCCTGACCTCGGTGTCGATGACGCTGGAGGCGGAGGGGTTCATCGTGCGGACGTATACGGATGGGGAGAGTGCGTTGCAGGGGCTGACGGCCAAGCCCGTCGATCTGGCCGTGCTGGACATCAAGATGCCGCGGATGGACGGGATGGAGCTGCTGCAGCGGTTGCGGGCGCGGAGTGCGCTGCCCGTGATCTTCCTGACGAGCAAGGACGAGGAGGTCGACGAGCTGATGGGTCTTCGGCTGGGCGCCGACGACTACATCACGAAGCCGTTCAGCCAGCGGTTGCTGATCGAGCGGATTCGGGCGCTGTTGCGGCGGAACGAGACGAGCCGGGCGGAGGGGTCGGGCGCTGCGCCGGGCGGGTTGATGGTGCGTGGCGACCTGAAGCTGGACGACACGAAGCACCAGTGCCTTTGGAAGGGTGGCGACATCCAGTTGACGGTGACGGAGTTCCTGCTGGTGAAGGCGTTGGCGGCGCGACCGGGGATGGTGAAGTCGCGGGACCAGCTGATCGATGCCGCGTATGGCGAGAACATCTATGTCGACGACCGGACGATCGACAGCCATATCAAGCGGGTGCGGAAGAAGTTCCGGGCGACGGATGATGATTTCGATCATATCGAGACGCTGTATGGGATCGGGTATCGGTACAAGGAGCAGTAGGGCGGGAGGCGGGGCGCTGACCCATGCCGCTCGATTTTCTGCAGGCGTGGCCGGCCGTGCCGGATAGCGGGGTCCTGCCGCCGGCGCCTCCGGCCGTGGTTTCGGCCCGGCCGGTGCATGAGCGGTGGGTTTCGCCGTTGTTGCGGCGGATTTTGCTGGTGAACGCGTTGCCGCTGGCGCTGCTGGTGGCGGCGTTGCTGTACCTCGATCAGTACCAGAACGGGTTGCTGGAGGCGGAGGTGCAGGCGCTGCGGGAGCAGTCGCGGATCTATGCCGGGGCGCTGGGGGAGAGCGCGGTGCGGGAGCAGGACCCGGAGAACCCGATCTTGCAGCCGGATCTGGCCCGGTCTTTGTTGCGGCGGCTTACGGAGCCCACGCCGAATGCCCAGGCGCGGTTGTATGCGCCGGATGGGCAGTTGGTGGCGGATAGCCGGGTTCGGCCGGGGGCTGGGGGGGCGGTGGTGACGGAGCCGTTGCCGCCGGCGGTCGATCGGGGGCGGGTGCTGGGGGCGGTGGGGTCGGTCTACGACAAGTTGCTGGCGTTTCTGCCGCACAAGTCGCAGGGGCCGGTGGTCGAGATCAGCCCGAACGCGGCGGGGGCGGAGTGGCAGCCGGACGTGAAGGAGGAGCTGCGCATGACGGTCGGCAATGCCGGCCGGGTGATGCCTCCGTATATACGGCGCACGCAGGATAATCGGCTGCTGGTGACGGTGGCGGAGCCGGTGCTGCGGAACCGGCATACGGTGGGGATCGTGCTGCTGACCCGGGAGGCCCGGGAGGTCGACAACAGCCTGTTCACGGTGCGGATCAGCATATTGGGGCTGTTCGCGCTGGCGCTGGTGCTGACGGTGGCGCTGTCCTGGTATCTGTCGTTGACGATCGCCCGGCCGATTTTGCGATTGGCGGGGGCGGCGCATGACATGCGGGAGGGCCAGGGGCGGGCGGGGACGGTTCCGCCGGGGCTGCTGAAGCGGACGGACGAGGTGGGGGAGTTGGCGCATGCGCTGACGGAGAGCTCGGCGGCGCTGTGGGCGCGGATGGATGCGACGGAGCGGTTTGCGGCGGATGTGGCGCATGAGATCAAGAATCCGCTGAGCAGCATCCGGAGCGCGATCGAGACGCTGGTGCGGATCGAGGATGCCGGGCAGCAGCGGCGGTTGCTGGCGATCATCGCGGATGACGTGGTGCGGCTGGACCGGTTGATCAGCGATATCAGCGATGCGAGCCGGGTGGATGCGGAGCTTTCGCGGACGGCGACGGAGAAGCTGGATGTGGCGCCGTTGCTGTCGACGCTGGCGGAGATCCACGACGCGACCCGGCGGGATGGGGATCCGGTGATGCTGCTGGACTTGCCGGGGACTCCGCTGGTGATCCAGGCGGTGGAGGGGCGGCTGGTTCAGGTGCTGCGGAACCTGATCGGGAATGCCAAGAGTTTTTCGCCGGCGAATGGGCGGATCGTGTTGCGGGCGCGGTCGGTGGGGGCTTGGGTGGAGATTGCGGTGGAGGATGAGGGGCCCGGGATTCCGGCTTCGAAGCTGGAGCATATCTTCGACCGGTTCTATTCGGAGCGGCCGGCGGGGGAGCGGTTCGGGCAGCATTCGGGGCTGGGGTTGTCGATCAGTCGGCAGATCGTCGAGGCGTTGAAGGGGCGGATTTCGGCGGAGAACCGGGCCGGGGTGGATGGTGGGGCGGTTGGGGCGCGGTTTCTGGTGCGGTTGCCGGCGGGGTGAAGGGATTACGGGGGCGGTGTTTCACGTGAAACATACGCTGGGTCGGTATTGGCGCCGCAGAGGATGATGGTGGGGGTGGCGTCTTTCGGGGGGTGCCAGTGGTTGCCGAGGAGGGCGGCGAGGGCGGTGGCGCCGCCGGGTTCGGCGATGAGGCGGAGGCGGTCCCAGAGCCAGGCCTGGGCGGCGCGGATGGAGGCGTCGGGGACCAGGATGGATGTGGCGTTGGTGCGGGTGAGAATCTCGTAGGAGAGGGCGCCGAGCTGGCGGGCGCCGAGACTATCGGAGGCGATGCTGCTGGTGGCGATGGGGACGGGTTTTCCGGCGGCTTTCGCGGCGTGCCAGGTGGGGCAGCCTTCGGGTTCGATGCCGATGATCTGCGCGGGGTGATCCTGGAAGGCGGCGGCGGTGCCGCCGATGAGGCCGCCGCCGCCGATGGCGACGAGGACATGGGTGACGGTGGGTTCTTCGGCGATGAGCTCGACGCCGACGGTGGCCTGACCGGCGAGGACGGCGGGGTCGTCGTAGGCGTGGATGTCGAGGGCGCCGGTGCGGGCCTGGTGGGCGCGGCATGCCTCGTAGGCTTCGGCGTAGTCGGCGCCGCCCTGGACGATGGTGGCGCCGTAGGCAGCGATGCGGTCGAGCTTGGCCTGGGGTGTGGGGGCGGGGACGAAGATGGTGGCGGCGTGGCCCAGGGCCCGGGCGGCGTAGGCGACGGCGGCGCCGTGGTTGCCGCCGCTGGCTGCGGCGACGCCGGCGGGGGGGACGGATGCGGTGAGCAGGCGGTTGAAGGCGCCGCGGGCCTTGAAGCTGCCGGTGTGCTGCAGGAACTCGAGCTTCAGGGTGACGGGGGCGCCGCCGGGGAGTTCGCCGGGCGAGAGGCGGAGGAGGGGTGTGCGCCGGATATGGGCGCGGAGGCGGGTGGTCGCGGCTTCGACGTCGACAGGGCTCAGCATGGCGGGACGCTGGCATGAGGGGCGTGGTCCGACAAGACGCTTCCATTCCGGCGGGAACCGGCTCAAAACCTGTCCTGACATGCAACTTCATGCAAGCTGTGCGGCCCGGAACGGGGCCGGCGTGCTGCTGATCGGCGCACCGGGATCGGGGAAGTCCGACCTGTTGCTGCGCTTGCTGGATCACGGGTTCTCGTTGGTGGCGGATGACCGGGTCGAGGTTGCGGACGGGGTGGCCCGGGCACCGGCGGCGTTGGCGGGGCTGCTGGAGGTTCGGGGGTTGGGGATCCTGCGGTTGCCGTTCAGCGAGACGGCGCGGCTGGTGCTTGCGGTCGAGCTTGGGGAAGGCGCGCGGTTGCCGACGCCTTCGGTGCGGCATGGGGTGCCGCTGGTGCGGATCGACCCGGGGCAGGCGTCGGCCCCGGCGCGGGTGGCCGCGGCGTTGCGGTGCGCGCTGGGCGAGATCGATGTCGTTGCGGGGGCGTTCGGTTGAACCCGGTCGTGCTGGTGACGGGGCTGTCGGGCGCGGGGAAGGCGTCGATCCTGCGGGCGCTGGAGGATCTGGGATACGAGGCGGTGGATAATCCGCCGCTGGGGCTGGTGGAGACGATGGTCGCGCGGAGCGAGCGGCCGATGGCGATCGGGCTGGATGCGCGGTCACGGGGGTTCGACCCGGCGGCGGTGGTGGCGACGCTGGACCGGTTGCGGGCCAATGCGGCGTTGCGGACGCGGATGGTGTTCGCGTGGGCGGATCCCGCGGTGCTGCAGCGCCGGTTCACGGAGACGCGGCGGCGGCATCCGTTGTCGGCGGGGGGCCGGGTTGCGGACGGGATCGAGGCGGAGGCGCGGCTGATGGTGGCGCTGCGGGACGTGGCGGACATCGTGGTCGATACGTCGGAGCTGGCCTTGCCGGCGCTGCGGCGGCGGATCGAGGAGCGGTTCGGGCTGCGGGGGGATGGGGTCGGGCCCACGATGACGGTGACGCTGATGTCGTTCGCGTTCCCCGCAGGCCTGCCGCGCGAGGCGGACATGGTGTTCGACGCGCGTTTCCTGCGCAATCCGCATTACGATCCCATATTGAGGCCGTTGACGGGACGCGATGCGGCGGTGGCCGGGTATGTCGAAGCGGACCCGGACTTCGAGCGGTTCTATGCGTTGATTCGAGGGATGCTGGAGCTTGTCCTGCCGCGGTTCGTGCAGGAGGGAAAGAAGTATGCCACCATTGCGGTGGGCTGCACGGGCGGTCGACATCGTTCGGTGCGGATCATCGAGCGATTGGCTCCGATCCTGCAGGCGCTGGGGGGGGCCGGGCGCGACCGGATGTGGCAGGTGACGATGTTGCACCGCGAGTTGACGAAAACGCCGACGCCGGCCATTGGGCCGGTGCGTCACGCTATGGAAGGTACAGAACAGCAATCATGATCGGCCTTGTGCTGGTGACCCACGGCCGTCTGGCCGACGAGTTGCGCTCCGCGATGGAGCACGTCGTCGGACCCCAGCGGAACGTCGCCACGATCTGCATCGGTCCCGACGACGACATGGAGTCGCGGCGGGCGGACATCCAGGCCTGTATCGGGCGGGTGGATACCGGGGATGGGGTGGTTTTATTGACGGACATGTTCGGGGGGACGCCGAGCAACCTGGCCATCTCGATGATGAACCGGGACGGGGTCGAGGTGATTTCGGGCGTGAACCTGCCGATGCTGGTGAAGCTGGCGAAGGTCCGGTCGAGCCAGACGCTGGGGGAGTGCGTCGATTGCGCGCAGACGGCGGGGCGGAAGTACATCGCGGCGGCGTCGCACGTTCTGCCGTCGTGCCGGAAGACGGCGGCGGGGTAGGATGTCGGACGGCGTTCCGGAGGCGGTTCCGGCCGGTAGCGCCACGTTGCTGAGCCGGCAGGTGGTGATCGTGAACCGGCGCGGGCTGCATGCGCGGGCGGCGGCGAAGTTCGTGACCATGGCGGAGCGGTATGGGGCCTCGGTGGAGGTGTTGCGGGACGGGCAGAGCGTTTCGGCGCGTTCGATCATGGGTCTGATGATGCTGGGGGCCGGCCAGGGCTCGACGATCGAGCTGCAGGCCGATGGGTGGGACGCGAAGGAGGCGCTGGACGCGCTGAGCGGCCTGGTCGAGGCTGGCTTCCATGAGCAAGACTGAGCGGCGGCTCGTCGGCATTCCCGCGTGCGCCGGGGTCGCGATCGGACCGGTGTTCCGCACGGTCGAGGCGCCGGCGGTTGTGACGCGGCACCGGATTCATGCGTCGGACATCCAGGCGGAGCTGGCGCGGCTGGAGTCGGCGATCGTGCAGTCGCGCAAGCAGTTGCTGAAGCTGCGGGCGCGGCTGGCGGTGCTGCCGGAGGAGAGCCAGGGCGAGATCGCGCCGCTGATGGACGCGTATCTGCAGATGCTGGGGCCGTCGCGGCTGGTGCGGGGGGCGCGGTCGCGGATCGGGGACCGGCTGGTATCGGCCGAGACGGCGGTGATGGAGGAGGCGAACGCGGTCGCGGCGGCGCTGGCGGCGCTGGGCGAGGGGGAGGCGTCGCCGGATGGGGCCGGGCCGCGGCGCCAGGCGGAGGAGGTGCGGGAGATCGGGCGGCGGCTGGTGCGGAACCTGACGCGGGCGCCGTTCCGGAGTTTTTCGGATTCGGTGCAGGGGTCGATCCTGGTGGCGGAGGGGTTGCGGCCCAGCGACGCCGCGCTGATCGACCCGGCGCGGATCGCGGGGGTTGCGACGGAGGAAGGGGGGACGGACGGGCATACGGCGATCCTGCTGCGGGCGCTGGGGGTGCCTTCGGTGCTGGGGGCGCCGGGGCTGCTGACGGGGCTGCACACGGGCGACATGATCGTGGTCGACGGGTCGGCGGGTGTGGTGGTGGTTTCGCCGACGGCTGCGAGCCTGAGTTCGGCGCGCAAGGCGGTCGACGCGTTTGCGCGGGAGCGGCAGCGGCTGGGGCGGTTGCGGCGGCTGCCGGCGGTGACGCTGGACGGGGAGAAGGTGGATCTGCAGGCGAACCTGGAGCTGCCGGTGGAACTGCCGATGATCGCGCAGTCGGGGGCGACGGGGATCGGGCTGCTGCGGAGCGAGTTCCTGTTCATGAACCGGGACACGGTGCCGGGGGAGGAGGAGCAGGCGGACAGTTATAGAACCGTCATCGAAACGATGCAGGGGGATCCGGTGACGATCCGGGTGCTGGATTGGGGGGGCGAGAAGGAGATCGAGGCGCTGAGCGCGGCCGGGCTGGTGCCGGAGCTGATGGATGCGAACCCGGCGCTGGGGCTGCGGGGCATCCGGTTGCTGCTGCGGCAGCAGGGGCTGCTGGAGGTGCAGTTGACGGCGATCCTGCGGGCGGCGGCGGCGGGACCGGTGCGGGTGCTGCTGCCGATGGTGACGAACGTGGCGGAGGTCCGGGCGGCGCGGGCGATCTATGAGCGGGTGGCGCAGCGGTTGCGGGACCGGGGGGAGGCGTTGCCGAAGGTGCTGCCGCCGCTGGGGATCATGGTGGAGACGCCGGGGGCGGCCCTTTCGGCGGATGCGCTGGCGGCGGAGGCGGAGTTCTTCGCGATCGGGACCAATGATCTGTGCATGTATGCGCTGGCGGTGGACCGGGGGGAGACGGATGTCGCGGACCTGTACGATCCGCTGCATCCGGCGATGCTGCGGCTGATCCAGTTCACGGTGGAGGCGGCGGGGCGGCACCGGATTCCGGTGAGCGTGTGCGGGGAGATGGCGGCGAACCCGTCGATGACGCCGCTGCTGCTGGGGTTGGGGATCCGGAGCTTCAGCACGAATGCGTCGGCGGTGCCGCGGGTGAAGCAGGCGGTGCGAGGGACGACGATCGACGATTGCCAGCGGCTGACGTGGCAGGTGATGAAGCAGTCGGATGCGGGGCGGACGCGGGAGCTGGTCATGGGGTTCGGGGAGTAGGGGTGGGGGCGGGCCGGCGGGACGCCGGCGCTACGAGGGGTGGGGTTCGGGGAGTAGGGTGGGGGGGCCGGCGGGACGCCGGCGCTACGAGGGGTGATGGGGGGACGCCGGCGCTACGGGGGGTGTTACGATTCGCTGGCGACGATGCGGTAGAGGAGGTCTTCGCCGTCGGGGCGTTGGAGGCGGACGAGTTCGCCGGGGCGGAAGATGTGGCCTTCGAAGATCCAGATGGGGTCGTCCATGCTGTTGGTGCTTTGGAGGGCCCAGCCTTCGTCGATGCGGATGACTTCCAGGTCGCGGGTGCCGGCGCCGTTGCGGTCGCGGGCGGCGAGCCAGGGTTCGGGGGCGGTTTCGTAGGCGGAGAGGTCGAGCTGGCCCTTTGGGGTGAGGCAGAGGTTCATGACCAGGCGATCGTGCAGATCGCCTTCCGGCCTGTCCGGGCCTTTGGCCAGCAAGAGTGTCACCTTGGTCATCGTCCGCCCTGAGTTGCCCCGATGGACGGGAACGCGCGAGCGCGGGTGCGAGTTCTAGATGGCGACACGGACGCCAAGCTCCACGACGCGGTCGCTGGGGATGCGGAAGAATTCGGTGGCGGGGGCGGCGTTGCGGGCCATGAGGAGGAAGAGGAAGAGCCGCCAGGCGGGGAGCTTCGGGACCATGGCGCGGACGAGGACGTCGCGGCCGAGGAAGAAGCTGGCCTGCATGGGGTCGTATTGGACCCCGGCCGGGCCGTCGCTGGTGGCGAGCTGTTCGAGGGCGCGGGGGATGTTGGGGCTTTCCATGAAGCCGTAGCGGAGGGTGATGCGGTGGACGCCGGGGGAGAGTTCCGCGACCTCGGTCCTTTGGTCGGCGCCGGCTTCGGGGACGTCGAGGTTCTGGACGGTGACGAAGAGGACGCGGTCGTGCAGGACCTTGTTGTGCTTGAGGTTGTGGAGGAGGGCGGCGGGGACGTAGTCGGGGTTGCCGGTGAGGAAGACGGCGATGCCGGGGACGCGGACGGTGCGGGACTGCGGCAGGCGTTTGAGGAAGGATGCGAGGGGGAGGCTGTCCTGTTTCCAGCGGGCGAGCATGAGTTCGCGGCCGCGGTGCCAGGAGGTCATCATGGCGACGATGGCGCCACCGAGGAGGAGGGGGACCCAGCCGCCTTCGGGGATCTTGAGGGCGTTGGCGGCGAAGAAGAGGCTGTCGACGGCGAAGAGGAGGCCGAAGACGGACAGGGCGGCGAAGCGGGACCAGTTGTAGCGGCGGCGGAAGACGACGACGGCGAGGACGGTGGTACAGAGGAAGGTGCCGGTGACGGCGATGCCGTAGGCGGAGGCGAGGGCCTCGCTGCTGCGGAAGGACAGCACGAGGATGAGGACGCCGACGGCGAGGGCGACGTTCACCTGGGGCATGTAGATCTGCCCTTCCTCGGTGGTGCTGGTGTGGCGGACGACCATGCGGGGGAGGAACGACATCTGCATGCACTGGCGGGCGACGGAGTATGCGCCGGAGATGAGGGCCTGGCTTGCGATGACGGTTGCGGCGGTCGAGAGGACGACCATGGGAAGGCGGAGTTTTTCGGGGGCGAGGAGGTAGAAGGGATTTTCGAGGGCGGCCGGGTCGGCCATCACGAGGGCGCCCTGGCCGAAATAGTTGAGGACGAGGCAGGGGAGGACGAAGGACGACCAGGCGACGCGGATGGGCCGTGCGCCGAAGTGGCCCATGTCGGCGTACAGGGCCTCGGCGCCCGTGACGGCGAGCACGACGGAGCCGAGGGTGACGAAGGCGAGCCAGCCGTGGGAGAGGCAGAGGCGGGCGGCGTGGTGGGGCAGGAGGGCATTGAGAATGGCGGGGTTCTGGACGATCTGGGCGATGCCGAGGGCGGCGAGGACGACGAACCAGACGGCCATGACGGGTCCGAAGAGGCGGCCGATGCTGCCGGTGCCGCGGACCTGGACGGCGAACAGGCCGACGATGACGACGACGGAGAGGGGGAGGACGAAGCGCTTGAACTCGGGTGAGACGACCTCGAGCCCTTCGATCGCGGAGAGGACGGATATGGCGGGGGTTATGACTCCGTCGCCGAAGAAGAGCCCGGCGCCGGCGATCCCGACGAGACCGAGGACCTGGCGCGTGCGGGCGCCCCGGGTTCCGCGCTGTGCGACGGCCATGAGGGCGAGGATGCCGCCTTCGCCGTTGTTGTCGGCGCGCATGACCAGCAGGACGTATTTGATGGTGACGGTGAGGATGAGGGACCAGAAGATGAGGGAGAGGACGCCGAAGATCTCGGGGCGGCCGACGCCGACACCGGTGAAGTGGGTGAGGCTGGCCTTGAGGGCGTAGAGGGGGCTGGTGCCGATGTCGCCATAGACGATGCCGAGCACGCCGACGAGGGCGGCGGCGCGAAGACGTTCGCGCTCCGTCCCGGGCGCTGCCGTGGTCAAACGGCCACCTGGCGGGAAGAGTTGGGCATTGTGTGGCTCGCTACCGCGTCAAGAGGGGGCGGGATGGGGGCAGGGATCGCTGGGTTCGCTGCGGTGCGGAAGGATTAGTCCGGGCGGGGCTTCCAGTGCAAGGGAGGCGCGTCGTAGCGTGGCGGGACGTGGCCGGGCGTTGCGGCAGGAGGGAGTTGAACATGGCGCGATACGAGATCGGGGCGATGCCGTCGCAGATCAGTGCGGAGGTTGTGGCGCTGCTGGAGCAGACGGAGACGGCGACGGTGGGTCATTGGCGGTGGTGGGGGTTCTGCGACCGGCGGATCCAGCCGCTGCTGCGCAAGCGGCGGGTGGCGGGGACGGCGGTGACGCTCGCGATCCCGGGGCCGGATTCGACGCTGCTGCACCATGCGCTGGGTCTGCTGCGGCCGGGGGACGTGCTGGTCGTGGATCGGCTGGGGGATGACCGGTATGCGTGCTGGGGCGGGGGAGTGACGGTGGCGGCGAAGGCGGCGGGAGCGAAGGCCGGGGTGGTGGATGGGCCTTGCACGGATCTGGAGGAGATCGAGACCTCGGATTTCCCGATGTGGGCGCGGGGGATGGCGCCGATCACGACGCGGATCCTGGATATGGGCGGGCGGTTGAACATGCCGGTCTGCATCGGGGGGGCGGTGGTGATGCCGGGGGATGCGGTGCTGTGCGACGATACGGGGGTGCTGGTGCTGCCGCCGGGGGAGGCGGAGGCGGAGGCCCGGCGGGCGATCGAGACGCAGGCGCGGGGGCTGGCGACGCAGGACCGGGTGGCGCAGGGGGCGAAGCTGGGGGAGCTCAGCGGGGCTTCCGGGAAGGTGCTCGGCGGCGGCTGAGGAGGGCGGCGGCGGCGGCCGGGAGCAGCACGAGCAGGCTGGCGGGTTCCGGCACGTCGATGACGTCCTGGGTCGCGTAGAGGGCGTTGATGGTGCTGACCCCCGGGGCCTGGGGTGAGCGTGGCGGGCCGGGTGTGCCGGGTGCGTGGCCGGCGGGGACGAGGCCGTCGCCGGATTGCGACAGGAGGGGCGGCGCGGGACCCGGCGTGCCGAAGACGGATTCGAGCCTCGATGCCGCGGTGGTGGCGGCCGTGTCTTGCCGGGCGCCGGCTGCGGGGTCCGGGGCGGCCGCGTCGACGAGGCTGGCGATGGTGACGGCGGATGCCGTGGCGCCGGGTTGCGGGACGAGTGGGTCGTTGGCGGATTGTCGTGTCGTCGCGGGCTGGAACGGGGTGGCGGCTCCGGGGGCCGAGATCTGCGTGTTTACGAGTGCGGCACCTGCGCCGATGCCGCCGGCCAGCAGCGCGCCGGCGAGGTAGGCGGCCTTGGCGAAGCCGGCGACGGGTGGTCCGGAGATCGCGAAACCGGTCGAGACGGCGGCCGCGGTGGCTTTGGCGCCGGGTCCGCCGATCGTGTCGAGGAAGGCTGCGCCGAACTGGTCGTGGGGGGCGGCGTCGGTCAGGTCGGCGTCCGCGCCGCCGTCCGTCTCGATGTCGGGGGTTGGGCGGTCCGGCAGGATGCCGGGTCGGCGGAGGCATCGTCCGGCGGCGATGGGGGCGGGCGGGCCGAGCATGGCGGCGTGGAGGCCGATGTGCCGGGGCGCCGGGGCGTGGGTGAGCGACATGGCGATGACGCCGGGGATGTCTGGCGGGGCTGCGGGCAGGGGTGGGGTGAGGCTGGTGTGACTCACGATCGTGTGACCTGCGGACGATCAGGCGCGCCGCTTTCCTTCCGTGTCACCTTTGTGATCACGTTCATGTGAAAGCAAGTTGTGTTCGGTCAGGAAGGGTTGACGTTGTGATTTCTGTGAGAGCGGCTTTGCCCCCTGGAACCCCATCGAAGGCTTGCCTTTGAAATCGCTCGATTTTTCAGGCTTGGGGGTTCGGGTTTTCGGCGATGGGGGTGGGGCGGGATCCGAAGATGGCGGATCCGACGCGGACGAGGGTGGCGCCTTGGGCGATGGCGCGCTCGAAGTCGGCGGACATGCCCATGGACAGGGTGAGGAGGCCGTGGGCGGCGGCGCGTTCGGCGAGCCAGCGGAAGTGGGGGCCGGGGTCGGTTTCGGCGGGTGGGATGCACATGAGTCCGCGCAGGGCCGGGCCGAAGCGGGTGGCGCAGGCTTCGATGAAAGCGTCGGCCTCGGCGGTCGGGATCCCGGCCTTCTGGGGTTCGTCGCCCACGTTGACCTGGACGAGCAGGTCGGGGCAGCGGCCTTCTTTCTGGGCGGCGTCGGCGATGGCGTCGGCGAGGCGGGGGCGGTCGAGGGATTCGATGGTGTCGGCGAGGCGGACGGCGTCGCGGGCCTTGTTGGTCTGGAGGCCGCCGATGATGTGGAGGCGGAGGGCGGGGTGTAAGGGGCGGAGGGCGGGGAACTTGGCTGCGGCCTCCTGGACGCGGTTCTCGCCGAACCATGTCTGGCCGGCGGCGATGGCCTGTTCGACGGCCTGGGCCGGGTGGGTCTTGGACACGGCGACCAGGCGGGCGGCGCCGGGGGGACGGGCGGCAGCGTGGAGTGCCGCGTCGATTCGGGCCTGTATGGTGGCGAGGCGGGTGGCGATATCGGAGGGGGGGTTCGACATGGACATGAGGCTTGTCGCCTGGGCGCGGGCGGTCAAGTCGCGGCGGCGGCACGTGGCCCCTGCCCTGCCCCCGTTGTGGCTGTTCACGGATGGCGGCCGGGTGGCGGATCCGGTCGCGGCGGTGTTGCGGCTGCCGCGGGGGTTGTGCGGGGTGGTGTTCCGGCATGACGGCGTGGCGGGCCGGGCGGCGCTGGGCCGGGCGGTGTCGCGGGCGTGCCGGCAGCGTCGGGCGGTGCTGGTGGTGGCGGGGTTGCCGATCCGGGTGCCGGGGGCGGGGCGGCATCTGCGGGGCGGCCGGGGGGTTGGGGCGGGGTTCTGCACGGCGTCGGCGCATGACGCGGCGGAGGTGGTGCGCGGACGGCGTGCGGCGTGCGTGTTCCTGTCGCCGGCGTTTGCGACGGGGTCGCACCCGGGGGCGGGCGGGTTGGGGGCGACGCGTTGGGCGCGGCTGGCGCGGCGGAGTGGTGGACCGGTGCTTGCGCTGGGCGGGGTGGATGGGCGGACGGCGCGCCGGCTGCCGCGATGGGTGGCGGGGGCTGGGGCGATCGGGGCGTTGGCGGGGTGAGCGGGGCTTTGTGGCACAACCGCCACAGTGTTTCGCGATTGCCATGGCTGCCCCACGTTCACGATTGCGGGGGCCGCCGGGGCTTGGCAATACTCTGCCCAGGTCTGGCTGCCTCGCCCGTCACGCCATCCCGCCTTTGGGGCGGATGTCGGGGGAGAACGGGGCGAGGCCTTAGTTATCCGCCGTCTAGCGGCGTTTTGAGGAGGTTTTTGATGCGTAAGCTCCTGCTGGCCACCGTGGCCGTGCTGGGCGCGTCGATCGGGGTGG